>JAEYEN010000012.1 GCA_023403375.1 Bacillota bacterium
GATTCCGCCTGCTGTTTTAACGCGTCGTTTTTGGCGTTGCTTCTCTTTTCTTCGAGTTCTTTATCGCCGTGTGAAGCGCTTTCGTAATCTTTACCGAGTTGTTCCATACGCCTGTCGACTTCTGCGATAAGGTCTTCCACGTTCTCTAATTCTGCGCCGAGTTCTATAAGCGCTTTTTCCACGTTAGACTGTTTTTCGCGCTCTAAAACCACTTCCTGACGCTTTCCGTTATACATTTCGTTGTACATCGAAAGGTCGTCCAAAGACTTATCGCGTTTTTCTTCCGCCTTGCGCTTTTCCGCTTTGAGAGCGGTCATTTCGTCGCGCTTTACGTTAAGTTGTTTTTCGTTGTCTTCTATCTTTCTGTCACCCGATAAAATACCCACGTTGTCGTGCTTTCGTGCGCCGCCCGTCATAGAACCCTGCGTGGAGAACACGTCGCCGTCAAGAGTTACTATTTTGAATGCGAAGCGGTATTTGTCGGCAATGTTCTTTGCGTTAACGAGAGTATCTACAATAAGCGTATTGCCGAGCAATGCGGATATAACGTTTTCGTACTGGCTGTCGTAAGATATAATCTCGTTAGCGACGCCCAGCGCGCCGTTTTCCCTTAGCGCGGAAATAACGGCGGAATTTTTCTCTCTCGGTTTAACCGAAGTTATCGGCAAAAAGGTTATTCTGCCTATGCCGTTGGTTTTTAAATAATCTATTAAATATCTCGCGTCGTCCGTGTTTGCGGTAACGATATTCTGCGCCGCCGCACCCAACGCGGTTTCTAACGCCACGTCGAATTTTTTATCGGCTTTTATAAGTTCCGCAACAACGCCTTTGATTCTGCGTTTGAGTTCCGCATTGTTTTTTGCGTTGTTCAAGAGCACTTTTACCGACTGCATATAGCCTTCGTAATTTTCTTTCAGCCCGCGATAAAAGTTATCTCTCGTAACAAGCGTGGTTATAACGGAGTTTAACTGATAGATTTTATTGTCTATCGCGGCAACCGCTTCGTTGCCTTCTCTAACTTCGTTTTCCTGTTCTAAAATATTGTTTTTGAGTTCGGAAACCGCTCTGTCCAGCGCGTTGATTTTATTGTCCGAATTCTCTTTTTCGTTAAAGAGTTTTTCGCGTTTTACGCTCATCGCGTCCAACTTTTCGGAAAGTTCGGTTCTTTTGTCGGAGAGATTGCTCATCTCTATCGTCATAGTGCCTTTGTTGACCTTAACGTTAGTTAACGACTCGATACTTTCTATAACTTTCTTCTGATTTGCGGAAGCAAGTTCTTCGCCCAGCGAAATTTTTTCCACTATCGAAATTAACTTCTTTGCCGCGTCGTCCGCTTTCTTGGTTTCCGCCGAAAGAACGGTTTTTTTGTTCTCTAACTGTTCGCAATTTGCGTTAAAAGATTTCTGGCACTCGTCTATAAGCGAAAGGTTGTTTTTAATCTCTTTCTCGGCGTTTTCCACCTGCCCCGCTATGTAAGAAATTCTTTGTTCGTAAAGTTTTTTAACGCCGGTGTTTTTCTCCATGCTTACGCGTTTTTCAAGCAGTTCGTCGTTCAACCCTTTAAGTTTTAAGTCGGCTTTTTCTATATCGGAAAAAATCTTATCGTATTCCGCCTGCGCTTTATTTAATTCGTCCGCTCTTAAAGCGTATTGCTCGTCTATGCCGCTTATACGGTCGGTTATTTTCTTTTTAGCCGTTGCCACGCCGTCCACTTTCGCAACGTAAGTATTGAGTTCGTGGAATTTGAGTTTTTCGGAAAGTTCGTTGAACTCTTTGGTTTTTTCGGCTTGTCTTTCTAACGGCGCGAGTTGCTGTTCCGTAGCCACCATAAGGTCTATATGGCGCGTTAAATTCTCGTGCGAACGCTCTAAACGTCTTTCCGTTTCGTTCTTTCTCGCCTTGAACTTTGCGATACCCGTCGCTTCTTCAAAAATCATACGGCGGTCTTCGGGTTTAGCAGACATAATCTCTTCTACTTTGCCCTGTCCGATAATAGAATAGCCTTCTTTGCCGATACCGCATTCGTGCAGTAAATCTACTATATCTTTAAGCCTTGCGGGTTGTTTGTTTATGTAGTATTCCGATTCGCCGCTTCTGAACAGTTTACGGGTTATTATAACTTCGTCATAGTCCAACGAGAACATTCTGTTGGAGTTATCGAAGAACAACGAAACTTCACAGTAAGAAAGCGATTTTCTGTTTTGCGTGCCTGCAAAAATAACGTCCTGCATTGAAGAACCGCGCAGCGTTTTTGCCGATTGCTCGCCTAAAACCCAGCGTATAGCGTCCGCAACGTTACTTTTTCCGCAACCGTTAGGCCCTACTATACCCGTTATTCCGTTGCCGAATTTTATTTCGGACTTGTCCGCAAAAGATTTAAATCCGTAAACTTCTATTTTCTCAAAATTCAATGCCGTTTACCGCCCTGATTTTCTATTTGTCCTTTTTTATAGTCATTTTTAATCGCCCGATTTTGTTTCAAACGATTATTGTTTCTGTTTTCCGTTTTTCCCGTACCGCATATTAAGACCGTTTCGGAAAGTTCCGCTTTGCGCATTTTTGTTTCGTACGGTTTTGCTTATCGTCCGTTAATTTTTCAAGCGCGCGCAAAGCCGCCTGTTCTTCGCCCGCCTTTTTGCTGCCGCCAACGCCTTCTGCCATTCTTTTACCGTTAAGAAGCACCGCCATACGGTATTGCGGCATATGTTCGGGTCCTTTTTTGCCAAGCGTTTCGTAAGAAATCGTCCCCATTCTGTTTTTCTGCACGTATTCCTGAAATGCGCTTTTCCCGTCTTTACCGTTTTTAGAATTTTTGCGTTCTTCGCTTTTCCTTTTATTGTCTTTATCGATAAAGTCTTCTATAAGCGTTCGCTCTATAAACTTTTTGGCTTTGTTAAGTCCGCCGTCTATATAAATCCCTGCGACTATCGCTTCGTATAAACTTGAAAACAGTTTTTCGTCTTTATTAAAATTGTTTTTAAGGCCTTTGCCGAGCAGCATATACCCGTCAAGTCCAAGTTCTAAAATTATATTAAGAAGCGGTTCTTTGGATACGGTTTTTGCGCGGAGCGCGGTCAATTCGCCCTCGTTTCCGCCGCGATTAAAATACAAAAAGTCGGTTACGACAAACTCTAAAATAGCGTCGCCGAAAAACTCCAAAATTTCGTTGTCTTCTTCTCCGTGTTCGTTAGCGTACGACGAATGGGTAAAACACTTCCTCAAAAGCATTTTATCTTTAAACACATAACCTATTTTTTCTTCGCACGCGTCCACATCGAAAATACTCATCTGTCTTTTTTCGCCCTTTTCACCTTTTTTGCACTTTTCTGCACTTTCCAAACCGCCGCAAGCGGTAGTTTTTTTATTTCTATCCCGAATTTCTTTGTTTTTATCCGAAAACTTTTTTCAAATAATTTTTTATCCGAATAATTTTTGTTTCTATCCGAAGATTTTTCGTTTTTATCCGAACGTTTCTTATTTTTATCCGAATAATTTTTAATCTTCCTTATGATTTTTCAAAAAATCTATCGGGAATTTTAGAGATTTCCTACCGTTCTGGGGAAAGGCAGAACGTCTCTTATATTGGATATTCCGGTAAGGTACATAACAAGTCTTTCAAACCCGAGACCGAAACCCGAATGTACCACTCCGCCGTATTTTCTTATGTCGAGATAATACGCGTAATCTTCTTTTTTAAGTCCGCATTCTTCCATTCTCTTTTCAAGAAGGTCCAAACGCTCTTCTCTCTGGCTTCCGCCGATGAGTTCGCCGATATACGGAACGAGCAAATCGCTTGCCGCAACGGTCTTTCCGTCGTCGTTCAAGCGCATATAGAACGCTTTTATTTCCTTAGGATAATCGGTAAGGAACACGGGCTTTTTGAACACTTCTTCCGTTAAGTATCTTTCGTGTTCGCTCTGTAAATCCACGCCCCAGTAAACGGGGAACTCAAACCTGTCTTTAACTTTAAGCAAAATGTCAATCGCTTCGGTATAGGTCAGGCGTTTGAACTCGTTTTCGGCAACGTTATTAAGTCTTGCGATAAGCCCGTTGTCCACGAATTTATTTAAAAACTCGATTTCGTTTTTACAAGTGTTCATCACTCTTTTTATTACGTATTTAACCATCGCTTCGGCGCAATCCATATCGTCGCTAAGGTCGGCAAAAGCGAGTTCGGGTTCTATCATCCAGAATTCCGCCGCATGACGAACGGTGTTGGAGCGTTCCGCACGGAAAGTCGGGCCGAACGTGTATACGTTGGAAAAAGCCATTGCAAAGTTTTCCACGTCCAACTGCCCCGAAACGGTAAGACTTGCTTTCTTTCCGAAAAAGTCTTGCTTATAGTCGGCGGAGCCGTTTTCAGTTTTAGGAACGTTATCTAAATCCAGCGTGGTAACCTGAAACATTGCGCCTGCCCCTTCGCAGTCACTGCCCGTGATAATGGGCGTGTGAACGTAAGTAAAGCCGCGTTCGTTGAAAAAACTGTGAATGGCAAACGCCGCTTCGCTTCTGATTTTGAACACCGCGTTAAAGGTGTTTGTTCTGGGGCGAAGATGCGGAATAGTTCTTAAATATTCCAGAGAATGGCGTTTTTTCTGCAACGGATAATCGGGCGCGGATTCGCCGAGAACGGTTATTTCGTCCGCATTGATTTCAAACGGTTGACTCCTTTCGGGCGTTAAAATCACTTTGCCGTTAACGCATAAGCACGCGCCCACGTTCTGGTGCGCTATAACGTCGTAATTGCTTACTTTTTCTCTATCGAAAACTATCTGACAGTTTTTAAAGTAAGACCCGTCGTTCAGTTCTATAAACCCGAAAGATTTACTATCTCTTACGGTTTTAACCCACCCGCAAACGGTAACGGATTTGCCGCCAAAGTCTTC
The DNA here is from genome assembly GCA_023403375.1 of Bacillota bacterium. Lineage (GTDB taxonomy): Bacteria > Bacillota > Clostridia > Christensenellales > Borkfalkiaceae > UBA1259. The sequence goes on from JAEYEN010000012.1 coordinate 4,887, forward strand.
TTCGTGCTCGAAAATCTCTTTAAGTTGCGTTCTTTTCATAATGCCAAAAACCTTCTTCTCTATATTTAAAATTATACTAATTCATTATAGCAAAAAAGCGCGCGCTTTTCAAGAGAATTTATAATACTTTTTTATAATACTTTTAATATAATACTATATTCTTAATATTTAATATAAACCGAATTCGGTCTGAATTCAGCAAAACTTGTAAAAGCCGAAAATATATTTACCAAAAAAGTCCGCGGTCTAATCACAGACTAATTACAGCCTAACCACGGACTAATCAAACAAAAAACAGACGTGTTTTCGGCAAAAAGAAAAACCGTGCTGAAAACACGGTTTTTTATATGTTTTTATTAAAATTTCGGGCAGTACACGGCGATACGCCAAAGCCGACTATTGTATTGAACTGCCTGTTTTTTACTGTATTAAACTGCCTATTTCCTTTTTATAGGTCTGTCTTTTTTTAACTATCGTATTATCCGAGAATTTCCACTGCGCCTGAATGTTATAGTTTGTTTCGAGCGTGGGGTTAGACTCTAAATTCCAGATACCACCTTTAATGATGTTTTTCATTATTCTTGAAATGATTATTGCGTTTGCGCCGCTGTTTTTATATTCGTCTCGCACGCCGATAAGCGCCATTTCAAGTTCTCTCGGTTTTTTAATGGAATAAAGCACGCTTGCAAACCCCGTCGGGAAGAGTTTGCCTTTATGTTTTATCAAAGAATTGCAGATAGATGGTAAAACCACGCCGAACGCCGCAACGTTGTCGTTTTTATCTATAATGAAACTGATGTACTTTTTGTTTACTATGGTGCCGAACTGTTTTAAAACGTTCTCTTTAACCTTTCCCTCCACGGGGACGTAACCGTCCAGATGTCCGTAAGACTGATTTAACGTGTCGAACATTTTATCACCGTAAATTTTGATTATTTTTTTAACGGACATAGTTTCTGCAACGTCGGTAAAACCGTATTTTTTCTTTATTGCATCTGCCAAGCGGTCTATTCTTTCATAAGACTCTTTGGGAATGCTGAACCGTCTTTCCACCCATTTGGATTCGTCTTCAAACCCTAATTCCGCCATTCTTTCGCAAAAATAAGGATAGTAATAATTAGTGGCGTATGTACTGCGCTCGTTAAAGCCGTAAGTAAGCATACCCTCTCTGTCCTGATCGTTAAAGCCCCACGGTCCGTGAATGATTTCCATACCGTTTTCTTTGCCGAACTTTTCAACCGCGCCCAAAAGAGCTTTGAAAACTTCTATATCGTCGATACACTCGAATCTCGAAAACCTTATAAACTTTCTGCCGGTAAGTTCGTTGTCTTTTATT
>JAEYEN010000036.1 GCA_023403375.1 Bacillota bacterium
CCGTAAAAATTCGCGGCGATTAAACTCATCGCAAGTCTTGTGTCTTTAACGACGATTTGCGTAAGATTTGTGGAAAGCGGCTTGGTGCAAACCACCGCCCGAGCGCCGTAAAGTTCTGCCTGATGAACAAAATTATGTCCGTCAAAACCACGCCCGTTCAAGCAAATGAACAAACAGTCTTTCGTTACGGATTTACTATCGATTTTAATATCTTTTATGTCTATCGATAAGTCGCCTTTCGTTTGCACTAAGTCTATGTTTTCCAACAAGTCTATCAGTTTCATCATTATCCCCGCAAAAAGTTTTATTTTATAATATGTATATGGTTTATAATAAAATATATGAATTATTTGTGCGTATACCGTTATGTCGCACTGTGTCTTTTTATGGCATTTAAAAAAGAAAAAACACAATAAAAAAAGACCGAAAGTTTCGGTCTTTTAAATTTTAATCGGTAAAGAATTTACAAAAATAATTCTACGCGATTTAGTTTATTATTTCAAAAATTCTCTTATCGAAGAAAGTTCAAGCGCAGGAAATTCCGATAAAAACCCTATCAGTTCCGCCGCGATTTTTTTAGCGCCGCCCTTCTCGTCGCTCTCTATGTTAAGCGGAAGAAGCGGGTCGTGTAAAGACATTCTGAGTAAAAACCAGCCGTTTCCGTGAGATTTGTCGAGATTCACTCTCACGCCTTCGTAATTTTCTGTTTCTGGCTTCCAACCGTCTTTATCGTCGCTATAAAGTTTAAGTTCTTCTATAACGTTTCTGCCGTAATCCTTAAAGTCTTCCGTCAGAATATTCAGCCTGAACTCAACGCTTTCCGTCGGTTCTTTAAGGGAAGAAATCAACGATTGAAGCGTGTACCCTTCCTTTTTGCTTTTAGCGAGTTCGATTAAAAGTTTTGTAACCAGAAACGCACCGTCGTCCAAAAAATAATTCTCTTTGAACGCGCCGTGTCCCGAAGTTTCTATCGCAAGTTGGCAATCTCTTCCGTCGTTGTTTATCCTTACCGCTTCGTTTATAACGTTACGATATCCGCGTTTGAATCTGTGATGAACGCCGCCCTTTTCTTTTATAAAGTCCGCAAGCCCCGTGGAAGTTATCGAATCGGTAACGATAACCGTATGCGGATGTTCTCTCAATAATATTTGAGAGAGCATTGCGATAATTCTGTTGCGGTTAAGTTCGCTGCCGTCCGACAAAACGGCGCCCGCCCTGTCAACGTCGGTATCGAATATAATACCAAGGTCGGCTTTTTCTTTGTTTACCGCACCTATTATGCTTTGCATTGCCTTTTCGTTTTCGGGGTTAGGAATGTGATTAGGAAAACTGCCGTCGGGGTCTAAAAACAAACTGCCGTCGGTACACGCGCCCAACAGTTTAAGAACTTTATCTACGTAAAATCCGCCTGCGCCGTTGCCCGCGTCAACTATTACTTTCAATCCTTTAAGCGGCTGTTCTTCTTTTGTGGCGTTTCTCACCTTATCGACTAAAATCTGAGAATATTCGTCCATAAATTCGCCGCTTTTTACAACAGACTTAGGAAAAGACGTCTTTTCGTCGCTTTCGGCAATGGCAAGAATTTCTTTTATATCAGCGCTTTCCAGACCGCCGTTTTTAGTGAAGAACTTAAAGCCGTTGCGGTTAAAAGGCAAATGGCTTGCCGTAACCATAACCGCACCGTCAAAATCGAACCCTTTGGTTATAGTTGACATAAACATTGCAGGCGTGCTCGCCATTTTAAAATCGGTAACTTCTACTCCCTGCAAAGCCATTTCGTCCGCAATATAGCCGGAAAGTCTTTCTCCCGACAATCTCGAATCTCTGCCGACGGAAACTCTTAAATCGGATTTACCCGTTTTTCTGTTAAGCCATACCGCAAAGCCCCTGCCAATATCTCGGCAAACCTTTTCGGTAAGATTTACTTCTTGTCCCGCAATGCCCTCTAACGCAACGCCCCTTATGTCGCTGCCGTTTTGCAACTTTTTGTAATCCATAATACACACTCTCTTTATTTTTTTGTCTTAAACTGATTTATTTCAGACTTAATTGCACCTTAAATTCAATTTTTTCGTTCGGTTTAATCTCGCCATACTTAAATTTATCGTCTAAAAAAGACGTTGCAGGTTCTATCCCCAGCGCATAATCGTGCGAAGCGCCGCTCTGCCACAAAATCATTTTAGGAAGAGTGCCGACGGAATATGAAAGAGTAAAAACCCTGCCGCTATTATTGTTTTTTACCGTAACGGTCGGGCAATCGTTTTCTATAAAGAAACAACGCTCTTCTTCGTTATCCACGGGCGCCGAGAAACGTTTACATTCCGATAATCGCGTTTCAGAATACTTTGTTCTGGGAACAATCGTTCTGCCGTCGTAGTCTATCGTAACGCTTTCGTCAAGCATAGGATAGCCGAGATTACAATGATATAATAAACAATAATTTTCCGTTTTAGTACCTTTGTTTATAAGCGTATCTTTAAGACAAAGTTTATCGCTGCCTATTTCCGTCGTGATTTCACGCTTTAATATCAGGTCTTTACCAAACAGTTCGGTGTTTTCTATCTCCGCAACGACTTTGATTTCCTTTTCATCAGATAAAACCGCAACAACTTTTGCAGGCGTGTTATGTATAGAACCGTGCACTGCAAAGCCTTCTCTCGCGCCAATACTGTCTAAACCGCAGGTGTAAATCATACCGCCTTCAAAACGTTCCGAAAACCCTTCGTTTTTAGTCGAAAATCCGTTTTTTGAAAGAAAACTTACGTTTTCTCCTTTATACCACAACTGCATAACGTCTAACGCTTTGCTTTCGTTAAGCATAAATCTTAAATTACCGTTATAAACTTCCGTAACTTTAAGTCCTGCCGCTTTGCCTTCCGTAAGAACGTATCTTCTGACGTACGCCGTCTGTTCAAAATTGCTTATTTTTTTGTCCATTTACTCTCCTTTAAAAATCTTCAAGGTCTTTTTAGCATTTTCATACATTCTCTCTTCTGCCGACTTCGCTAAATTATGATAAAAATCCGCCTGTTTTTGTTCTGCAAATTCTTTTGCCGCAGCAAACCCCGCAAAGGACATTTTTATTTTATATATTATATCATACTTAAACTGATTTTTAAAGGCTTCTTTTAAAATATTTTAAAGCCTTTTTTATAACGTAACGTAGTAATTATAACGTAACACAGTAATCGAATATGGTTTTAAAAAGACTAATAAAATTATTATGCTAATTGCAATCAACTAACTTTATATTATATCTTCAAACTTAATTTTTCTGAAATTTTTATCTTTGGATAAACGCCAGCACATAGCACTGACACGCCCAATATTTAAATCGTTACTGATTCCCATAAAGTTACCGCATAACTTTTTATTCTGTCAATTATTTATCTACATTTTCTATATGCCTTTTCTATTAGCCGATTATAATTACTTTACTAAACTATTTAAAAAGCAATTCGGAATATCGCCTGTCGCATACAGAAAAAACCGCGTGTAAAACGCGGTTTTTACCTTTTTATTTATTTTTAGAACTAAATTATTCCCATTCGATAGTTGCCGGCGGTTTGCTGGTTATATCGTAAACTACCCTGTTAACGCATTTAACTTCGTTTACTATTCTCGACGAGATTTTTACCAACACGTCGTGCGGAATATCCGCCCAGTCTGCGGTCATACCGTCTATACTCGTTACGGCTCTTAACGCAATAGTATAATCGTAAGTTCTTTCGTCGCCCATAACGCCGACAGAGCGCATACCCGTTAAAACCGCAAAATACTGCCAGATTTCCCTGTCAAGTTTTGCGTTTGCGATTTCTTCTCTGAAAATCGCGTCTGCGTCCTGAACTATTTTAATCTTTTTGGGCGTAATGTTGCCGATAATTCTTACCGCGATACCGGGACCGGGGAAAGGCTGGCGCATAACTATATCTTCGGGAAGTCCGATTTCAAGTCCCAGTGCCCTTACTTCGTCTTTGAAAAGCCTTCTTAAAGGCTCGATGATTTCCTTAAAATCGACAACGGAAGGAAGTCCGCCTACGTTGTGGTGGCTTTTTATAACCGCGCTTTTGCCAAGTCCGCTTTCTATAACGTCGGGATAAATCGTACCCTGAACGAGATAGTCTACCTTACCAATCTTTTTGGCTTCTTCGCTGAACACGTCTATAAACGCTTTGCCGATAATCTTTCTCTTTTTCTCGGGTTCCTTAACGCCCTGCAAAAGTTTTAAGAAATATTTGCCCGCGTCCACTTTTATCAGATTCATACCCATTCCGTCTTTGAAAACGCGCATAACCTGATTCGCTTCGTCCTTTCTTAAAAGACCGTGGTCGACAAATATGCAGGTAAGGTTCTCACCCACCGCCTTATGTAAAAGCGTTGCGGCAACGGCGCTGTCTACTCCGCCGCTCATCGCGCAAAGCACTTTGCCGTTTCCGACCTTTTCTTTTATCGCTTTAATCTGTTCCGCCGCATAATCGCCCATAGACCAGTCGCCGTCGGCTTTACAAACTTTATACAAGAAGTTTTTAATTATCAGACTGCCGTTCTGGGTATGCACCACTTCGGGGTGAAACTGCACGGCGTAAATGTTTCTTGAAACGTTTTCGTAAGCCGCGATTTTACAGGTGTCGGTAGATGCGACGACTGAAAATCCTTCGGGAAGAGATGCAACCTGGTCGGTATGACTCATCCAGCACGTTCCGTCGGGTACGTCTTCAAAAATAACGCTCTTTTTATAGTTTATCTGTTGCTTGCCGTATTCCCTTATCTTTGCGTGAACAACGCTTCCGCCGAGTAAGTGCGCCGTGAGTTGCATTCCGTAACAAATACCTAAAATCGGAATGCCGAGTTCATAAATCTCTTTGTCTATTTTAGGAGAATCTTCCGCAAAAACGCTGGAAGGTCCGCCCGTAAAAATAATACCTATGGGATTATACGATTTAATCTTTTCAATCGTAATGTCCGCAGGCACAAGTTCGGCATAAACGCCGAGATTTCTAACGCGCCTTACAATCAGTTGATTGTATTGTCCGCCAAAGTCAATTACCAAGACCGTCTGATGTTGCATAGTTTTCCTCTTTTGATGTGTTTTTCGGTTTTATT
>JAEYEN010000039.1 GCA_023403375.1 Bacillota bacterium
TCGCTGCACTGCTGGCAGGGCGACGACGTTACGGGGTTCGACCATGACGGACCTTTGACCGGCGGAATTCAGACGACGGGTAACTATCCCGGCAAAGCCAGAACGCCCGAACAACTTATGGCGGATATGGAAAAAGTTATTTCGCTTTGCCCCGGCAAAAAGAAAATAAACGTCCACGCGTGCTACGCTATTTTTGAAAAAGGCGAGTTCTGCGACCGCGATAAATTAGAACCCAAGCACTTTAAAAAATGGGTTGAATTTGCTAAAAAGCACAATATGGGTTTAGATTTTAACCCCACCTTCTTCTCTCATCCCATGGTTAAAAACGGACTTACTTTATCGAGTCCCGACGAAGAAACGAGAAAATTCTGGATAGCGCACGGCAAGGCTTGTATCCGCATTTCTCAGTACTTTGCCGAAGAAACGGGCGTTCCCTGCGTTATGAATATCTGGACGGGCGACGGATTTAAGGATATCCCCGCAGACAGAATGGGTCCCCGTATGCGTTATAAAGAAAGCATCGAAGAGATTTTAAGCGAACCGTTCGATAAAAATCTCGTTAAACCCTGCGTAGAATCCAAGGTGTTCGGTATCGGCGTGGAAGCGTATACTTGCGGCAGTGCGGAATTTACTTTAAGTTTTGCCGCAATGCACGACGGTTGTCTGCCCCTTATGGACAACGGACATTATCATCCTACGGAAGTCGTTTCCGATAAAATACCTGCGCTTTTGTGCTTCTATCCCGAAATCGCGTTGCATATCACACGCCCCATTCGTTGGGACTCTGACCACGTTGTAATTTTCGACGACGAAACCAAAGAAATGGCGAAAGAGATTGTAAGGTGCGACGGACTTGACAGAGTTTATATGGCTCTCGACTATTTCGACGCGTCTATAAACCGTATTTCCGCTTGGTCGGTAGGGTTCAGAAGTTGGCAGAAAGCCCTGCTTAACGCTATGCTTATCCCGTCCGAACAACTTAAAAAATTGCAGGACGAAAACAGACTTACCGAACTTATGGTGGCGCAGGAAGCGGTTAAAATGCTGCCTTTCGGCGACGTGTGGAACGAATACTGCAAACGCGCGAACGTACCTTGCGATTGCAAACTGTTTGAAGAAGTCGACAAATACGAAAAAGAAGTTCTTTCTAAACGCGCTTAATTTTGTTTTTACTTATATAGCCCTGCGCTTTACGGCGCGGGGCTGTTATTTTTGCTTTTTTGTCGGTTTTGTCGGCGCGCGGTTTTTAATCTTTTTTAATAATCGGATAATTTTTAGTCGCTTTTTCATAACTGATTTTTAAGTTTCTTTTTATTGTTCGGTTAAATTTAAATAGGAAGTTACAAAAGGAAAACGAACACTAATATATGACTGTTTCTGTCGTAATTGCGGCGGTTACCGTTTTTGCCATGGCGGCGTCGGTAATTTTTAAGCCATTTATCAAAATTAAAAAATTCAATCTGGGATTATACTGGGTTATCTGTCTTGTCGGCGCGGCGGTTATGGTGTGTACGGGTCAGATTTCCTTTTCTCAGATTTCGGAAGGACTTTTTGCGCCGTCCGCCGTCAACCCCGTAAAAATTCTCGCCTTGTTTTTGTCTATGACGCTTATCTCCGTCTATCTCGGAGATTCCGGATTCTTTGCTTACATTGCGGATAAAATTTTTGTAAAGCACAGTCGCGGCGGACTTAAACTTTTTCTGGCGCTTTACCTTGTCGTTTCGGTTTTAACGGTTTTCACTTCTAACGATATAATAATTCTGACCTTTACGCCGCCCGTTATAATGTTTTGTAAAAAAGCGGGGATATCGCCTATCCCCTACCTTTTCGGCGAATTTGTTGCGGCAAACAGTTGGAGTATGGCGCTGATAGTGGGAAACCCCACGAATATTTATCTGGCAGGCTCCTTTTCGGTAACGTTTTCGGAATATTTTTCGGTTATGTGGTTGCCCGCAATATTAGGCGGGGCGACAAGTCTTTTAATGCTTTTAGTCGTTTTCAGAAAAAGTTTGTTCTGTAAAAACCAAATTAACCGTGCGGAAAGCCGACATCTCTCAATGCAAGGCGGATTTTACGGCACTTCTTCCGATGCGCCGTCCTGCGTGAAAACCAATAAGTTTTTAATGATTTGCGACCTGATTCATCTCGGTCTTTGCATAATTTTTCTTGCCATATCGGACTTAATCGGCGTGGAAATGTGGCTTATATGCGTTATATTGTTCGGCAGTCTGACAATTTTTACTTCCGTTTATTCGCTGATAAAAGAAAAGAGTTTAAGAAGAACGGGGCGCGTTCTGTGCGCCGCTCCGTACGAACTTATACCCTTTATAATATCTATGTTTATAATCGTGCTTGCGCTTGCCCGAAACGGATTTACCGAAATACTATTCACCGCGCTTTGCACCGAAACTAAAAACGACGCTTTTATATTCGGCTTTTTGTCCGCGGGGGCGGCAAACGTTTTCAATAACATTCCGATGAGCGTGTTGTTTGAAAAAATTATTGCGGGAAAAAGCGCGGCGGCGGTTTACGGCACGATAATAGGCTCTAATCTCGGCGCGTTTATAACTCCCGTCGGCGCGCTTGCCGGAATAATGTGGAACAAACTTTTAGCCGCAAACGACGTTAAATTTTCGTTCAGGAAGTTTATTCTGTACGGCACTATTATCTCTCTTCCCTCTCTTGCGGCGGCGTGCGGTGCGCTTTATCTGACAATATAAACCTTTTAAATTCACGGAAATAAATAAGTTGAAAAACCAAAGGAAAAGTGGTATAATATTTTTATGAAAAAAATTGCACAATTTGAAAAAGTATCTTTAACCGAATATTTGAAAAGCGGAAGCGAGCAGACTTTTAACGATATACGTTTGCCGTTAAGGGCGACGGCAGGGAGCGCCGGGTACGACTTTTTTGCGCCCGAAACGATAGAAATCAAAAGCGGCGAAACCGTGAAAGTTGCGACGGGCATAAGGGTTAAAATAAGCGAAGGCTGGCTTTTACAGGTTTTTCCGAGAAGCAGTCTTGGGTTTAAGTACCGCCTGACGCTTAACAACACCGTGGGCATTATAGACAGCGATTATTATAACGCCGACAACGAAGGGCATATTTTTATTAAAATGACAAACTGCGGCGATAAAGACCTTACGATAGAAAAAGGCAAGGCTTTTGCGCAAGGCGTGTTTACCGAATACGGAATTACGGTAGACGACGAAGCCGCCGGCGAAAGAACGGGCGGTTTCGGAAGTACGGATAAAAAATAATTTTTCAAAAATTACAAAGTAATCTTTACATAATTGCAAAATAAACTTTTTATAATTACAAAATAATCTTCATATAACTGCAAAAAAAGGTATGCCGAATAGCATACCTTTTTTATTTTTTTCGCCGTATTTCGGATTAGTTTCTGAACGTTACGGTAACGGTCGTACCCGAACCGAATTTGGATTTAACCGCGACTTCCGCGCCGTAAAGCGAGCAAACGTGTTTTACGATTGAAAGTCCTAATCCCGTGCCGCCCGTTTCTCTCGACCGCGATTTGTTGACCCTGTAAAACCGCTCGAATATCCTTGAAAGATGTTCTTCTTCTATGCCTATTCCATCGTCTTTTACGGAGAGCGTGGTTTTGCCGTTTACTTCGGTTATTTTTATTTCGACGTGTCCGCCCGCTTCGTTATACCTTATGCCGTTTTCCGTAAGGTTTTTAACAAGTTCTACCGCGTGTTCCTTTTCCATTTCGACCATTCCGTCGCCATCAACTTTAACGGTTACTTTTTTCTGTTCCGCTATGGGCGACAGACTTTCTTTAACTTCGTTCGCGATTTCTTTAAGGCTTAACTTTTCGGGCGAAATAACCGTTTCCGCCTCTAACCTTGAAAGATTTAACATATCGTTTATAAGGTTGATTATTCTCGTTGTTTCTTTGTCTATTTTAGCGGATAAACTCTTTATTTTCTCTTCCGAAGTCTGCATTCCGATTATATCGTTAAAGCCCTTGATTGCGGTAAGCGGCGTTTTTAACTCGTGCGAAGCGTTTGCAAAAAATTCTCCGCGCATTCTTTCGTTTTTGACCACTGCGGTAATATCGGATAATACAATCGCCGTAAAGCCTTTGTCAAGCGGCGCCGCGGACACTAAATAATCTTTGCCGCCCGCGTTCATAGAGAAAGACTTTTCTGCGCCGTCCGTCGCCGCGGCAACGTTTTCTAAGAAATCTTTGTCCGAAGACAAAATCTCATACCCGTTCCCCGCCGCGTCTTTTATTTTGAATACCGAAAGCGCGTTTTTGTTTATGAGTTCTATCTTTTTATCTTTAAGCACCACTATTCCGTCCGAAACGTTGTTGATGATAAAACTGAGTTTTTCTCTGTCTTCCGTTTCGGCTTTGATACTTTTTTGAAGTTTCTCGCCCACGTCGTTTATTTCGGAGATAAGTTCGTTTATATCGGAGTCGCCCGTTTTGGCAAGCACGGGTTTGAACTCTCCGTCGTTAATGGCGGATATGCTTTTCTTTACCTGTTTTAACGGTTTGATAAGTCCGTTTGCGGCGACAATGCTAAGCACGACCGACACGGTAAGCGCGACTATCAGCACGTAAACCATTGTGGGAATGGTTTTTGTCGCGTAAGCCGACACGCTTTCTACGGGGATTGCCGTTCTTATAAACACGTAATCGCCGCCCCTGTCCACTTTAAGCGCATAGTACACCATATCTTTTTTAAGCGAATCGCTGTATCGCGTAACGACTTTCGGATTGCCGCCGAGCGCCGCTTCTATCTCTTCCCTGTTGGTGTGATAGGTCCCGACGACCGCTTCGTCGCCGCTGTCCGCCACTACCTTGAAACTGCTGTCTATAACCGTAACCCTGATGTCCTGCGGCACGTTTTCGGTAACGTTATCGTTATAGTTCTGCGCATAAATCTCGGTTATTTTGACTATTTCTTTTTCGGCTTCTTCTATATGCGAATTCTTGTTTACGGATATTCCGAAAAAGAATATGGCAAGCATAGAAAGAGTTAATAAAATTATATTAAAAATTACGATTTTGTTTTTCATATAAACTTATACCCCACGCCGCGCACGGTTATAATGCGCGCTTCCGACGGAGAAATTATTTTTCTCAATTCTCCTATGTGAATATCCAGCGTTCTTGTTTCGCCGTAATCGACGCCCCAGACGGCGTCTAACAATTCGTCCCTGCCGAACGTTTTGCCGACCGCCGACATAAACGTTTCTAAAAGTTCGTACTGCTTTTTTGTCAAATCCGCCTGCCGTCCGCAAACGGAAACGGTATGCGCTCTTTTATCTATCTCCACTCCTTTATATTCCTGCGCCTTGTTTACGCTTTGAATTTTTCTTAATTTGGAGTTTATTCTGGCAACGAGTTCCAAAACGCCGAACGGCTTGCATAAATAATCGTCCGCGCCGAGATTGAGCCCTTTTACCTTATCTATCTCTTCCGTTTTAGCCGAAACCATAATTACGGGAATATCGGCGGTTTTTGCGTTCGCTCTCAGCCTTTTTAAAATCTCGTAACCGTCCGCCCCGTCCAGCATAACGTCTAAAAGGAACAGGTCGGGAAGGATTGTTTCTAATTCCGCAAAGAGTTCGTCGGCACACGTAAAGCACTTTACGACGTACCCCGCGCTTTCCAGCGCAAAGTCGTAAAGTTCTCTTATCGACTGCTCGTCGTCCACTGCAAAAATCAGTCTGTTTTCCATTATATTCTCCTTTCGCCCGACCTTTTATACCGCGTCGTGCCGCCCCGTTTCGGCGTACATTTCCCACTCTCCGATGTTCACTGCGTGGTCGCCTATCCGCTCTAAATATTTAGCAATCATCATAAAGAGCAAAGCCTGTTCCGCCTTGGACGGGTCTTTCTTTATTATCTCTATAAGTTCGTTTTTTATGATAGCGAAAAGTTCGTCTACCTTATCGTCGGCTTTATCTAAACTCTTCGCCGTTTCGGTGTCTTTGTTGATATAACTCTGCACGCCGTCCTTAACCATATTTATAACGATTTTGCTCATCGTTTCTATGTGCAACGGCTCTTTTATGAATTCGTCGCCGAATTGAAGCGAAAGTTCGGAAATATCCGAAGCCTGGTCGGCAATACGCTCTAAATCGGTTATCATTTTAAGCGCGGCGGAAACGTATCTGAAATCCCCCGCGACGGGGTGTTCGAGCAATAAAATATTAAGGCAATCACGCTCTATGTCCCGTTCTTCTTCGTCTATTATAACGTCGTCCGCAATGACGGACCTTGCTAAATCAGAGTTCCTTTCTTTAAGCGCGGTTATAGACTTTTCTATCGCCGACTCGGTATCTCTGCACATTTTAACCAACTTCAAAAATACCGCTTTAAGTTTGGTTTCGTATCTGTTAACGCTATTCATTATATATTTATATACTCCTTTTTTCAAGTATTTCGGTCAAATCTTTCC
>JAEYEN010000100.1 GCA_023403375.1 Bacillota bacterium
CGCTTGCGCTGTGTAAAGCCACCTTTAAGAACGGATTCGTTAAAAACAGAGTGCTGGAATTCATAGGCGGCGGCATAAAAGGACTTTCGCAGGAAACCCGTAACGGAATAGACGTTATGACCACCGAAACGACCTGTCTTTCTTCTATCTGGGAAACGGACGAAAAGACCAGAGAGTTTTATGCGCTTCACGGCAGGGAAGACGCGTATAAGTGCCTGAAAGCGGAAGACGGCGCATATTACGACAGGTGCATTATAATAGACTTGTCTAAAATAGAACCGATGATTGCGCTTCCTTTCCACCCGTCCAACGCATACACGATAAAGGACTTTTTATCCCGTCCGTACGAACTTCTGAAAGAGTGCGAAGAAGCGGGTAAAAAATTGCTTCCCGACGGCAAATTCAACCTTACGGATAAGATAAAAGACGGAAAAGTTTACGTCGAACAGGGCGTTATCGCAGGGTGCGCGGGCGGTATGTACGAAAATATTGCGGAAGCAAGCAATATTTTAGGCGACAGCGCGATTAACAATTCCGAATTTACGTTGGACGTTTATCCGTCCAGCCAGCCCGTTTATAAAGGACTTGTGGATAACGGATACATAGGCAAACTTATGGAAAACGGCGCGGTTATCAAGACTGCGTTCTGCGGACCTTGTTTCGGCGCGGGCGACGTTCCGCAAAACAACGGGCTTTCTATAAGACACACCACGCGTAACTTTGAAAGCAGAGAAGGCAGTAAGCCTGCAAACGGTCAACTTGCGGCGGTTGCGCTTATGGACGCGAGAAGTATTGCCGCGACGGCGAAATGCGGCGGCGCGATAACTTCCGCAATGGATTTGGAGTATTCCGCTAAAATCAAAAAATATCGTTTCGATAACAAGATATACAGAGCGAGAGTGTTCAACGCGGTAGGAAAGGGCAGTAAAGAAGAAAAACTCGTTTACGGTCCGAACATTGCCGACTGGCCCAAAATGGAAGCGCTTAAAGACAATCTCTTACTTAAAGTAGTAAGCGTGCTTAACGACCCCGTAACCACTACGGACGAACTTATTCCGTCGGGCGAAACTTCGTCGTACCGCTCCAATCCGCTTAAACTTGCGGAATTTGCGTTGTCGAGAAAAGATCCCGAATACGTCGGGCGTGCAAAAGCGGTAAAAGAAGAAGGATTCCCGAAAGAGTTACCTTTCGACGAAAACACTACCTCTTACGGCAGCGTTGTGTGTTCGATAAAACCCGGCGACGGTTCTGCGAGAGAACAAGCCGCGTCTTGCCAGAGAGTTCTGGGCGGCGTTGCGAATATCGCAAAAGAATACGCTACAAAGCGTTACAGAAGCAACCTTATAAATTGGGGTATGATTCCGTTCCTTTCCGAAAGCAACGATTTTAACGCCGGCGATTACGTTTATATCGCGGGGGTTAAAAAAGCAATTGAAAAGGGCGATAAAGAATTCGACGCGGAAGTTATCGCAAAAGACGGAAAACGCGCGATTAAACTTAAAATGGACGCGCTGACCGAAAACGAAAAACAGATAATAATAAAGGGCTGCCTTATAAACTTTTATAAAGGCTGATTTGGGCAAAAGTAAATACAAAAGCCTTTGGCAAAAAGCGAAAAAGCAAATAAACAGATATTAAAGAAAAGTCAGAAAAATAAAATTAAGGTTTAAAACTAAAAACACGGCTTGATAACAAGCCGTGTTTTTTGTAGTAAAAATTTTATCGCAAAAATCCTGTCGTAAAAATAAAAAGTTTCCGCCACCTTATCTTAATTTGTTTTAATGCTTTAATATCTGTTTTTAGCGTATCCGACAAAGAAATTATTTAACCGTCTGCGTTAAGCGTTTTTTATTTTAATTTTTGTTGGCTCTGCCAGATATTCATAATAAGCGAATGGGGTAGGATTTTACATAATCCTGCCTGAAACCGCGCGATAAAGCCGTATTTAGACACGTCTTTTCTGCGTATAGCGTCTTTGTATGCGCGGCGGACGATGTCTTTCGGGTCATACATCGCAACGTATTTTTTAACCACCTTTTCTTCGCCTTCTTTAACCGCACGGTTAAAAAATTCCGTTTTGGTCCAGAACGGGCAGACCGCCGTTACGCTTATCTTTCTTTTTTTGAGTTCTCTGTTTAACGCTCTCGAAAAACTCAAAACGAACGCTTTTGTCGCGGCGTAAACGTTTATATATGGTATGGGCTGGAACGCCGCAACCGAAGCCACGTTTATTATCCGCGCGCCTGATTTCATATACGGGAGAGAAAGTTGGCACATATAAAGCACCGCTTTACAGTTTAAGTCCACCATATTAAGGTTTACGTCCACGTCTACGTCGTCCGTTGCGCAGAATTTACCGAAACCGCTGCAATTTATAAGCAATTCTATTTCGGGGTTTAACTGAGAAAGAAGTTCTTTATATTTTTCTTTGGTTTCGTCTTTCGTAAGGTCCGCGTCTATAACGCGGGTTTTATAGGGGAGAGTTTCGGCAAGACTTTCCAACTCGTTTTTGCGCCTTGCTATAAGCCACACTTCGTCAAAAGTAAAGCGGGAAGAAAGTTCTTCGGCAAATTTTTTGCCTATTCCGCTGCTTGCACCCGTTATAACTGCAATTTTCATAATATTCTCCTTATTTACTCTAAAACGGAAAAAATCCGCATAAGTATTATAAAGTATAAAATATTATAGAGTATAAAAAATCTGTTGTCAACGTAAAACTAAAAAGGTCGGTATGAAATTATGAGTTTTATTGAGAATATGACGGAAATTTTCGGCGAAGAATTATTTTCTGCGCACGGGGGTTTCCGCGCGGTTTTATACGGTATGAACGCCGCATATTTTGAAAGCGTTACGGGGGTTTCGGTTTACACGCCGGAAGAGATATCATTTTCCGTAAAAGGCGCCGTGATTACCGTTACGGGAGAAGAACTATACATAAAAAAATATTGTGCGGGGGACCTTGCGATTTGCGGAAAAATAATATCTTTAACAAAACGGTAAAAGGTCTGTACACGCGCTATCGCGTTAAGGGGCTTAATTTAGACAGACTTATAGAAAGCCTTAAAAAGAACGGCATAACGCTTGTAAACGTTAAAAAACACGGTAGAAAAGAAGTAGTTTTCGGCATAAACTTTGCAGATAACGAAAAATTTTTTGCAATTATAAATAATGTGTGGTATAATGTTTACGACGTAAAACGGCTGGGCGAGTTCGGTCCTGCTTATCCGTTATTCGGGCTGATAAAAAATATCGGCGCCGTGCTTGGCGCCGCGCTTTTCATTTTTGTCGCGGTGTTTTCAAACGACTTTATATTTTCCTTTTCGTTTAAGGGGAGCGGGAGCGTTCTGGAACGAGAAATAACGGAATATCTCGAAACTAACGGAATTACAAAAATGTCCAGATTTTCGGCGATAGACTTAAAATCGCTGGGGAACGGGATTCTTGCGGAAAACGACGGTCTGACTTTTGTTTCCTGCGTGAAAAAGGGCTATGTTTTAGAGATAGAATCTGTACTTTCAGAACGCCCGTCGGACATAGTAAAAGGTAACGCGAGCGCGCTTGTTTCGGACTGCGACGGAGTGATAGAAGAGATAAAAGTTTATCGCGGAACCGCGCGGAAAGCCGTGGGAGAGAGCGTTTTGACGGGAGAAGTGATTGCGGACGGCGAATATACCGTAAAGGAAGAAAAGGTGGTTCTGGGCGTTATCGCAACCGCCGTAGTTATCTGCGATTACGAGAGCGAATATTTTTCGGATAACGACAACGAAGAAGTTTTTGCGGAAATTTTTGCACGCGAAAAACTTGGCGAGAAAGATATTTTAAGCGCACAGACCGTAAAACTTAACGAAAACGGAAAATATACGTATAAAACCGTACTCAGGTTCAGGCGACTTATAAGCGTTTGTTAAAGGAACGATTATTCGCGCGACTGACAAAAGGGAAAAATATAAAAGAATGAAAAAGAAAAAATTAACGTCCGAAAAAATATTAAAATGGACAGTAAAAGACAAAGTGCAGAATTCTGTGGTTTACGTTGCCAACGCAATTATAATCATCGGGATTTTTCTGCTTATGGTGCACGTGAACGCGATAAGGGGCGGAAGCACGTTCAAAGCCTTTTTCCAGAACCCTAATAAAATAATAGAAACGATGGTTTTCGTCGTTTTGTGTATCGGAATTACCGCGGTTTATCTCTATTTTGAAGACAGAAACTTTATGAAGGACGCCAAAAACTCCGAAATGATTTTTCTGGTGCTCGAAATATCGCTTTTAATCTGTTACGCTTTCGGCAAATTCGTCAACATTTATTTGCGTCCGCTGCCGCTTTGCGCGCTGACCGTTATGTTTTTGACGGGCAGAAAGAACGCCGTGTTTATAAACGCGATATTCTCTATCATAATGTTTCTTGCGGACAATCTTACGGGCAACCTTTCGGGCGCAACGCTGTACTCCGCGTTGCTGATAGGGTTTTCGGCAGGCGTCGTCGCGCTTTATTGTATGAGCAAAGTTTATTCGAGAATAAGACTTATTTATCTGTCTGCGATAATCTCTTTGCCAACGCTTGTGTGCGCTCTGCTGCTGCTTGCGGAAGCAGGGTGGGACGGATACGTTACTTCGCTTATCTGCGCCGCTTGTTCGGGCCCGCTTACGGTTGCGATATTTATAGTATTCTTACCTATTTACGAATCCATATTCAAGAAAGTTTCCTGCTTTAAACTTGCGGAACTTACCGACCATAAAGCAAAGTTGATAAGGCGGCTTATAAACGAAGCCCCCGGCACGTTCAACCATTCGATAGTGGTGTCTAACATAGCGGAAGCCTGCGCTACCGCCATAGACGAGGACGCGTTGCTTGCGAGAACGTGCGCTTATTATCACGATATAGGCAAACTTCGTCGCCCCGAATATTTCGGAGAAAACCAGAGCGACGGCGTAAATCCGCATAACGATTTAACGCCCGAACTTTCTACGAACATAATAAAATCGCACACGCAGGACGGGTATAATTTAGTGCTTAAAAACAGGCTCCCCGTAGAAATTGCGGACGTGTGCCTGCAACATCACGGCACTCTGCCTATACTGTATTTTTATAACAAAGCCAAAAAGTTTACCGACGGCGAGGTAGACATAAACCAATTCTGTTACAGCGGCCCGAAACCCCAAACCAAAATTGCGGCGATAATAATGATTGCCGACGGGTGCGAGGCGGCGGCGAGAACGCTTAAAGACCGTTCGAGAGAAAACGTTGCGGAAGTGGTCAGAAAAATCGTAAGCGACAGAATGGAACTCGGTCAGTTCGACGAGTGCGAAATAACTCTTAAAGAATTAGACATTATCATTCATACGGTAGTAAACAATCTTACGGGTATTTATCACAGCAGAGTTAAATATCCGAAAGTCAGTTTTGAAGGCATAAACTTCAACAAAGAAGAAGAAACGGACGATATTTAGGCAAGAGACGAAAAGGCTTGACGAGATAGATAAAGAAAATGGGAAGATTATATATTGAAAGTCCCGACAAAAAGATAGCGTTAAATAGAATTGCGGACGCGGTTTACAAGGTTACGGGGCAGACGGAAAACGTAAAGGCGGAATTGATTTTTACGGACGCGGCGGGCATAAAAGACCTGAATATGAGAACGCGCGGAATAGATAAGGTTACGGACGTTTTGTCCTATCCGTCGCTTGACGGAATCCGCGGCAAAGTCTTAAACAAGGAAGAATGTTCTACCGAACTTGACGGAAAGTATATTTTTATAGGTTCGATAGTGCTTTGCGAAAGTAAAATAAAAGAGCAGGCCGCCGAGTTCGGGCACGGAGAAATAACCGAACGCACTTATCTTATAATTCACGGACTTATGCACCTTTTCGGGTACGACCATATGACGGACGAAGACAAAAAACAGATGCGCGATATGGAGAAAAAAGCGCTTGCGCTTTTGGGGGTTAACGATGATTAAAAGCGGTTTTGTCGCCGTAATAGGCAGGGCAAACGCGGGCAAAAGCACGCTTGTCAACGTCCTTGTCGGCGAAAAAGTTTCTATCGTTTCTCCTAAACCCCAGACCACGAGAGACAGAATAATGGGCGTTTATAACGCGGAAGATTGCCAGATTGCGTTTATCGACACGCCGGGGCTTTATAAGGCGGACAATCTTCTCAATTCCGCAATGCAGAAAACGGCGACGGACGCCGCGGAAGACGTAGACCTTATTTTATACGTTTTAGACGTGCACGCCGGCATATCGGAAGCGGACAAGAAACTTATAAACAAGTTTGCCGCTTTGAAAGTGCCGTTCGTTCTCGCTTTGTCGAAAACCGATATTATGCCCGAAAGCCTGCTTGTTTCCACTATAAAAGAATTCGGAGAAGCCGATTATCCCGTCGTTCCCGTTTCGGCGAGAAAGGGGCGCAACGTAAAAGAACTGCTTAAAGTATTAAAGGCGGCTCTTCCCGACGGCGAAAAGATTTTCGGGGACGATATTATATCCGACCGTTCGGAAAAGTTTATGATTTCCGAGATAATGCGCGAGAAAATATTGCTCAAATTTGAAAAAGAAATTCCGCACGGAGTGGCGATAATCATAAATAAATTCGCGCTGAGAAAAGACGGAAAAACTTACGATATAGACCTTGATATAGTTTGCGAAAAGCCTAACCATAAAGCCATTCTGATAGGGAAAGGCGGCTCCGCGATAAAGGAAGTTTCCACTTTTGCGAGAACGGATATGGAGAAATTTTTAGGCAAAAAAGTTTTTCTCACAACTTACGTTAAAATAAAAGAAGATTGGCGAAACAGCGCGTATCTTCTTAAAGAATACGGTTACGGTCAGGAAGAATAGTAAAATCATAATATAATCGGTAATATGCGTAATATACGCAGAATTCGGCGTTAAAGGAATAAAGGCTGAAAAATCACCCCATAATAACTTTGGGGGGATAAAAATAATGGCAAGAAGAACGGACGGATTCGATTTTAAAAACCCTGCGGACTCCGCATGGGAACTGTTTGAAAAAACGGGCAACGTATCTTATTATCTTTTGTATAAAAATCTGACGGAAAAATAGAAAAAATAACGAAAAACGGACGAAACCAGATGGAAGAAGTACTTCGCGGGATAACTTTATCTGCCGTAAACTACGGCGAAAACGATAAAATTTTAAATATTTTCACGCTGGAAAACGGACCTGTTTCGGCACGTATAAAAGGGGTAAAAAAGGCGGGCGCAAAACTCAAATTTGCAGCCGAGCCTTTTTGTTTTGCCGAGTTTGTTTTTTCTAAATCGGGCGACAGAAGAACGGTCATCGGCGCAACGCTTATAGACAGTTTTTATCCGTTAAGAGAAGATATAAAAAAGTTTTTCTGCGGGGCGGCGGTTCTGGAATTTTTAAGAAAATTCGTTAAAGAAGGTATGGTTTCCGCCGCGTCTTTCGCACTTTCCTGCGAGGCGCTTAAAAATATGGCGTACGGCGACCGCGACCCTGCGGAAACGCTTACGGGGTATCTTCTGGATATGCTCAACCTTTCGGGGTACGGGCTTGATTTATCGGACTGTGCGGTATGCGGCGAAAACAAAACCGAAAAGGTTTTCTTCGATTATTCGGTGGGGAGATTTCTGTGCGCGAACTGTTTTGCGGGGCGCGGCAGAGAGATAGATAAAAATACCTTTATTTGCCTTAAAAACATTGCCGCAAGAAAAGAATACGACGCGCTTTATCTTAAAAAGTGCCTTATGCTTCTGGATTATTACATAAAGAACAAAACGGACGAAGAGATAAAATCTCTCGCTCAGGCGATAAGCGTTTAAGTTTTTCGTAAACGAGCGGAAATGAAAAGCGATTAACAGGAAGAGCGATTTTTGTAAATTTCAGGTCGTTTCATCTTGTCCTAATAAAATTTTGCGACAATAAAACAAATTTTACGGTAAATAAATAAAAATATGGTTGAAAAATTTTGCAATATAGTGTAAAATAAAAAGGCTATAAATTGTATTTCCAGCAATATTAAAAATTTGGA
Source organism: Bacillota bacterium (assembly GCA_023403375.1). GTDB lineage: Bacteria > Bacillota > Clostridia > Christensenellales > Borkfalkiaceae > UBA1259. The sequence continues at coordinate 8,016 of JAEYEN010000100.1, forward strand.
GGAAGAATTAAAGAATGAAGTACGTTTACTTATTCAGCGAAGGTAACGCAAAAATGCGCGAAACCTTGGGCGGAAAAGGTGCTAACCTTGCGGAAATGACCAACATAGGTTTGCCTGTACCCCAAGGCTTTACTATTTCTACCGAAGCGTGTACGAAATATTACGACGACGGCAGACAAATCAACGCGGACATACAGTCGGAAATAATGGAAAACATCGAGAAACTCGAAAAAATCACCGGAAAAAAATTCGGCGACCACGAAAATCCCTTGCTTGTTTCCGTTCGTTCGGGCGCGAGAGCGTCTATGCCCGGTATGATGGATACCATTCTTAACCTGGGCTTAAACGAAGAAGTCGTAGAAGTCCTTGCTAAAAAATCGGGTAACCCCAGATGGGCTTACGACTGTTACAGGAGATTTATTCAGATGTTCTCCGACGTCGTTATGGAAGTCGGCAAGAAATATTTTGAAGCGTTAATCGATCAGATGAAAGCGAAAAAAGGCGTTGTTTACGACGTTGACCTTACCGCAGACGATTTGAAAGAACTTGCAAATCAGTTCAAAGCGGAATATAAGGCTAAAATCGGCAAGGACTTTCCTTCCGACCCCAAAGAACAACTCTTTGAAGCGATTAAAGCGGTTTTCCGTTCGTGGGACAACCCCAGAGCGAACGTTTACAGAATGGACCACGATATTCCTTACAGTTGGGGTACCGCGGTTAACGTTCAGATGATGGCGTTCGGCAATATGGGTAACGACTGCGGAACGGGCGTTGCGTTTACCCGTAACCCCGCAACCGGCGAAAAAGGTCTTATGGGCGAATTCCTTATGAACGCTCAGGGCGAAGACGTCGTTGCAGGCGTTCGTACTCCTATGCCTATTTCTAAAATGGCAGAAGTTCTTCCCGACGTATATAAACAATTCCTTGACATCTGCAAAACTCTCGAAAATCATTACAGAGATATGCAGGATATGGAATTCACTATCGAAAAAGGCAAACTGTATATGTTGCAGACCAGAAACGGCAAACGTACGGCTGCCGCGGCTATCAGAATCGCTTGCGACTTAATCGACGAAGGTATGATTACCGAACAGGAAGCGCTTTTACAGATAGACGCTAAAACTCTCGATATGTTATTGCACCCCACGTTCGACGTTGCCGCTCTCAAGAAAGCGGATAAAGAGAACGTAGTCGGCAAAGGTATCGCGGCTTCCCCCGGCGCTGCTGCGGGAACCATCGTATTCACTCCCGAAGAAGCGGTTAAAGAAGGCAAAGCGGGCAAGAAAGTTATCCTTGTCAGACTTGAAACTTCTCCCGAAGACATCGAGGGTATGAAATTTGCACAAGGCATCTTAACCGTTCGCGGCGGACAGACTTCTCACGCAGCGGTTGTCGCACGCGGTATGGGTACCTGCTGTGTATCCGGTTGCGGCGATATAGAAATGCACGAAGAAGAAAAATACTTCAAACTTTCCGGTAAAATTTTCAGAGAAGGCGACGAATTATCGCTCGACGGCTCTACGGGTAACATTTACGACGTTATGATTAAAACCGTTCCCGCAGACCCCAACAGCGGATACTTCGGAAGAATCATGAAACTTGCCGACAAATATAAAGCGCTCGGCGTTCGCACCAACGCGGACACCCCCGCAGACGCAGAACGCGCGGCTGAACTCGGCGCTCAGGGTATCGGTCTTTGCCGTACCGAACACATGTTCTTCGGACCCGGCAGAATAGACAAATTCCGTGAAATGATTTGCTCCGAAACGGTAGAAGAAAGAGAAAAAGCGCTCGCTAAAATCGAACCTATGCAACAGAAAGACTTTGAAGGACTTATGGAAGCCCTTAAAGGTCAGCCCGTTACCATTCGTTTCTTAGACCCGCCGCTTCACGAATTCGTTCCTACCGACCCCGCAGACATCTCCGCTTTGGCAGACGCTAAGGGCAAATCCGCAGAAGACATTAAGATTTTCTGCGAATCGTTACACGAATTCAACCCGATGATGGGACACCGTGGCTGCCGTCTTGCAGTTACCTATCCCGAAATTGCTATTATGCAGACCAAGGCTGTTATCAAAGCCGCAATCGCCGTTTCCAAACGTCATCCCGACTGGAAAGTCGTTCCCGAAATTATGATTCCGTTAGTAGGCGAAGTTAAAGAACTTGCTTACTGCAAAAAGACGGTTGTAGAAACCGCGGACGCTGTTATTAAAGAAGCGGGTGTAGACCTTAAATACGAAGTCGGCACTATGATAGAAATTCCGAGAGCGGCGCTTACCGCAGACGAAATCGCAAAAGAAGCGGAATTCTTCTGCTTCGGTACCAACGACTTAACGCAGATGACCTTCGGTTTCTCCCGCGACGACGCAAGCAAATTCTTACCTTCTTACTATGCGGCAAAGATTTACGAATTCGACCCGTTTGCAAGACTTGATACCGACGGCGTAGGTAAACTTATGAGCATGGCTGTCAAGATGGGACACGAAACCAGAAAAGACATTCATTGCGGTATCTGCGGCGAACACGGCGGCGATCCCTCGTCTATCGAATTCTGTCACGCTATCGGTTTGGATTATGTATCCTGCTCTCCGTTCAGAGTTCCGATTGCAAGACTCGCGGCGGCACAGGCGAACATCCGTAATCCGAGGGCGTAAGCTTTTGACGGAAAACGGTTAAATTCCGGCATTTTAATACTGAATTTTATGAAAAACAGCCATTCTCGCTTGAGTTTGGCTGTTTTTTTACTCTTTTGAAGACAGCCAAAAATCGGAAAATGTGCTAAAATTATGGGGTGGTTCCTCAAATGTTACATTTTTCCATATATACTGTTGTAGGTAAAAGAGGGCGATAAAAGAGAGGTATTTTATGTCGAAATATAAATTGATTTTAGAATATTACTTGAAAGGGAACAACCGCACGCAGATCGCTACGCTTTGCGATTGTTCCCGTATGACGGTCTGGCGCGTTTTGCAACGAGTAAACGCTATCGGTATCGGGTTTGACGAATTGAGCGGAATGAGCGAAAAAGAACTTGCTTATTTGCTTTTCCCGGAAAGGGTGAAAGCGGGAGACGGGTATCTGATTCCCGATTTTAAGTGGGAAGAGTTTCAGATGGTTAAGCACCGCTCGTCAATCAGGCTTTGCTGGCGGAGGTATTGCAAACGCGCGGCGAAACAGAATCTTGCGGCGTATAGTTGGAAAGTGTTTCTGACTTCGTATAACGAATACCGCCGCCCGAAAATACAGGTTGACGATCCGGACGATAAAATCAGGACAAAATTAAAAAATTACAATTTTTTGTTGGCTTATTGCGAGAAAGATAAGGTGATGTATTCCGTGATTCAGACGGAAAAGGAAATGTGGCTGAAATCGCTTGGACTGGACGAAAGCAAAATTATAGACAATAGAGAAAAGTAAAACAAATTAAAACTTCTTTGAATTTATTTCAAATACCTGTTGCAAAACATACCGGAATATGGTATAATTGAATAAAATAGTCAATGAGGTGTATTATGGCAGCAAGTTATAAAAAATTATTCAAATTACTGATAGACAGGGAGATGAAGAGCAAGGAACTCGCCGCGCTCGCAAGGGTAAGCCCCGCAACGCTTGCAAAAATGAAGAAGGACGGCGTTTCGGTAAATTCCGACGTGCTTATAAAAATCTGCACGGCACTTGGCTGTACGC
>JAEYEN010000021.1 GCA_023403375.1 Bacillota bacterium
GTTCTAATCTCGCTTCCGTATACCTGTATGCGGCGGCGGTATCCCCGTCTACCGTACCGAAGTTGCCGTGCCCGTTTACGAGCGGCATTCTCATATTGAAATCCTGCGCCATATGAACGAGCGCGCCGTAAACCGAACTGTCGCCGTGCGGGTGGTATTTACCCAAGCAATCGCCGACGATTTTTGCGCATTTTCTGTGCGGTTTATCGGGCGTTAGTCCAAGTTCGTACATCGCATAAAGTATTCTTCTCTGAACGGGCTTTAATCCGTCTTCCACGCGCGGAAGCGCCCTGTCCAGAATAACGCTTTCCGCATAAGGTATCATAGAACTTTTAAGAACTTCGTCCAGTGAACTTAATATCAATTGTTTTTCGTTTTCCATTATTTTTCCCGCCAAGGTTAATCTTTTTTAAGCGCCGCCCACGGGTGTTTTTCTCTCCGTTATCCGCACGTTCCGTTGCAAGGTTTTGTTTTTTAACCCGTTATTATCGCGCAGAACTATGGGGGTAGACGCTTTATCGTTTAAGATATAATCTTATTTTTTTATTTTGGCAAAATTATCTTCTTTGTTAAAGTTTGCGTGTTCGAAAATATACTGTTTTCTGGAAGCGACTTCATCGCCCATAAGAACGGTTATTATTCTGTCCGCTTCCGCCGCGTCGTCTATCGTTACCTGCATAAGCGAACGGGTTTTGGGGTCCATAGTCGTTTCCCAAAGTTGCGAGGGGTCCATTTCGCCCAGACCTTTATAACGCTGAATACTGTATCCTTTGCCCACTTTCTGAATTTTGGAAGCGAGTTCGGTATCGTCGTACGCATACTCTTCCACGTTGCCCTTATAAACTTTATAAAGCGGCGGCATACCAATATAAACGTGCCCTTCGTTTATCAGTTCACGCATATATCTGAAAAAGAAAGTAAGAAGTATCGCACGGATGTGCGCGCCGTCCTGGTCGGCATCGGACAAAATTATGACCTTGTGGAATTTAAGGTCTTCTATACTGAATTCCTGACCAATGCCCGTGCCGAGCGCGGATATTATCGTCCTTATTTCTTCGTTTTGAAGTATTTGGTCAAGTTTTTTCTTTTCTACGTTAAGCGGTTTGCCGCGCAACGGCAGAATGGCTTGAAATTGTCTTACTCTCGCCTGTTTTGCGCTGCCGCCGGCGGAGTCGCCTTCGACGATAAACAATTCGTTGAGTTCGGGTTTTCTTCCGCTGCAAGAAGCAAGTTTGCCGACAAGCGTCTGCATTTCTATGCTCTTGCTGGCGCGCGCTATTTCTTTTGCCTTTTTAGCCGCCAGCCTGACTTTCGCCGCGCCCATCGCTTTTTCTATAATGGCGTCGAACGTCTTCATAAGTTTTTTGTTTTTCATCAGGACGTCCATTTCGCTTACGGTAACGCTTTCCACCGCGGTGCGCGCTTCCGGATTGCCGAGTTTGGTTTTGGTCTGCCCTTCAAACTGAACGTTATGCATTTTTACCGAAAGTATTGCGGTAAGCCCTTCTTTGAAGTCTTCGCCCGTCAGATTTTCGTCTTTATCTTTTAATATATTGCGACTTCTCGCATAATCGTTAAAAGACTTGGTAAGCCCCGAACGGAACCCCGTTTCGTGCATACCGCCTTCGCAAGTGGGTATATTGTTTACGAAAGAATACAGACTGTCCACGTATGCGTCGGTATGCTGAACGGCAAATTCTACCGCTATCCCGTCTTTTACCGCGCTTACGTAGATAGGTTCGCCGTAAAGCGTCGTCTTGCCTTCGTTCAGATATTTAACAAAGTCCACTATGCCGCCGTCGTATTTATAGCGGTGATATTCGCCGCTTCTCTCATCGTGAAGATTTATTTCCAGACCTTTATTCAAAAAAGCAAGTTCTTTAAGTCTTTTCGCAATGGTATCTGCATTCCATTCTATGGTTTCAAACACGCGTTTATCGGGCATAAACTGCACGAACGTGCCTTTTTTATTAGTTTTTTCTTTGGTGTCTTTAAGCGGAGCGACAGGAATACCCGAGCGGATTTTCCCCGTCTTTTCGTCCTTGAAACTCTTAAACTCCATTTCGTAAACGGTGTTTTTAAATACTTTTACTTTAAGCCATTCGGAAAGAGCGTTCGTAACCGATGCGCCCACGCCGTGAAGTCCTCCCGAGTAGTTATAGTTGTTGCTATCGAACTTTCCGCCTGCGTGAAGTTGCGTAAACACAACCTGTACGCCCGAAACGCCCGCTTTGGAGTGAATATCGGTAGGAATACCCCTGCCGTTATCTTCTACGGAAGCGCTGCCGTCTTTATATAAAACTATATCGACTTTGTTTGCAAAACCGTTTGCCGCTTCGTCTATCGCGTTATCCACTATCTCCCATAAAATGTGATGAAGTCCGCGAACGCTGGTCGTTCCTATATACATTCCGGGGCGCGTTCTTACCGCGTCTAAACCCTCTAAAATCTTAATATCTTCGGCTTTATAACTGTTTTTTGCCATCTTTTCTCCACTTTGTCAAACGTTAGTATTTAGAATAGTTTAATTCTACCATATATTGTGCTTTTTTTCAAGTGTATTTGCAATTTTTTGACCTAATTTGTCAAAAAAAAGCCCGTATAACCATTACCGTACCATTATTATTGTCAATTTTTTGATATTTTTTACATTGCGCGCACAATGTTTGAAATTTAAAATCAGCCGTCAGCAAGCGTATTTACGAGAACTGAAATTTAATTTAAGAAAACCCCGAAAAGGGTCCGGAAAAGAACAAAGAAAAGTATAAAAAAGGCTAAAAAAAACGAAAAAACGAAAAAGGCCCGAAAAAAGACCGACGAAAATCTCGTCGGTCTTTTTTATAACTTTAATATAACGTTTGTTTTAATATTAAATGTTTTAATCTTAAAACGTTTAATTTAATCTATAAAGCGTTTAATTTAATCCTTGAAATCCGATTTGTTTAAAAACTCGGGGAATTCTGAATTATAACAAAGATTTTTTTCTATTACTTTATAGTTATTTTGCTATTGCTTTATAGCCCGCTTCGTTTATCTTTTCACAGATAACGTTTAAGTCCGCGCCGTCCGTCAAAGTAAACGTAGCAAGTTTTTTTCTTAAATTTATATCTGCGTCTGCAATGCCGTTGTTTTCAAGAATACCTTTTACTTTGGCGGCGCAGTGATTGCACATCATGCCTTCGATTTTAAGTTTGACCTGATTTTTATTTTTCATATCCGTATCTCCTTTTTTATTTTCTTTTTTTATTTTTTTATAACCGTTAATTCTTAACGCATTAAGCACCACAAACAAAGAACTTAAACACATACAAGCGGAAGATATTGCAGGCGTAAGGTTAATGCCTGCAAAGGACAGTGCGCCTGCCGCCACGGGCAGAGCGAGCATATTATAAAAGAACGCCCAGAACAGATTGCCCTTTATTATCCCCACGGACTTTTTGCCAAGCCCTATCGCGTTTTCCACGCCGCTTAGTTTACCGCCGACGATAACCACGTCGGCGCTGTCTATCGCAACGTCCGTTCCTTCGCCTATCGCGATACCGAGTTTCGCCGTTTTAAGTGCGGGGCTGTCGTTTATTCCGTCGCCGACAAACGCGGTCGTTTTCCCCGCGTCGTTGAATTTTTTAACCACGTCGGCCTTTCCGTCGGGCAGCACTTCTGCATAGAACTCGTCAATATCCGCCCTTTTCGCTATTTTTTCAGCCGTAACGTAACTGTCGCCCGTAATCATAGCAACCGTTATGCCTTGATTTTTAAGTTCTTCTATCGTCTTTGTGCTATCTTCTTTAAGTCCGTCTTCTACGTCGAATGCGGCAATCAATCCGTCGCTTGAAGCAAGATACACGCCGTGCGGATTTTTTTCCGCCTGTGCCTTTGCGCTCTCGCCAAGCAGCGCAACGTTACCTATATAGTATTTTTTACCGTCTATTGTCGCTTCCGCGCCTTTACCTATATGGTATATATAGTCTTCCGCATTCATTCCGTAATCTCCGCAGAAATCTTTGACCGCAAGCGACACGGGGTGGTCCGACTTACTTTCAAGCGCATACGCTATGCCTTTTACCTTTTCGTCGGAAATGTCGGAAAAGTTTATAAACTCAGTAACTCTTATTTTGCCTTCCGTTATTGTCGAGGTTTTATCCAGAAGCACCGTATTTATTTCGGAAGAACGTTGCAACGCTTCCGCATTTTTGTACAAAACGCCAAGGCTCGCGCCCTTTCCGAGCGCAACCGTTACGGCAACGGGGGTCGCAAGCCCCAATGCGCAAGGACAGGATATTACAAGCACGCTCATCGCATAGTTTAACGAAGCGTATAAATCTCTGCTCACCGCAATCCAGACGATAAAGGTTAAAAGCGAAAGTCCGACGACAAGCGGAACGAAAATTCTCGCAACCTTATCGGCAAAATATTCAACGGGGGCTTTGCCGAGCGACGCTTCCTTGACCTTTTCTATAATTTTATTAAACAAAGTTTCTTCGCCGACTTTTTCCGCTTTAAGCGTTATATAGCCGTTTTTAAGAATACTTCCCGAAACGATTTTACTGCCGCAGAAAACGTCTTCCGGCACGCTTTCGCCCGTTATCGCCGACTTGTCCACGCTGCCGTTTCCGCTTTCCACAACGCCGTCTACCGCAATATATTCTCCGCTTTTAACGGATAAAATCATACCGCTTTTCAGTTCGCTTACCGAAATCTCTCTTTCTTTGCCGTCTTCTATAATTTTAACTCTGTCGGGAATGAGTTTAGAAAGTTTTTCTACCGCGTCGCCCGTTCTTTTTTTGGACAATTCTTCCAAAAACTTGCCTATCGTGATTATAACCAGCACCATTGCGCCGGAAGAATAGAACACTTTGGGCATTGTAACGGTTTTCGTATAAAACAACACCGTTATTACCGTGCTGTAAATGAAAGACACCGTGCTTGCAAGTGCGACAAGCGTATCCATGTTAGGCGCTTTTGACAAAACAGCCTTAAAGCCGCTTATGAAAAATTTACGGTTCAAAACC
>JAEYEN010000123.1 GCA_023403375.1 Bacillota bacterium
TTAACGCCCTGACTTCCGCACCGTAAAAGCACTTTAACCCCGCCTTTTCACATTCTTCTTTCATCTTATTATAAAGCGAAAACCAAAAGTCTAATTTTTGTTTATGCGTGTCGCCCGTATACGCGTCGTAACAGACCTGACAGTAATGGTTTGTTAAAACAATACCGCCGTAACCCGCCGCCTTATATCTTTTAACTATGTCTTCCGCCCGTGTTTTTGCACAATTACTACCGCCCAAAGAATGGCAATGCGTTTCAAGTTTAATCATATGGCTCCTTTAATACACTCCATAGCCTTTTCGCTCTCTACTCCCCTGTTTACGGACAGGAAAAGCGCGGCGGTATCGTATCTGGCATCGTGGAATCCGCAATCGGCGCCGAAAATCTTTATGCAGGTCTTTTTTACGTCGGCTTCCGTTACGGAAAAGAAAGAGCACAATTCCGAAAGTTTGGGATATTTGTACCCCACACCGTTTGCGCGCGGTATTTTGCAAATCGGCGTCATTTTTTTCATCGAACAAAAACTGTCTTTATATGTAAAATCTCTTTCAGACCGCTCGAACTCTTTTCTCATAAACATTATATCGAACGCCGTATTGTGTGATACGATAAGGTCGGCGGCAGAAAAGTCTTTTTCAATCTCGTCTATAAAACAGGAAAAGTCTTTACCGCCCGACAGTTGTTCAAGTTTTTCGACCGAAAATCCGTGCACACACAATGCGCCGTATTCAACGTAGTCCACGGCAAAGAAAAAGTTTTTTCCTTTGATATTATCCCCGTCTTGCATAATGTAAGACAGTTCGCAAATATTCCCCGGGCATAACCCCGTCGTTTCGGTATCGAAAAATATAACCATAATCCTTTAATAAACTATAAACATTCAAATGAAAACTTTAATATACATTCTGTAATATATACTTTGGCGTATAACCAAAAACATATGGTTTGCCGAATATTAAAAGCAAAACCAAATAAAACGCAAAAGATAAGGGGACAAAACAAATACGTTTCGTCCCCGCAAGTATTAAAACAAATTAAATATTTAACAAATCCGCATATCTGTCGGCGTATTTAACAACGTATTTGGTATCGTTTTTATAAGTGTTTATAAGTGCGTTTTGTTTTTCGGTCAATACGTTAGTCGCGTTTGAATACAAATCGATAAGTTTGTAGAGATAACTGCTCGTATCGGCGTTTTCCCAGTCGGAAACAATGTCGTTCATAACTGCGGTCCACTCTTCGGCGGTTTTGTTTTCGCCGCTTACGGCGTTAAGATATTTAACAAGTCCGTCGTAAGTCGTGTCAGCCGAAAGCGTCTGCGAGAAGAACATAACGTGATAGCCGTAATCGGTGCCGACAACCATATAACTGTTTTTGCCAAACCCGTCGGTAATAAATTTTCTGCCCGCTTCCGCAAACTCTTTAACGTAAGTTTCTTCGCCGCCGATGTCGGGTTCGGGAGTAACCAGATAACCTTTATAGGTGTTAAGCGAACCGGAATCGGTAGAGAATGCAAACAGCAATTCGTTTATCTTTTTATCGTAATCTTTTGCGACCACGCCGTCGTCGTTTTTATATTCTCTGTAAATATAAGTGCTTGTAGCGCTGTCAACGTAACTGCCTTTTACGGCGTTTGAAGCACTGTAAGTATCGTAATACAGATATTTATCCATTTCGTCCAAGAATTCGGTAAGTCCGAACTCTTTAACGCTTTCTATTTTGTAGACCGCGCTTTCGGTTTCGGTCTTTTCTCTGAGACGGCTTACTTCGCCCATAAAAGGTATGGAATTATCTAAAAACGCATAGTCGCCTGTGAATTTTTTAGTCGCATAATCGAAATCGTAACCCGAATATATCCAAGACGAACGTAAATCTTTAATCTTTGTGGAAGCAAGAATTTCTCTTCTTTCTAACTGTTTCTGTTCGTCGGTCAGGTCTGCGTCAATTTCTTTGATGAGTGCGGTTTGCGTGTCGGAAGCGCCGAGAAGGAGATTGTAAACGTAGATATAGCCGGTGTAAGGCGTATATACAACGGGGTTTGCCGCCGTCGCATTAGACAGTGCGCTTTCAAACGCTTCGGGATTTACGATAGAGTTTTTCTGCGCGTTGTACATCGCCTGATATTCGGAAACAAGGTCGTCAAACTTAACGCTTTCTCTCGCTTCTTTCTTAACGTTTTCTCTGTACTTATCTACTAAAATGTTTTCTTTGTTTATGGTAAGCGTATCGCTGAAATACAACGTGTCCTTTATTGCGGTAACGTTATCTCCGCCAAGGAGTCCGTTTGTTTCGAGCATTTTCAAAACTTTGTTATACGCTTTATATCTTTCGGAACCTACCGTTCCGATATCCGCGCCGTTTGTTTCGTACGCCGCAACGTAAACTCTCATCTCTTCGTCCGTCTTTTCGTCATCTGCGTTTTTAGCGTCTTTCGGAACCGTTCTTACCGTTTCGCTGTAAGTGTCGGACTTCTTGTTGCTGCTTTCAGACGCGTAACTGTCGATAAGGTCGTTCATCGTTTTAACGGTGTTGTATTTTGCCTTTATTATCTCTTCGTCGGAAAGGTATCTTTCTATATCCCATTTGTCTTTGTCGGAATGTTCGACTTTACCCGCCGCGTCAAATTCGTTTATCGTGTTCTGAATGATTATTCTGGTATTGACAAGGTTGTTTATGATAAGTTCGAATATCTGTTTGGTAGAATAACTGTTTGCATAATAATATCCGTAATTAAGATATGCGGTAACCATTTCTTTCTTTTTGATTTCCGCCATGGGTGCGTCGTCCGAAATTTTCACCGTCGCAACGACTTGCGCCATATCTCTCTCGTCGTCGACCGTAACGAGATTACACCCCGACAATACGGCCACCGAAACAATAAGCGACATTAAAACCGCTATTACGGAAAAAAGTAATTTTTTCATATATATCTCCCAAAAGTGCGCATTTTACTAATTTACTAATAAAGTATATACTATATAACCGAAAATTGCAATTGTTTTTTTAAATTATTTTGTCTATTGCTTTTACTCAGCAGAATAAATTTCAAAGCCCGAACGTTTCCGCGCCCGAATTTCTTTATTCCGCAGATTTTTTCTCAGTTTTTATAAGCCAGAAACTTCCTTATCTGTTTTAAGGCCTCTTTCCCGCCGTTCACGTTCGTAAAATCTACAATCGGACTCTCGCGCATAACCACCCGCGTCTGATTTTTAAAAGCGTCCAGCGCGGCTTTAAGCCTTTCGTCGCCGAAAGTCTTGAAGTTCTTGAATTCTATAAAAGACCGCTCTTTGCTTACCGTAATTTTGGTAACGTCGTATTCTTTCGCAAGGTTTTTCACGACCGCTATATTTATAAGATTATCCGTTTCTTCGGGAACAGGTCCGTAAGCGTCGGCAAGCGAAAATCTTACTTCTTCTTCATCCGCTTCGCCCGCGATTTCCGCTATATCTTTATAAGCGTCCATTCTTGCGGAACGACTTTCGATATACCCGTCGGGAATATACGCCGTAACGCGAACGTCTAACTCCGCAATAGTTTCTTCTTTGCCTTCAAGTTCTTCTTTTAACAGTTTGGAATACAGTTCGTAGCCTATCTTATCCATATGCCCGTGCTGTTCCGCGCCGAGCACGTTGCCCGCGCCGCGAATCTCCAAATCTCTCATCGCGATTTTAATTCCGCTGCCCATCTCGGCAAATTCTACTATCGCGTTAAGCCTGTTATATGCCGTTTCCGTCAGTATTTTTTCGCGTTTATAAGTAAAATATGCGTACGCAAGCCTGTCGCTTCTGCCCACTCTTCCCTTTAACTGATAAAGCGTTGAAAGTCCCAACTTATCGGCGTCGATAACTATAAGCGTGTTCGCCTTTGGAAGGTCTATTCCGTTTTCGATAATCGTGGTCGAAACAAGCACTCTCGTTTTGCCTTCGTAAAAGTTTAAAATGTTGCTTTCAAGTTGTTTTTCTTCCATTTGCCCGTGCGCTACGGCGACGGGGACGTTCGGCAGAAGCGGTTTTATCCGCTCCGCAAACGTGTAAATACTCTCCACTCTGTTGTATAAAATAAATACCTGACCGCCACGGTTAAGTTCTCTCGTACACGCGTCTTTGATGAGAACGTCCGTTTCTTCGGTAACGTAAGTCTGAACGGGCAACCGTTTTTTAGGAGGCGTGTTGATAGTGCTTATCGAACGTATTCCCGAAAGCGACATATGCAGCGTTCTCGGTATGGGCGTTGCCGTAAGCGTCAGCGTGTCCACGTTCTTTTTCAAGAGTTTTATTTTTTCCTTGTGTTCCACGCCGAATCTCTGTTCTTCGTCAAGCACTAAAAGTCCCAGGTCTTTGAATTTAACGTCGCCCGACAAAATGCGATGAGTACCGATAACGAAATCGAGTTCCCCGTTTTTAAGTTGTTCGAGTATGGCTTTTTGTTCTTTATCCGTTCTGAATCTGTTAAGGCAGGCGATTTTTATGCCGAAGTCTTTGAATCTTTTTATAGCGGTATTATAATGTTGCTCCGCAAGAATAGTAGTCGGCGCAAGCATAACCGCCTGCTTTCCGTTAATTATCGCGATAAAAACCGCGCGGAAAGCCACTTCGGTCTTACCAAACCCTACGTCGCCGCAAATAAGCCTGTCCATAATTTTGCCGCTTTCCATATCGGAAATAACGTCTTTTGTCGCCGCGGCCTGGTCGGGCGTGTCTTCAAATTCAAACGCCGAAACGAATAAATCGAAAAGTTCGCCGTCGCACGCAAATTTATAACCCGTGCAGGCGTTACGTTCTTCATACAGCCGTTTTAAGTCGAAAGACATCTTTTTAATGCTTTCTTTAACGTTGTTTTTTATGCGTTCGAAATCTTTGCCGCCTATTTTAGAAAGCGCGGGTTTTTTGTCGCCGCCGAGATATCTCGTTAAAATATCCGTCTGTTCTACGGGCACGTAAAGAATATCTCCGCCTTTGTATTCCACGGCTATATAATCTTTTGTGCCTTCAAGCGTCGTTATCTTTTTATTGCCCAGCACTCTGCCTATACCGTGAATTTCGTGCACACAATAATCGCCGGCAACGGGCGCGGTGAAGAATTTATTTTTCTTTGTCTTTATTTTTCTTTCGGCAACGGACTTACCGAATATGTTGCCGCTTCCTATAACGACGTTTTTATTTTCGTGAAATATAAATCCGCCGGGCAAGTTTTTGTATATAATATTTACGGTCGCGTTCTCGTCGCCCGTGGCGGCAAAAATGCCGTTTACTGCAAAATCGTTTTTAAGTCTTTCCGCCTTTTCGGGCGTTCCCGCGCAAACGGTAACGTAATATCTGCCGTACAGCCAGTTCCTGACGTCCGAAAAAAGTTCTTTTATGTCAAGCCTGTAATCCGATACGGATGCAACTTTGGGATTTATTATCTTTTTCGGCGCAAAAAACGGTATTGCGGACGACAACGTCTGAACGGCGGCAAGCGTGTATTTATTAAAAATTTCGCCGAGAATCGCCGTACCGCAAACGTTGTCTTTCTCTATCGCAAACACTTCTCCGCAAGCGGAAAGCGACTTAAACCGCTCGTCAAACTCTCTCTCGTAAAGTTCCGCCGCCTCGTAAACGCGCTTTGGTTCGTCTATAATTATAACCGTATCGGGGCGGAAAATTTTGTCTATAAAAACGCTGTCGTCTTTAACGGACGATAATGCGGAAAGAAAATCGTAGTCTTTGTTCTCCGCGGCAAGTTCCACGTCCGAAAAAATCTCTCTAAGCCGCTCTTTCGCCTTTTTATCGGCAACGGCAATCTCTTCTTTCAGGACTCTTAAAAGCACCGCGCTTTCTTCGTCCGAAAAACAAAACTCACAGGCGGATAATAAAGTAACGGCGTCCGTATACCCTAAATTTTCGCGCGTTTCGGGGTCGAAAGATTTTATGCTCTCCAAGTCGTCGTCGAAAAAGTCCAGTCGCACGGGGTATTCGGCGTCGGGCGAAAAGACGTCTATCACGTCCCCCCGCACGCTGAAACAACCCTTGCTTTCCACGTTCTCCGTCCTTTTGTAGCCGTTTCGCACCAGAAAGTCCGTTATCTCTTTGCGCTCGTAAGAACGATCCTTTTTTAACTCGATTTTTTCCACAGTAAGCGGAAAACGCTGCATAAGCGATTCGGGCGTTGCGACTATAAAATCCGCTTCTTTTATCTCGCCCGCCGCCTTTATCCTTTGAAACAAAGAGTCCTTGGAACACGCCCTGCTTAAAATAAGCGTTTCGTCTTTGGGCGGAATTATTATCGTTTTCTTTCCCTGATAGCACGAAAGATATTCTGCGCATTTTCCGGCGGCAAGCATATCTTTAACGACGTATAAAACGGGGCGTTCGAGTTCGCCCGAAATCTCGGAAGCAAGATAGGTTTTAAAAGATTCGCCCACGCCGAAAACCGCCGAAGGCAAGCCTTGGCGGACGGACGAAACGAATTCGCTTACCGAATTGTTTCCGTTATTTAGTTGTATTATTTTGTTAGGCATAAAATATCCGCGTCAAAAAATCACCCTTTTTTCGGGGGGGTAAAAATCTTATAGCGATAAGTAAATCACTGATTTTTGCCGTTATATTTTTGCATTAAAAACTCTATCGTCTTGCCGTTTGCAAAATCAATTACGGCATTCGCCGCCTTTTCGGTCGCTTTTGTAAAACGTTCTTTATCCGCTTCCGAAATACCGCTTAAAACGTAGTCTATCAGCGGAATTTTATATTCGCCGTCCTGTTTAAATCCAATTCTCATTCTGGCAAAATTTTCGCTTCCTAAAAGCGCGACCACGTTTCTCATTCCGTTATGCGTGCCGGCGGAACCCTTTTCTCTTATTCTTATTTCGCCCTTTTCTATATCGCAATCGTCGTATACTACAAAAATATCTTTTAAGTCTATTTTATAAAAAGAAACGAGTTCTCTTACGCTCTCTCCGCTCAGATTCATATACGTCTGCGGTTTCGCAATAAGAACTTTTTCGTTAAGGCCGCCGCCCGTCCGCGCTTCCGCAATCAACGCGCGGCATTTCGTCTTGTTAAAAGTCGCGCCTAAAAGTTCCGCCGTTTTGTCGGCTACCATGAACCCCAGATTATGAAAGGTATTTTTATATTTATCGTCGGGATTGCCCAGACCAACAATAAGTTTCATTATTTCCTTTTCCAAAAAAGCCGTTTCTTTGAACGGCTTTTTCTTTGAGTATATTTTCTATTAGTCTTCGTAAATTGCGGAAAGCGAAGAATCGGAGAAAACCGTCGTTATCGCTCTCGCAAAAAGTTTCGCAACCGAAATAACTTTTATTTTCGGATTGTTTCTTACTTCTTCGGGTAAGTCAATCGTGTCTAAAACGGCAAGTTCTTTAATGGGCGAATTAGTTATTCTTTCCATTGCGGGACCGGAGAAAACGCCGTGCGTGCAACAAGCGAAAACTTCTTTCGCACCGTTTTTAACAAGCGCTTCCGCACCCTGAACTATCGTGCCTGCGGTATCTATCATATCGTCTACCATAAGGCATGTTTTGCCTTTGACGTCGCCGATAACGTTCATAACTTCTATCTGGTTTGCTTTGGGACGACGCTTGTCCACAATCGCTATGGGGGCGTTTACTCTCGAAGCGAAGTTTCTCGCTCTTCCCACGCTTCCCACGTCGGGGGAAACAACCGCCCAGTTTTCGTCCATACGGGACTTGAAATATTTGGCGAGTAAAGGCGCGCCGTAAA
>JAEYEN010000106.1 GCA_023403375.1 Bacillota bacterium
TTTTTTTGATAAAAGTTTTGGAAAAAACTTTGAAAAGGACGTTGCAGTCAGCGCGACGGAAGCAAAACAGAAATTGCTTGAAAGGGATTACGAAATAGTTTTAATCAATGCTCCTTTAAAAGACGAATTCGGTACGGAACTTGCCGAAAACATTGTTAAAGACAGTTATGCGGGCGTGATTATGCTTGTAAAACAAGACGTGTATGAAGACGTCAGTTTCGGTATGGAAAAAATCGGCGTTTACTGTATGATGAAACCGCTGTCCGTACAAACTTTCAGGCAAGGACTTCGACTTGCCGTGGCAACGAACGAAAGGCTTAAAGGGCTTATCAAAAAAACGCAAAGTTTAAAAGATAAAATGGAAGAGATAAAACTTGTCGGAAGAGCAAAACTTCTTCTGATAACCAAAATGTCTTTCAGTGAAGAACAGGCGCATAAATATATCGAAAAACAAGCGATGGACAGGTGCGTGAAGAAAAGCGCGGTCGCTTGGGATATTATAAAAACTTACGGCGATTAGTAAAAAATATATGGCGGTTAGTTAATAATGTTTAATAATATCGGAACTTAACTTGTTTAGAACTTAAAAAATTAGAACATCGGGAAAGATAAAAAATTTACATACATTTTACAAAAATTTCAGAGGTTTGCTTATGAAAAAATACATATTCGTTACAGGCGGCGTGGTATCGGGATTAGGAAAAGGAATTACCGCGGCTTCGCTTGGCAGATTGTTAAAAGCAAGGGGACTTAAAGTTGCGGCGCAGAAACTCGACCCGTATATAAACGTAGACCCCGGCACGATGAGTCCTTATCAGCACGGCGAAGTTTTCGTTACCGAAGACGGCGCGGAAACCGATTTGGACCTTGGGCATTACGAAAGGTTTATAGACGAAAACTTAAACAAATATTCTAACCTTACAACCGGTAAAGTTTTCTGGAACGTTCTTAATAAAGAAAGACGGGGCGAATATCTGGGTTCTACCGTACAGATAATTCCGCATATTACCAACGAGATAAAAGAATTCATTTACAACGTCGGCAAAAAGACGGACGCAGACGTTATAATAACCGAAATCGGCGGAACGATAGGCGATATAGAATCACAACCTTTCTTAGAGGCGGTAAGGCAGATATCGTTGGAAGTCGGCAGAGAGAACAGCCTGTTTATACACGTAACGTTGGTGCCGTTCCTTTCGGGTTCGGACGAACATAAAAGCAAACCCACGCAACATTCCGTTAAAGAATTGCAGGGAATGGGAGTTAAACCCGACATTATAATTTTACGTTGCGACGAACCGCTTGAAGAAAGCATATTCAATAAAATCGCACTTTTCTGCAACGTTAAAAAGGACTGCGTTATAGAAAATATAACTCTGCCGATTTTGTACGAAGCGCCTTTGATGCTTGAAAAGAACCATTTTTCGGACGTGGTATTGAGAGAACTCGGCGTTAAAGCCAAAGCGCCCGACCTTAAAGAATGGAAGAAAATGGTGGAGAGCATAAAGCACCCCGAAAAAGAAGTCAATATCGCGATAGTCGGAAAATACGTCGCTCTGCACGACGCGTATTTATCCGTTGCGGAATCGTTAAGACACGCGGGTTACGCTTACGGCGCGAAAGTCAATATTCTTTGGACCGACAGCGAAACGATAACAAAGGATAACGTTAAAGAAGTGCTTAAAGACGCAGACGGAATACTTGTTCCCGGCGGGTTCGGTAACCGCGGTATAGAAGGTAAAATTCTGGCAGCCGAATACGCGAGAGAAAACGACGTGCCTTATCTTGGAATTTGCCTTGGTATGCAGATTGCGGTTATAGAGTTTGCGAGAAACGTTTTAGGATACAAAGACGCAAATTCCGGCGAGTTTGACAGTGCTTGCGAGCATAAAGTTATAGACTTTTTGCCCGACCAGAACGATAACGTAAATAAAGGAGGCACTTTAAGACTGGGCGCATATCCGTGCAAAGTCAAAAAAGGCACCAAACTTTACGAATGTTATCAGAAAACGGAAATATCCGAACGTCATCGCCACCGTTACGAATTTAACAACGATTACAGGGACGAGATAGAAAAAAGCGGCTTGTGCGTGGGCGGAACTTCGCCCGACGGGTACATAGTTGAAACCGTGGAAAATCCCGATTGCAAATTTTTTGTGGGCGTTCAGTTCCATCCCGAATTTAAATCCCGCCCGAATAAACCGCACCCGCTCTTTATGGGGCTTATAAGATATTCGCTGATGCGTAAAGACCCAACCGCTAAAATAAGCGATAAAAAATAAAACTAATCAAATAGCGGGCGAGAATAAGCCTAAACAAACAAAAATATAAACTATAAAAGACAGAAAGAATTGTAAAACGAAAAAAGTCGGAATATATTTTCGACTTTTTTATTTTAAAAATATATTTAATTGTTAAAATTTAAAATTGACAACCCGATAAAAGTATTATATACTTAAAATAATGTATGATTTTTATGTTTTTTGCAAAAATGTAAAAAAGAGTGAAAGCATAAAAGGATAAAAACTTATAAAAATTTATATTTTTAAGGAGGAATTTATGGATTTTAAGAAAGTAGTAGTTGCAGGCGGCGGCGTGCTTGGCAGCCAGATTGCTTATCAGGCGGCTTATTGCGGGTTTGACGTTACTATCTGGCTGAGAAGCGAAGGCAGTATCGGGAGGACTCAACCTAAACTTGACAATCTCAGAAAAGTTTATAAAGACACCATAGAACTTATGGATACTGACGAGGGGAAAACCTTTCAGAATTGGGCGAGAGGTATTGCCGATGAAGACGGCTTTGATAAGGGAAAATGCTTAAAACAATCGGAGCAGGCATATAAGGGCATAAAACTCGAACTCGATATGAAAAAAGCGGTTGAAGACGCAGACCTGGTTATTGAATCCATGGCGGAAAATCTGGAAGAAAAAATCGCGTTTTATAAAAAACTTGCGCCGCTTCTTCCCGAAAAAACAGTAGTTGTAACCAACTCTTCCACGCTTTTGCCATCTAAATTCGCAAAATATACGGGCAGACCCGAAAAATTCCTGTCTTTCCATTTTGCTAATTCGATTTGGAAAAACAATATGACCGAGATAATGGCGCAGAGCAAGACAGACAAAAAGTATTTTGACGAGATAATTGACTTTGCAAAAGCGATAAGAATGATACCGCTTCCCGTTCATAAAGAAAAATCGGGTTACCTTCTCAATTCTATGCTTGTTCCTTTACTTTTCTCGGGTATGGATTTATACGTTAACGGAATTTCCGACCCCGAAAGTATCGATAAGGCGTGGACGCTCGGCACGGGCGCACCCAAAGGTCCGTTCGCGATTTTAGACACGGTAGGGCTTAAAACGGCTTATAATATCGTACAGATGTACGTTAAAATTCCGTCTTTTCTTGCGCCTTATAACTTTAAAGGTATGTCTAAAATGCTTAAAGGATATATCGACGCGGGTAAACTCGGCAAGTCTTCGGGTGAAGGATTTTTCAAATACGATAAATAGTTTTGTCGTACAAATTCGCGCCACGGCGGTATATTGCAATTTTAAATAGACTAAAATTTGATAAATAACAATTTTATTTATCAATAAAACCGAAAAACACAGCAAAAGAGGAAA
>JAEYEN010000088.1 GCA_023403375.1 Bacillota bacterium
GGGTAAGAACGCGTCTATGGCATATGCGTCAAGTAAATTAGACATAACACTCCTTCTATTCGCCATAATCGGAACAAAAAAACCGCACCTTTTTACGGGTGCGGAAAATTTACGTTTCTACTTTTGCTTTTCCTTCAAGAATTATCTTGCGGATTTTAATGGTTTAATCTCAGCCTTAAAAAAGCACCCACAGCGAATATTAAATTTTATATGCGAATTTTAACACACTTAATCTATTGCGTCAAGCAAAAATATGTGTTACAATAAAAAAACTTCGCGGGGAACTTTTAAGCGGAAAACTTTTAAGGCGGAGTTTCGCTTTTTTAGTTTTACACGGCAAAGCGCGGATATGCGTTTAATAAAAATTAAATAACGTTATCGATAATTATATTAAATAACTTTATCGATAAATAGCATTAAACAACGTAATCGTTAAACGGCATTATTGAACAAAAAAACGATATTGAACAAAAGTTGTTGAAAAAGGGAGAGAGAAATGTTTAAATTTTTTGCCTATCTTGATAGAATGAAGTATATAAAACGTTGGTCGCTTATGCGTTCCGTAAGGGAAGAGAACATTATGGAACACAGCCAGCAGGTGGCGGTTATCGCGCACGCGCTTGCGGTAATCAACAGAAAAGTTTTCGGCGGCAATGCCGATACGGAAAAAACCGTTCTGCTTGCGCAATATCACGAAGTGGGCGAAGTTATAACGGGCGACCTGCCCACGCCCATAAAATACTTTAACCCCGAAATCAAGACGGCGTATAAAGATTTGGAGCATAAAGCGTGCGAAAGAATTCTGGCAATGCTCCCCGACGGGTTTGCGGAAGAATACGAAAAATATATTCTGCCCGACGAGAATTGTTACGAATATAAACTCGTTAAAGGCGCGGACAGGCTTTCCGCTTATCTTAAATGCGTGGAAGAAGTAAAAGCCGGCAATTCCGAATTTAAAAAAGCAAAATCTTCGATAGAAAAAGACCTTAAATCGCAAAAAATTCCCGAAATAGACTTTTTTTTGGAAAAATTTGCGCCCGCTTTCTCTTTAACGCTAGACGAACTCGATTAAACGCCCCAAAATATCAGTCAAAGTTGAAAATCGGCGTAAATACTAAAATCGCCGACTGAAATTATAATATCGATTAAAAGTTAAAACACGGATTAAAAATTAAAGTATAAATCTTATAAGTTAAAAATTAAAATAAAAAAGGTAAAAATTAAAATACAGAGTAAATATTAAAAGATAAATTAAAGCGGATTTTTTCCGAATTTTGTCGGGAAAGGTCAGTTGGCAAAAGAGTTTGTGCGTATTGCACAAAAAATTATGCAAATATTATTAAAATTTACGAATGTTTTATTTAATAAAAAGTAGTACAATATAATAGTAAAAATGCTTAACGGCAGGAGGAAAATATGTCAAGTTTAAATCTTAAAAACATTTATAAAGTTTATCCTTCGGGCGTGGTTGCGGTTACCGACTTCAACTTAGACATCGAAGATAAAGAATTTATAGTATTCGTCGGTCCGTCCGGTTGCGGAAAGTCCACCACGCTTCGTATGATAGCGGGACTTGAAGAAATCTCTTCGGGCGAACTTTACATCGACGGCGACCTTGTAAACAACAAAGCGCCCAAAGACAGAGATATAGCGATGGTTTTCCAGAACTACGCTTTGTATCCGCACATGACCGTTTACGATAATATGGCGTTCGGCTTGAAACTTCGCAAAATGCCCAAGCCCGAAATAGACCAGAGAGTTAAAGAAGCGGCGAGAATTCTCGGTATCGAAATGTACCTTAACAGAAAGCCTAAGGCGTTGTCCGGCGGTCAAAGACAGCGTGTTGCGTTAGGCCGTGCAATCGTCCGTGAACCTAAGGTTTTCCTTTTGGACGAACCGTTATCCAATTTGGACGCAAAACTTCGTTCTCAGATGAGAACCGAAATAACCAAACTTCACAACCGTCTTGCAACCACGTTTATTTACGTTACGCACGACCAGGTAGAAGCGATGACCATGGGTACCCGTATCGTCGTTATGAAAGACGGGTTTATGCAGCAGGTGGACACGCCTATGAACCTTTACGACCACCCTGTAAATCAGTTCGTCGCAGGATTCATCGGCACTCCGCAGATGAACTTCTTCCAAGGTAAGTTAGTCGGAACGGAAGATAACGTTTCGATAGAATTCGGTCTTGACAAAATCGCTCTTCCCAAAGAAAAAGTCGATATGATAGTCAATCTCGACAAATACCTGAACACCGACAAAGAAATCGTTTTCGGTATCAGACCGGAAGATATTCACGACGAAGACATGTGGCTTGACAACCCCGCGCTCCCGCAGATAGAAATCAAAGTGGACGTTGTAGAAGCGCTCGGTTCCGAAACCATTCTCTATGCTAAAACGAGAAGAGAAGACGAAGAGGACGACAGCGAAAAGAGTATCGCGGAAGATATTTCCAACATAGTCGCAAAAGTTGATTCGCACTCTAATTCCAAAGCGGGCGACACCGTAAGAGTCGCGCTCGATATAGTTCACAGCCATCTCTTCGATAAAGATACGGAAGTTACCATTCTGGCGTCTTCCGAAGAAAACAAGGCGGAAATTATAGCGCTTCAAGCAAAGAAAGAAGCGGAAGCCGAAATAAAACGCGCCGAGAAAGAAGCGGAAGCAGCGGAAGAAGCCGCTAAAATCGCCGCGATTGAAGAGAAAAAGAGGGAAAAACGCAACCGTAAAAATAAAGGCGAAGCGGAAATCGTGGAAAACGAAGAAGTCGTAGTCGTTGAAGAAACCGAAACGGTAGAAAACGCAACCGCAGACGAAAACGCCTTCAACGCCGAAGCGGAAGCGCAGCCCGAACCTGCGACAGCCGAAACGGAAGTTATTGAAGAAGTTAAGGAAGACGCGGAAAAGGAACCCTGGAACGAATAAACCTTAAAAAAACAAAAAAATATAAAAGCCGAGTTAATAAGACTTGGCTTTTTGTTTTTTTGTGGTAAAATATATATACGGAATATAAAAGAAAACAAAAGATAAAAATATTAAAAAAATCGGGATTAAAAGAGTTAAGAGCAAGAAAAAATGAGCGAGATGATTTTCGACGCAATCAAAGACAGCCTGGTAGTTTTTCCGTTTTTGTTTTTGGTTTACGTTTTAATGGAAATAATAGAAGGCGCAAAGAACAAAGAGAGAATAGAACGCGCTCTTTCGGGTAGTTTCGCGCCCTTTGCGGCGGCGGCTTTGGGTATCGTTCCCGAATGCGGTATGTCCGCTATGTTTTCCAAATTATATTCCGACGGGTATATAACGGCAGGCACGCTTATCGCGGCGTTTATATCTACAAGCGACGAAGGGCTTATCGTTTTGCTCTCTTCGGGCGTGCCGATTAAAGATATAGGACTTATCATTCTTTATAAAATTCTGTTCGGACTGTTTTTCGGACTTCTCATCAATACCGCTACGCGCCGCTTTAAAAGAGAACACGTCTGTCCTAAACGCGGCGACTGTATAGAATGCGGCGAACACCACGAAGGCGTTTTCGACACGCTTATTTTTCATCCTTTCTATCACGCCGCAAAAACGTTTTTATATATTTTAGCAATAAATCTGGTACTCGGATTTATAATCTATTCTCTTGGCGAACAGAACGTAGAGTTGTTTTTACGCCGCGGAGAAGGGCTTCAACCGCTTCTTGCAGCCGTCGTCGGCATAGTTCCGAACTGCGCTTCTTCTATAATTCTGGCGCGCGGCTACGTTTCGGGTTTTCTCTCTTTTTCGGGGCTTATGGCAGGACTTTGCGCAAACAGCGGAATAGGACTTTTAATAATATTCAAAGACAAAAAAGGCTTGAAAAAGGCGCTCTCCGTTGCGGCGACCCTGTTTGTTTCGGCAGTGATTATCGGCTACGTCGTTTATTTTATTAGTTAAAACGGATTGCTTGCCTTGGGGTAAAATAGTAAGTTACAACACTTCTTGAAACATATAAAATAATTTAAATTATTATTCCGACAATATTCAAAAATCGGCATAAAAAAACTAAAAAACATATTGAAATATGCACAAAAACGTTTTATAATAGTTGTATAAAATTCACAAAGGTTTATTATGCATATCAGATTAGAAGAGTTTATAAAATCAATAAAAGACAAAACGGGCGTAAGCGTTGCAGTTTATTCCGAAACGGGCGAATATCTGTGGGGAGAAACTGACAGGGCGGCGCGCGTTTTTTCTATCGGCGACGAAATAGTGGCAGACGAAGAGAACGACAGAACGCTTTTTCCGTTGCATGGTAAGGGCAAAAAATACATAGGCGTTGTGGGCGGCAGCGATAAAACAAGTTATAATTACGCCTGTTTTATATCCGAACTTTCGGAAGGGTATTCGTTTAAGGAAAACGATTATAATAAAGCGGATTTTTACAGAGCGGCAATCTACGGCGAAGTGAATATGCTTTCGATAAGGCGATACGTTAAAAAATTCTCTATCCCCGAAATGCCGTGTTATTGTATGATTATCGTATCCGAAAGGATTTTAAGCGACGACCTTAAAAGCATAGTTTTAGGTTACGGCGAGAATAAGCACGACTTTTTCGTGCAGACGGCGGAAAACACGGGCGTGCTTATAAAATTCTGCGACGACGGGTATAAAGACTATCGCTCGTCTACCGAATACGCGGAGTATTTATCGCAATTCATAGAAGAAGAAACGGGGGTGGAACCCTTTATCGCGATAGGGGGAACGATTCCTTCCGTTTCGGGACTTTCGCGCTCCTATTCGCAGGCGCTTTCCGCATTGAGAATAGCGAAAACGCTTTCGTCGGCCGGCAGAATACACAGTTATAAAGAATACGTGCCGGTTAAACTTTTAGAAGATTTGCCGAGATATAAACTAAACGAGATTATCGAGATACTGACCGACGGAAAGTCTTCGCCGGTGTTTAACGACGCGGAAATTTCCGAAACGGCTGAAACGTTTATGGAAAACAATCTTAACGTAAGCGAAACGTCGAGAAAGATGTTTCTTCACCGAAACACGCTTTCTTACAGGCTGGATAAGATAAAGCAGTCCACGGGGCTGGACATCAGAAAGTTCTCTGACGCCTGCGTTTATAATATGATAACCATTATAAACAAACTCAACAAATAGTATTTTATAAACAGTTTAAGCGTATATATTATCAAAAACTTATAAAGGGAAGGAAAAGGCAAAAATATGGCTGTCGGAAAGGGGAAAAACAAACTTTTACGCGCTTTGTATATAGTTCTCGCGGTGTTTATAATCGTCGGCTCTTTCACTCTCGGGTATTTTACCAACGCTTGGAGCAACGGTAAAGACGCGGAGTACGTGGGCGAACTCGTGCGGTATCTTAAAAACTACGGCGTAATAGACACCGAAACGCTGGAAGTAAAAAATCTCGACTACGAAGATATTTCAAAAATGATTGCGTCTTCGCTCTCCGCAAGCGATAATTATTGCTCTTACTATACGCAGGAAGAGTACGAAAAAGTCGTAAATAACGGCAGCGGAAACTACACGGGGATAGGCATAAGCGTTCTGGACGACGATTTGTCCGTGTTTAAGGTAACGTTGAATTCGCCCGCGCATAAAGCGGGTGTGGAGCGCGGCGATATTTTACTCGGCGCAATCCGCGGCGGTAAGGAAACGTTGTTCTCTTCTTATAAAGACGTAACTAATTTCATTGCGCAGGTTTCGTTAGGGAGCGAGTTTATATTGAACGCTTCGAGAAACGGCGAAAACGTAAGTTTTAAGATAAAGCGCGAAAAGTACGTCGCTTCTTACGTTACTTATATGGACAGCGAAAAGGAAGTTTACTTTTTAAGCGACGACGGGAAAACGCCCGAAAAAACGGTTTCGGACGGCGGTAACCCCGCGCTTCCGCAGGATACGGCGTATATTTCGTTAAGTCAGTTCGAAGGGGAATCTTACGGAGAAATCTGCACCGCGCTCGATTTTATGAAAGAAAGTGGAAGAAGCAAACTCATATTCGATTTAAGAGATAACGGCGGCGGATATATGAGCGTTCTGACGGGGATAGCGACAAGGCTTTGCGACGCAAAAACGGGCAAAGCGTTTACCGTGGCAATGGCGAAAGACGCAAAAGGCGCAATCACCGAATATAAGTCCCACGGCAACAGGTTCGGAGATTTTATTTCCAAAATCTCGGTTATCGCTAACGAAAGGTCGGCTTCCGCATCGGAATGTCTTATGGGCGCAATGCTCTATTACGGAAACGCCGTACAAAAAGAATACGTCGTTATTGAAAACGACGTTTTGTCGGGCGGCACCGCAAGAACTTTCGGAAAAGGAATAATGCAAACGACCTTTCCGCTGAGCGACGGCGGAGCGATAAAACTTACGACCGCCGTAATATATCAACCGGACGGCGCAACCTGTATCCACAATAAAGGAATAACCGCAACGGGAGAAAATGCGGTTACCAAATCTGAAAATATCGCTCTTTCACGCGCGATAGACCTTCTGAAAAACTAAAAAGTCAAAAGTCAAAAACAATCACGCCGAAAAGTAGTCGTTCAATACTTCTATTATTTCGTCGTCTGCAAAACTTTTAACGGGATTAAGCCCGTTAGCCTCTTCGGTAAAACCGAAGGGGCTTTCTTGTTTTCCCGCAGACATAAAGTCTTTGATAATGGGCGCGACCTTTTCGGGGTTCAACGAGGAAAAGGCTTTTTTCACGTCGAAAGAATTTTCTTTCAAAAACTCGTAAACGCCCTTATACTTGCCGCCGCCGTATTCTTCTAAAAAGAAAGATAATAAAAATTGTAATATTTCCATAACTTTACCGCTAACATTATAGTATATGAAATTCATACACTGAAATTGAAACTTTAATTAAAGGAGAGTTTTTATGGACGATTTTAACGAATACATATCTCACGGCGACGACAATATGGCGGATAACGGCAATATTTTTAATCTTGTCAATTCGCTTGCAAAAAAATTCGACGGTAAAAGTCAGAACGAATTGCTTTCCGCGATTTATAAAGAAGCGTTAAAAGGGAAACGTAACGGCACGCTTACCAACGACCAGATTGACAAATTCGCAAGTATGCTTTCTCCCTTTTTAGACGATAAAAAGCGCAGTTATCTTAAAAAAATCGTCGACGAACTTAAAAAAATTCAGTAAAAGAATTAAAAGCGCAACAAACGAATTAAAGTTAAACTCAAAACTTAAAATCAGGTAAAAAATTATATAATCCGATTGCCGTCTTTAAGTTAAAAACGCCGTTTGGCGATGTTTTTAACCGCTTTTATAAAATAGTTTATCTCGCGCGTTCCGTTCTGAACGGCAAGGCTCGCCCTTACAAGACCTTCTTTGTCGGTCCCTAAAAATTTATGTATAAGCGGCGCGCAGTGAAGTCCGCCGCGAACCGCCACGTCGTATTCCTTATTAAGAATATCGGCGGCTTCGGCGGACGGCACGTCTTTAATTGAAAAGGAAACTATCCCCGAACGGTTAGGGTTTGAATAAAGAGTAACGTTCTTTTCCGATTTAAGCCCGTCTGTCAGCGCGGCGGTGTACGAATAAAGACAATCTCCGAAATTTTTGAAGTTTGTTTTAACGTATCTTGCGCCTTCCGATAAAGAAGCGATTGCGGGCAGCGGCAACGTTCCGCTTTCAAGCCTTTCGGGATAGCAACGGGGCTGGCTTGTATTAAAACTTTCGGTGCCCGTTCCGCCGAAAATCAGCGGTTCTATGTCCACGCCTTCGCCGAATATCAGCGCGCCGCTTCCCATAATGCCGTAAAGCCCTTTATGTCCTGCCACGGCGATAACGGTTTTGTCGTATTCGCCAACGGAAAGGGGCAGGTGTCCGCAGCCTTGCGCGCCGTCGCACAAAAATATCAGGTCGTGCTTTTTGCAAAGCGCGGCTATATCCGAAAAACAAAGCGCTTCGCCCGTAACGTTGGAAGCGGCAGTCGCCGCTATCATATACGTATCGGGGGCGATAGCGTCCGCAAGCGTTTTGTGAAAGTATTCTCCCTTTTTCGGCGCAACGACGGTAAGGGTTATAAGCCCTTTTTCTTTAAGAGAAAAAAGCGGGCGGAGAACGGAATTGTGTTCGTATACGGTGGTGATGACGTTGCCGCCAATATTTAGCGTTCCGAAAAGGGCGACGTTAAGCGCTTCGGTGCAATTTTTGGTAAAAATCACTC
Organism: Bacillota bacterium; assembly: GCA_023403375.1. GTDB lineage: Bacteria > Bacillota > Clostridia > Christensenellales > Borkfalkiaceae > UBA1259. The sequence goes on from JAEYEN010000088.1 coordinate 8,196, forward strand.
TGTCGGGGGTTGCCGAAAACATTTCGGCTAAAACCTTTCTGCAATCGTAAACCATTTCCGCGCCCGTTACCGAAAGTCTGTGTCCGCTTCTGCCGGGGTTTGCGGAAAGGTATCTGATAACGTTTTCTACCGTTTCGGTTACCGCTCTGGGTCTGAACCCGACTGTCGCCGCATTGTCGAAATAAATCATTTTTTTCTCCCTTATATATCACTAAATTTTATTCCGAAGAATATTATGTAATATATTTTATAAGTAAAGCCGAGATATTATGCAAAGGAGAAATTATTTATGGAATACATTGCATGCGCTTTCCGTTCGCGGTCGGACGCGGTGGCTTTTTCCGCATTTTTAAAATCGCACGGGGTAAACGCCGAGATAATTTCCACGCCGAAAGAAGCGGGCGTGGGTTGCGGCTTGTCCGTAAAAACCCAAAGGGGTATGTTATCGCTTATTAAAAACGCGCTGAGAGCCGCTAACTTAAAATCTTTCGCAGGTTTTTTTCTCGTTACTTCTCTCGGCGGAAAAAGGTTTGTCAAAAGCATTTAGCGAGTAGCCCGAAAACGCTTGTAATTTTTGCTACTTTTTGTTAAGATAGTTCTGAAATGGAAAAAACAAAAGCAAAAAATATCGTAAATACGCTTTCGGGCGTATTTTCGGACAAGCCTGCGCTTGAATTTTCTACGCCTTTTCAGTTGCTCGTCGCGGTTATTTTATCCGCGCAATGTACGGACGAACGGGTAAACAAGGTAACGCGGAATCTTTTCAAAGAGTACGACACGCCGCAAAAAATGCTTGCTCTTTCGCAGGAACAATTAGAAAAATATATTTTCTCCTGCGGCTTATATAAAACCAAAGCGGCGCACATACTTAAAACGTGCGAAGATTTGATAAACCGATTTGACGGCGAAGTGCCGCGCGATAAAACCCAACTTATGACTCTTGACGGCGTGGGGAGAAAAACGGCGAACGTCGTTTACAGCGTGGCGTTCGGCGGCGCCGCGATTGCGGTGGACACGCACGTTTTCAGGGTGGCTAACAGAACGGGGCTGGTAAAAGCGGCGGGCGTGCTTGACACCGAAAAGCAACTTATGAAAATTCTGGATGAAAGCGACTGGTCGAGAGCGCACCATTACTTAATTTATCTCGGCAGAAGTTTTTGCAAAGCGCAAAAACCCGACTGCGAACGTTGTCCCATAACTTCGGTTTGCGAAAAGCATATTGCGAAAGGTATTTCAAAAAATAAAAACAAGGTAAAATAAATGTTTATAGACAGAGCGTTAATTACAATAAAAGCGGGCGACGGCGGGAACGGAATCACGTCCTTTTTGCACTTTAAGGGCAAAGTGGGCGGCGGACCCGACGGCGGCGACGGCGGAAAGGGGGGCGACGTAATTTTCGTTGCGGACAAGCACTTGTCAAACCTTTCCGATTATTATTACAAAACAAAATACGTTGCGGAAAGTGGCGCGGCGGGCGGACCTAAAAACTGTTTCGGCAAGTCGGGTGAAGATTTGATACTCAAAGTTCCGCAGGGCACGGTTATAAAAGACAAAGAAACGGGCGGAATAATCGCCGATATGTTCTACGACGGGCAGAATATAACCGTTTTACGCGGCGGCGACGGCGGTAAAGGCAACGCGCGTTTCACAAATGCCAGAAGACATGCGCCGCACTTTTCCCAGACGGGCGAAAAGACCGAAACGAAGAGAGTGGTTCTGGAACTTAAAACCATTGCGGACGTGGGACTTGTAGGCTTTCCCAACGTCGGAAAGTCCACCATTTTAAGCAAGATAACCAAAGCAAGACCTAAAATCGCGAACTATCATTTTACCACGCTTTCGCCAAATCTCGGCGTATGCGATTATTACGACAAGCAGTTTACCATTGCGGATATTCCGGGGCTTATAGAG
>JAEYEN010000108.1 GCA_023403375.1 Bacillota bacterium
CGATTTAAAAGAGAACGCAGACGAGCGCGGCAGTTTTACGGAACTTATAAAAACGGTAAGCGGCGGGCAAATGTCCGTAAACGTAAGTTTGCCGTCGGTTACAAAAGGCAACCACTATCATAACGGCAAGTGGGAAATGTTTATCGTGGTTTACGGAACCGCACTTATAAGAGAGCGTAAAATCGGCACGGACGAAGTTACCGAATATAAAGTAAGCGGCGATAAACTTCAAGCGGTGTATATGCTACCGGGATACACGCATAGCATAACTAATTTATCCGACACCGAAAAACTTATAACGCTTATGTGGGCGAACGAAAATTTCGATAAGGATTTTCCCGATACGTTCAGGGAAGAAGTATGATACAATAATAATAACGGAAATATCAACGGAGAAAAGAATGATTACTGATTTTAGCAACGTGAAATTTAAAAACGACGGCAGACTGAAACTTTTGATAATCGTAGGGACCCGCCCCGAGATAATAAGGTTATCCGAAACTATAAAGGCGTGCAGAAAATACTTTGACTGTATTCTGGCACATACGGGTCAGAATTACGATTATAATCTGAACGGCGTGTTCTTTAAAGACCTTTCTTTAAGCGCGCCCGAAGTGGATTTCGGCGCAGTGGGCAGCGACCTTGGCGAAACGATAGGAAACATTATCGATTGCTCATATAAACTTATGAAAACCATTATGCCCGACGCATTGCTGATTTTAGGCGACACAAACAGTTGTCTTTCGGCGATAGCCGCTAAAAGGCTTCATATCCCCATATTCCATATGGAAGCGGGGAACCGTTGCAAAGACGAATGTCTGCCCGAAGAAACTAACAGGAGAATAGTAGACGTTATTTCCGATATAAACCTTTGTTACAGCGAACACGCAAGGCGCTATCTGATAGAAAACGGCTTGCCAAAGGAACGCGTATTCGTTACGGGCAGCCCTATGGCGGAAGTTTTAAGCAAGTATCTTGATAAAATAAAGAATTCCGACGTTCTTGAAAGGCTGAAATTACAACCTAAAAAGTATATTCTTCTTTCGGCGCACAGAGAAGAGAACATAGACACCGAAAAGAATTTCGTTTCGCTTTTCAGCGCGATAAACGCTCTTGCGCGAAAATTCGATATGCCCGTTTTATATTCCTGCCATCCGAGAAGCAAAAAGCATCTTGAAGAAAGCGGTTTTAAGTTAGACGAAAGAGTCATTCTTCACGAGCCGTTAGGTTTTATAGATTACAACGCTTTGCAATATAACGCGTTCGTCGTGGTGTCCGATAGCGGCACGCTTCCCGAAGAATCGGCGTTTTTCCATACGGCGAGTTTAGATTTTCCCGCGGTATGCATAAGGACTTCTACCGAACGCCCCGAAGCAGTGGACAAGGGTGTGTTTATTTTAGCAGGTATAGACGAAAAGGGGCTTGTAAACGCGGTCGATTTGGCGGTTATGCTTAACGCGGACAGAGCGTATCCTACGGCAGTACCCGACTATACCGAAGAAAACGCGTCCGTTAAAACGGTAAAAATCATACAGTCGTTTACGGGCGTTGTAAATAAAATGGTTTGGAGAAAGTTTTAATAGTTTATGAGCGATACGAAAAATAAGACGGAGTTTTTAAGAATTTTAAAATTTACTTTCTTTTCCATAAGCGCAGGGTTAATACAGATAGGCTCTTTTACGCTTATGAACGAAGTCCTGCACTGGGATTATTGGGTTGGTTACATAATATCGTTGGTTTTATCGGTTTTATGGAACTTTACGTTTAACCGAAAATTCACTTTTCATTCGGCGGCAAACGTGCCCGTGGCGATGATAAAGGTTTTGTGTTATTATGCGGTTTTTGCACCGCTGTCAACGCTGCTTGAAAACTATCTTACAACGACCGCGGGGTGGAACGAATATCTCGTTACCTTTATGAATATGGTAATAAATTTCGTTACCGAATTTTTGTATCAGAAATTCTTTGTTTTCAGGAACACTATCGACAGTACCGTCAATTCGTCCGTAACCGTTTACGTGTGCGACGATTTTTGCGATAAAGACGGCAACATAAAAGAAGAGAGCAAAACGCTGTTAAACCGTGCGGAAAGCGGTTGGGCGAACAAAATACAGGAGTATTCGGAAGAAAAAGACAAGTTGCTTTCCGCTACCGCTTATATGTTGTTAGAAAAAGCGGTTAAAGAAAAATATAAAAGAGAAATTAAAGAAAAAGATTTGACTTTATCTGAAAGCGGAAAGCCGTACGTTAAAAGAGATTTAATTATCGAAGATACTAAAAACGGCGACGCAGACGGCGAAAATATCGATAATAAAAATATTAAAAATACAGATAACGTATCTTCCGATATTTATTTTAATATATCGCACTGCAAAAGCGCGGCGGCTTGCGCGGTTTATAATAAAGAAGTCGGTATAGACGTTCAGGAAATCCGAGAAATAAAGGAAAGCACCAGACAAGTTTTAACGGAAAAAGAAAAGGCGTTAGCCGAAAAAAATTCGCAGTTGTTTTTTAAGTTCTGGGCGGCAAAAGAAAGTTTTGTAAAACAAAACGGTAAAGGTATCAGCGCGTTAGGGGAAGCACCCGACTTTTCGGGGTTCACTAAAACAAAATTTAAGGTCGGCGGATTAAACTTTTTCTGTAAAAAAATAAAAGATTATTATATGTGCATATGTTCCTGCGGCGAAACTTTTGCGGTTACCGTACATAAAGTAAAATTTAAGGATTTGGCAAACGAAAAATAGCGGCAACGCGCAGCAGAAAACGGCAAAAATCAGTAAAAAACAGTAAATAACAATAAGCCGAGCAGAATAAAAGCAATACTTTTCAAGGGATAATTTTATGGACAAAACTAACGTGATGAGAATTTTAGACGCACATAAAATAAGTTACGAGCCGCTTTCTTTTATATCGGAAGAAGCGCTTTCCGGGTCTCAGATGGCGGACGCGCTCGGCGTTCCGCACGATAAAACCTATAAAACGCTGGTAACGGCAGGCACGTCGCGGAAAAATTACGTGTTTATGATACCCGTAGACGAAGAACTCGATTTAAGGAAATGCGCAAAAGCGGTGGGCGAAAAAAAGATTGAAATGATTCATTCAAAAGACCTTTTGCCGCTGACGGGTTATATTCACGGCGGGTGTTCTCCGATAGGTATGAAAAAGCCATTCAAAACCACCATAGATAAAAGCGCGGAAGAACTTGGCGAAATAGTTTTCAGTGCGGGAAAGGTCGGGTTTATGGTTAAAGTTTCGGTAGAAGGGCTTAAAAAATTAGTCAATCTGTCTTTTGCCGCTCTCACCGTCGATAACGACAAAAAATAGTAAGCAAATAACGACTATAACAATTAAATCTATCAAATCAAAAATGCAAAAAGAAGTAGAAGCAGGTGGCAGAAAGATAGTGTACGAATTTACGGTAAAGCCCGTAAAAAACATAAACGTACGAGTTTCTAAAAACGGAGAAGTTAAAGTTTCCGCGTCTTCGCGCACGCCCGTTTATAAAGTAGAAAAATTTATAATAGAAAATTCGGAATTTATTTTCCGCGCGATAGATAGGTTTGCGGCGAAAGAACGAAAACCCGAGTTCAGATGCGTTGACGGGCAAACGATTACCGTTTTCGGCGAAAATTATAAAATTAACGTTATAAACAGTTTTAACGCGCATAAAAAACCGAAAGACCGTGCGGAAACCGTGGGTAGAGAAATAAATCTATACGTTTCGGACCCGCTTGACGTCGAAAAAAACAAGCAGATTCTGATTAAAGCGGTAAATGAAATAACGGAAAGGGAAATTTTATCCTTTTGTAAAAAAGTCTATCCGTTATATTCTGAATACTGCGCGGGTTACCCTGTGATAAAATTCAGAAAAATGACTTCGCGCTGGGGAAGTTGCAACTTTGTTAAAGGCATATTGACCTTTAATTACGCCTTGGCAGGCGCGCCGAGAGAATGTGCGGAATACGTTGTGTACCACGAGTTTACGCATTTTCTGGCGCACGACCATTCTAAAAGGTTTTATGCCACTCTTTCCCGCGTTCTGCCCGATTATAAAGAAAGACGACGCATGCTGAAAAACGTTCCCGTGGAATTTTTATAAAAATTTTTTAGTCTTATATGATACCGCAAAAAACGACTTAAAGCGTTATTGCAATAAGTCGTTTTTTTATATTCGTTTTTTATATAATTTTCCGTTTATATTCTATAAAAAATTTAAAATCAACCGTCCGACGAAGTTAAGGGCGGTTTATAACTTGCCATTCGGAAATCAGTTTTTCTAATGAGAAAGCGGCGTTTGCGGGACTTGTGGACGGCAGGCACACGCATTTTATGCCCGTAGTTTTTTCGGAGTAAGTTTTGTAATATTTTTCCGCCGTTTTGCCGTTTACGAATATTTTAGTAACCTTAGAATGATTTGTAATTTGCGTAAGGTCGGCAGGGACAACGTTTTTAACGGAAGCGTCCGAACTCTTGTTTATATCGCAACTTTGTATAACGTCGTAAAGGGCGACGTTATGTTTCAATAAAAACCGCTTTTTTTCTTCGGTGGAGAGCGGAAGCGCGTCGTTAAACACTGCGGCAAGCACTTTCCAGAAACGGTTTTGCGGGTGCGCATAGAAAAATTCCGCTTCTCTCGATTTAACCGACGGAAAACTGCCCAATATCAGTACTTTGCTGTTTTTATCGAATACGGGTTTTATGGGATGAACAATCATATATAAAAGTTTAATGTATTTTACCCGATTTTGCAAGTATTAAATCGCAAAGTAAAAAAGTAAACGGAAGAGCGGTTAAATTAAAACTGTAAAATTTCGGGATATAAAGCGCAAAAAGGTATAAAAATGGTATAAACAGAAGGCGGTTTTGGTACCTGTAAAGACGTAAAGATTTATAAAGGCGGAGTACGAGCGTATTTAAGCGTATTTATAAGATTAAATTATCTGACCGTTGTTGACAACGTGCCGCCGAAAGCATTATAATTAAAAAAATTATAAGGAGTATATAGACCGTGCTATGATGGGTATTAACGACAATCGTCCCGACTTCCGTCAGATAATTGAAGATAGCAAAAAACACGATTTCAGTATAGTACTCGTTTACAAATTCGACAGGTTTTCGCTAATAAATATAAAACCACGAAACACAAAAAAACGCTTAAAGACAACGGCGTTAAAGTAGTTTCCGCAACCTAATATATTCCCGACGGCCCCGAGGGGCTTTTCGTTTGCCTTTGGTAAGATAACCTGACACACTCCTTTCTATCGCCCGTGAACCTTTCGCGGCATAAAACCGTCTGCAACTGCTACGGATAAATAGATACGAACTTTATCCTACGAACCCCCGAAAAGACTGAAACGACGGCACGACGACAACCGAAAAACGCAGATAAAACCTGAATTTTTGAAAAAGAAAAACCCAAACCAAACATTTTTGTATTCGATTTAGGTTTCACTTGGCAAAGAGGAGAGGTGTTCCGCCCCTTGAAAAGGGGAAGGCAAACGGAGTTTGCGAGGGGATAGTCGTCCCCGACCAGGGAGCGAACCTCTCAATCGGAACGATTGACCCGAGTAACCCCTTGCCGCATTTTGCGACAAGAAAAAAACAAGCGCAAATAAAATTGCACTTGTTTTTTTACCATTGGCGGAGAGGAGAGGATTCGAACCTCCGATAGCTTTCACTATACTCGCTTTCCAAGCGGGCACATTAGACCTCTCTGACACCTCTCCGTGTTTTAAGTCCGTGATATATTCTAATATATTTTTTAATTTTTTGCAACGAAAAGTTTACTGAAAAACAAAAAAAATAAAAAAATTTGTTAAAATAATTGTATATTGTCTTTTTTGGTAGTATAATAAAACTACAAATTAAATTTAGGAGTGTGTTATTATGGCATCTAACAAAGATTATTTCGGTTTAGATTGGATTGTAAGCCTTATTTTAGCGATAATACCCTTTACCGCGTGGCTTTGCGGTGTTGTTACGCGTTTTCAGGAAGGCAAAATTATTGCCGGCGTAATACGTATTTTCGGCGGATGGTTGATTTGGGTTCTCGACCTTATTTCTATGATTCTGAATCATCACATTTTCCGCTTGCTTGATTGTTAATTACATAAAGTTAAAGAAAATTAAAAAGCCCGAATTTTTTTCGGGTTTTTTGATTTTATAAGTACTAAACAGTATTTTTTATATTTTGTTATTTATACAAAAACCGAATTATTTTGAACAAAATCGGATTGTCTGAATTATTTCGGAATAAACACATTTTAAGATTTACTTAAAAAGAAAAAGGTTAAAAAAGGGGCAACAGATGAAAATAGTCGTCATAAACGGGCAGACGCACAAAGGTTGCAGTTACCGTTTGGGGCATAAATTTACGGAAATGATTTCCGAAAAGTGCGATGCGGAGATAACGGAGTTCTTTTTACCGAAAGACCTGAACGGATTCTGTAAAGGTTGTTACGCTTGCTTATCGGATACGAGCAAGTGTTATATGGCAAAGGAAAAATCCATTATTTCGGAAGCGATGAAAAATGCGGACGTGCTTGTTTTTACAACGCCTAATTATTGCATGTCCTGTTCTGCGCCGATGAAGGCTTTTCTCGATTTCTTTTTCGATATATGGCAGGTTCACAGACCCGAAAGTTGGGCGTATAAAAAGCGTGCGTTTATATTTTCAACGAGCGCGGGGGCGGGTAATAAACCCACGTTGAACACCGTTAAAAGTTCGGTTAGCGGTTGGGGCGTGCCGTATATTAAAAAGTTCGGTATAGCCATGCACGCAAACAGTTACGAAAAGGCAAGCGACAATACAAAAGCGAAGATAGAGAAAAAGTTACGCCGTATGGCGGATAAGTTGTGCGGAGAAATAAAGAAGGGTAAACCGCCCAAGGCTGGGCTTAACATAAAAGGATTTTTCTACATTTGCAGACTTATGCACAAAAAAGGCTGGGACAGCGCACCCGAAGAAAAAATTTATTGGCAGGAAAAAGGTTGGCTTGACAAAGTAAGACCGTGGAAAGACGCCGAAACAAAATAAAACAATAAATAAGATACATACCGGGACATACGATTATGAGCAGAAGAAAAATAAATTTAGACGAGTATTACAGAAAAGGCGTTTATCGCCATTTTTCGGAAGACTGCAAATGTTCCGTTTCGATGACGGCGAGAATAGACGTCGGAAGTTTATACGCCGCGTCTAAAAAAACGGGAACGAAGTTTTATTTTAACTTTTTGTATTGTCTTGCCAAAACGCTTAATTCGAGAGACGATTACAAAATGTTTTACGACTGGAATACGAACGAACTTTTTTGTTACGACAAAATAAATCCCACGCAATACGTTTTCCATGAAGATACGGAAACGTGCACGCCCGTTTATTCGGAGTATTACGAAGACTACGAAAAGTTCTATTATGCGGCAGAACGCGACCTTAACGCTGCAAAAAACACGCGCGAATACATGCTGGATATGGAAAATCACCCCAACTGGTTTGACGCTTCTTTTTTGCCGTGGGTTAGTTACGATTCGTTTAGCATAGAACTTCCCGACGGGTATCTTTTCTTTGCCCCGATAGTGAACTGGGGAAAATTCAGAGAAGAAAACGGTAAAACGCTTATGCCCGTTACTATAAGGTTAAACCACGCGATTGCGGACGGGTATTTAGTAGCAAAAGCGATAAACACACTACAAAACAACGTAAACCTACTTGCGGACGACCTTTCCGAAAAATAAAATAGTCTTAAATATTGTTTTATTTAATTAGTTTAACTTATAGTCTGATTATAAATTTCAGAACAGTCGGAAAGTAAGAAGTTGACGGAAAGTAAATTCGGCGGAAAGCAGAACTTATTAAAAGGAAAAACCAATTTAATCTTAACGGTGAAATATGGAAAAAATTATTGAGATAAAAAACTTAAAAAAGTATTTTAAGGAAGTGAAAGCGGTGGATGACTTGTCTTTTAGCGTGCGGAAGGGCGAGTTGTTCGCTTTTCTGGGCGTAAACGGAGCCGGCAAGTCCACCACCATTTCTATTATGTGCGGCACGCTGGATAAAGATTACGGCGAAGTTATAATAGACGGCAAAAATGCGGAAACCGATTTTGAAAAGATTGCGGGCGAAATAGGCGTGGTCTTTCAGAACTCCGTGCTTGACGCAAATTTATCTGTAAAAGACAATCTTTTATCGAGAGCGTCCCTTTACGGAATATGCGGCAAAGCGGCGGTCGAAAAAATCGATTACCTTGCCGAACTGCTTGATTTCAAGTGGTTAATGAAACGCACGGTAGGCAAACTTTCGGGCGGGCAGAGAAGAAGGATAGACGTTGCGAGAGCGCTTTTGTGCGAACCGAAAATTTTAATTCTTGACGAGCCGACTACCGGTCTTGACCCGCAGACGAGAAGGCTTTTATGGAACGTTGTAGACAACCTTAGGAAAAATAACGGAATGACCGTTTTTTTGACTACTCATTATATGGAAGAGGCTGCGGAAGCCGATTACGTGGTTATTCTTGACGCTGGTAAAATAGTTGCGGAAGGCACTCCGCTGGAATTAAAAAACAAATATACGGGCGACTTTGTAACCGTTTACAATGCGGAAGAGGGGGCTGTTAAGAAATTAGGCTTTAAATACGAGCGGATACGCGACGCGTTCAGGATTTCGGTTAAAGACACTCTTGAAGCGCGCACGCTGATAGCGGACAATCCCGATATTTTTAAGGATTTTGAAGTTACGAAAGGGAAGATGGACGACGTTTTTCTTGCGCTTACGGGTAAAAAACTTGCGGGGGATAACTAAGATGAAAACATTTTTTGCAATGACGAAAAGAAACGTTAAGCTCTTTTTTAAGGACAAGGGAATGTTTTTCTCTTCTCTGATTACGCCCGTTATACTTCTTGTTCTTTATGCGACTTTTCTTGCCAAAGTATATAAGGATATGTTTCAGTCGGCTATTCCCGAAGGGTTTCAGGTGGAAGGGCTTTCTTCTATGATAGACGGAATGGTGGGCGCAATGCTCGTTTCGTCTTTGCTGGCGGTAAGTTGCGTTACGGTGGCGTTTTGTTCTAACCTTATAATGGTTCAGGATAAATTCAACGGCGTGAAAAAGGACCTTATGGTAACGCCCGTCAAAAGAAGCGTTTTATCGCTTTCGTATTATTTCGGAACGCTTATCAACACGCTGGCGGTGGGGCTTATCGCCACCGCGCTCGGACTTGTTTATATGGCGTGCGTCGGCTGGTATATGTCTTTTACCGACGTTTTGCTCTTTATTGCGGACGTTATAATTTTGTCCACGTTCGGGACCGCGCTGTCTTCTATCGTCAACTCGTTTTTGTCAACGCAAGGTCAGATGTCTGCGGTGGGAACGATAGTTTCCGCAGGGTATGGTTTTATCTGCGGCGCATATATGCCCATATCGCAGTTCGGCGACGGTTTAAGGAACGTGCTTAGTTTTCTGCCCGGAACTTACGGCACGTCTTTAATAAAAAACCATGCGCTTAACGGCGTGTTTAACGAAATGGTGGAAAAGGGGTTCCCGACGGAAGTCATCAGCGGTTCCGAAAACGCTGCCGGTATAAAGGAAAGTGTGGACTGCACGATTAAGTTTTTCGGAACGGAAGTTTCGGAAGGGGCGTGCTATGCGGTTATGCTTGGCTCTATACTGCTGTTGATAGCCGTATTCGTGCTGATAAACGTCTTAAAAGACTGTAAAAGAAAAAGTAAAAAAGAAAAAGCCGAAAAAATCTCGGCATAATAAATTTTGAAATAAACTCCGCAGAACAATCTGCGGAGAATTTTTTTAGAGCAATATAAGGAAAATTATTTTATGAACAACAAAAATATAAAAACAGATGAAAATTATATTATAAGAGAAGAACAGCCCGCCGATTACAGAACGGTGGAGAACTTAACGAGAGAAGCGTTCTGGAACGTTTACAGACCGGGGTGCACGGAACATTTTGTGTTGCATAATTACCGCGACAACGCCGATTTTATCAAAGAACTCGATTTAGTGCTGGAATTAAATGGTAAAATTATAGGACACATTATGTTTGCAAAATCATTTATAAATAAAGCAAACGGCGAACGTGCGGAAATTGCAACTTTCGGACCGTTTTCGATTGCGCCCGAATTTCAGGGTAAAGGGTACGGCGCCGCGCTCCTTAACTATGCGCTGGACAAAGCCGAAAAAACGGGGATACCGCTTCTGGCTATAACGGGTAACGAAAAACTTTACGGTAAATTCGGTTTTATAAAGGGAAAAGACGCAGGCATAATTTACCGCGACGACCCGACGGCAGATTACTTTTTGGTTAAAGAACTGAAAAAAGGCTGCGCCGAAAAATTAAAGGGAAGTTATTCCGACCCGTCCGCATACTTTGTGGACGAAAGTGATGCCGAAGAGTTCGATAAAACTTTTCCGCCCAAGAAAAAAGAAAAATTAAGCGGACAACTTTAATCTGAATTTCGCTCCGTTTTGCGCCCTTATTAAATTTTGTCCGTTGCCGCTTTTTATTTTTTATAATCACTATAAACATTATTATATTAAACATAATTATATATAATAATATACGTAATTAAAACGTACGGAAATGTACGGGGTATACGAGAAAATACAATATAGAAACGCGGAATTCCGCCGTTTACGGGGCAAAAAACGCAAAAATGCGTAAGCGATAGAAAATCATCAAAAAAACGCCTGAAAAAGGCGTTTTTTTCTGCTTTTTCGCGGTTTTTTTAAAATAGTGCGTGTTTTGGCAAAATACACAATATCTTGTGGTGGGCAAAAAAATTTTTAACAAAATATTGTCAAAAAGTATTGACAAAGAATTTTGTGTGTGTTATAGTTGTCGTACATTCAAATTTTAACGAAAAACGGAGGGAAACGATATGTTTCAGGTAAAGAAGAGAGACGGAACGCTTGTCGATTTCGATATGTCTAAAATCACCACGGCGTTAAGCAAAGCGTTTAACGCAAAACAGGTAAATTACACCGCGGATATTTTGAATATGCTCACGTTAAGGGTTTCCGCGGACTTTGCAAAAAAGATAAAAGACAACGTCGTTACGGTAGAAGATATTCAGGACAGTGCGGAAGTCGTTCTTATACAGGCGGGGTACGTAGACGTCGCTAAAAGTTATATTCTTTATCGTAAACAGAGAGAGAAAGTTCGTAACATCGGCGAAACTATTTTAGACTATAAAAAGATAGTAGACGATTATCTTAAAGTTTCCGACTGGCGTGTTAAAGAAAACTCCACCGTTACTTATTCGGTTGGCGGACTTATTTTGTCCAACAGCGGCGCGGTAACCGCAAACTACTGGTTGTCTGAAATTTACGACGACGAAATAGGCGACGCGCACAGAAACGCGGACATTCATATTCACGACCTTTCTATGCTTACAGGTTATTGTGCGGGTTGGTCGCTTAAACAACTTATCAAAGAAGGGCTGGGCGGCGTTCCGGGGAAAATTACGTCTTCTCCCGCAAGCCATCTTTCCACGCTTTGTAACCAGATGGTAAACTTTTTGGGAATAATGCAGAACGAATGGGCGGGCGCGCAGGCGTTTTCTTCGTTCGATACTTATCTCGCTCCTTTCGTTAAAGTGGATAACCTTTCTTATAAAGAAGTAAAACAGTGCATTCAGTCC
>JAEYEN010000017.1 GCA_023403375.1 Bacillota bacterium
TATTCGAAGTCGTTATAGACGCAACCAACAAAGGCGGTCTTACCGGAAAATACGGCAGTTATCAGGTTTTCGTTCCCGCTTCCCAGATTAAAATGGGATTCGTGAAAGACCTTGAAAAATACGTCGGTAAAAAACTTCGCCTTAAAGCGGAAAAAGTTGAATCCAAAGGCGCAAGACGTCAAATCGTCGGCTCGCAGAGAGTTATCCTTCAAGCGGAAAAAGAAGAACGCGACGCTATAAAGGCTGAAAAAGAAGCGGAATTCTTTGAGAACATTCAGGAAGGCGACGTTGTTTTGGGAACTCCCGTAAGATTTGCTTCTTTCGGCGCGTTTATCGAAGTCAACGGCTTTGATTGCTTCGCTCATATTTCCGACCTTTCGTGGACCGGTTGCAAAGAATGTTCCGACGTTCTGGAACTCAACAAAGAGTACGAATTCATTATTCTTAAAATCGACCAGGAAAAGAAACGTGTTTCCTTGGGATATAAACAGTTACAACCCAGACCTTGGGATACAATCAATGAAAGATACAAAGTCGGCGACGTTATAAAAGGCAAAGTCGTAAGAATTGTTAAATTCGGCGCGTTTATCGAAGTTGAAAAAGGCATCGACGGTCTTGTTCATATTTCCCAGATTTCCAACAAATGGCTCGAAAACCCCGTAAGCGCATTACAGGTCGGTCAGGAAGTCGAAGCAAAGATTATGGCAATCGACCCCGAAAAAGAAAAACTTACGCTTTCTATTAAAGAACTTCTTCCCGAAGAAGCACCCGCTGAAACCGCAGAAAACGGTAAAGGCAAAAAGGGCGCAGCAAAGAAAGATGATAACGAAGTGTTTGACCTTCGCGAATGGAAAGACAACGACAACGGCGGAGTTTCTATTGCCGAAATGCTTGGCGGCGACAAATAATCGGATAAGTTTAATAAATAAACAAAAAACCAAGGCAAAAATATTTTGCCTTGGTTTTTTGTGCGCTTTATAAATGAGATTTATGAATTCATACAATAAATTTTACTTTTATAAATTGTTGATAATTAGTTGTGCCGAAAGACGTGTAAAAACACTATAAAACAGTAATTAAAAGTAACACTTATTTAATCTTTTTAACTGCAATCTTTTAAAGCCCCGCCTAAGGCGGGGCTTTTGTTTTAATCTTTTGTTCTAACGCTTTGTTCTAATATTTTATTTTTTTAATATATATAAACTATGGATTTTGAATTTTTACCGCCATTATATTCAAAAGCGGCAAGCAAACTATCTTCGGACAAGTTATATGAAATCAGATTAAGAGAAGGGTTCCCCGTTAAAGTAAAATACGACGGTCAAAGTTTATATCTGTCAAAAAACGGCGTTACGAATTTTCAGACGGCGGCCTTAACCTGTAAAGACAGCGACATTAAATTTATTATAGATTATCTGACAGAAAGTTCTCTTTATGCGTTTAACGAGAGCATTAAAAAAGGGTTTTTGCCATATAAAAACGGGGTAAGAATCGGCATTTGCGGAAGTTGTGTATACGATGACAGGCTTATAACCGTAAAAGATATTAAATCATTAAACATAAGAGTGCCGCATAATATTTATTGTTGCGACGATGAGTTGTTAAAAAAGATTTCTTTGCCGGCAAGAATTTGCAACACGCTTATAATTTCGCCGCCGTACTGCGGAAAGACAACGTTGTTAAAGGCGATTGCATTAAAACTCAACGCAACGTTAAAATACGACATTTTAATACTTGACGAACGCGGAGAATTTGAAAGCGTGGACGGAGAATGTATTGACAAAATAGTATTTTCGGACAAGTCTTTCGGACTTGATTGCGGTATAAGAACAATGTCGCCAAACGTTGTTATTACCGATGAAATTATAAGCGAGAAAGACTGGCAGTGCGTAAAAAAGGCGTCTGACAGCGGAACTTCAATTATCGCAAGTATTCACGCAAATAATATAAAAGACGTTATAAAGAAAGAATTTTTTATTAAAAACGTTTTTGAACGATACGTTGTGATTGAAAATGTAGGCGATACCAAAAAAACATACGTCTATGACGAGAAATATAATATTTTATGAATTTATTTATAGGAATTCTTGCTTTAATAGTTTGTACCGTGATAGGTTACAGGCTTAGCGCTAAATACACCGCTAAAAAGAACTTTTATTCTGACTTTTATGATTTCAATAAAGCGCTGAAAGGCGAAGTATCTTTTGCGCAAAAAACGATTAAAGACCTTATTAAAAACGGCGCGGCAGGAAAAGGTGAGTTTTTTAACGTTATCAATCAAAAGTTCTTTGAAAAAAGCGAAGACTTTACCGTTAAAAGCCTTTCGGCAGAACAGTCAAACTTCCTTAAAAACTACTTAAACACGATAGGACAAAGCGACCGAAGCACACAGTTAAAGTATCTTGATAACGCAGAAAGCGCAATATCGCAAAACCTTTCTGAAAGCACAGAAGATGAAAAAAAATATAAAACTCTTTACATTAAATTAGGATTTTTATTCGGTTTAATAATTTTAATAGCATTGTTGTAGGAAAATATGAGCATTGACATAATATTTAAAATCGCCGCAATAGGAATACTTATTGCCGTTATAACACAGATATTAAAAAAAAGCGACCGCGACGACATAGCGACGCTTGTCGCCATAGCGGGGCTTATAATTGTGCTGACGCTTGTTATAAACATGATAAGCGAGTTGTTGGATTCAATAAAAACGATTTTTAACTTGTATTAGGTAATTATGCTTAAAATTGTAGCGATTGCGATAGTTTGCGCAATAATCGTAATTTATTTAAAAAGCATAAAAAGCGATTTGGCTGTGCCTGCGGCTATCGGTTCGTCGATAATTATACTCAATTATTCGATAACTTATCTGCAATCCGTATTTGATTTTTTCAATAAAATTTATCAGACAACGGGGCTATCTCCGCAAATTTTTAACGTTATATTTAAGATAATCGCGATAGGGTACCTTGTGGAATTCGGAGCGGGAATAATAGAAGATTTCGGGCTTAAAAGCCTTGCGGACAAACTTGTTTTTGTCGGAAAACTGATAATTCTTAGCGTTTCTATGCCAATAATCTATTCTGTAATAAATATCTTAACGGAAATTCTGAAATGAAAAAGTATGTTATAGCGCTTATTTGTCTTGCTCTTTTTTGCGGTTTTATGTTTTACGGCGCAAACGTTGCAAAAGCGGACGAACTCGGCGACGCGATAGAAGAACAGATAGACAATCTCGATTTAGACGATATAGAAAACTACTTTAACGATTTTAACATAAATGGCGATAGTTCTTTTATGGAAACGTTAAAGAAGATGTTAAACGGGGAATACACGTTCGATTATAGTTCCGCTTTTAATTATTTTTTAAGTTCGGTATTTTCCACGTTCAAAGAACTTGCTCCCACAATTCTGACAATAGTGGCGATAGCGATTTTCTGCGCGCTGATTAACGCTTTTAAGAGTTCTTTTTTTAGCGAATCTATAAGCAGCGTTATACATTTTGTCTGTTATTCTGCCATTACCGTTATTATTTTAACAAATTTTCTAACAGTTTATAGCGACACAAAAAACGTTATACAAAACCTAACTAAATTGTCAGAGATTATGTCACCCATAATACTGACTTTAATGACCGCTTCGGGAGCGAGCGCTTCTGCCGGCATATTTAAGCCGTGCGTAGTTTTTTTTGCAAGCGGAATAACCGAAATAATCTTTAACGTTTTGTTGCCGCTGTGTCTGGTCGTTCTTATATTTAACGTTTTATCGAATTATTCGGACAGCATAAAACTAAAAAAGTTTTCCGATTTTTTCTCTTCTTTAATAAAGTGGATAATCGGATTTATAATTTTATTTTACGGAATATTTATAACCGTTCAGGGTTTTTCGGCGGCAACATACGACGGGATTTCGATAAAAGCCACTAAATATATATTATCTAATTCCGTTCCGCTGATAGGCGGACTTCTTAAAGACGGTTTTGATTTGGTTGTTGCAGGAAGCATTTTAATCAAGAATTGTCTGGGAATTTTTACTGTTATTCTGATTTTTTACACCGTAATTAAGCCTATAATTTACATAACCGCGCTTTCGCTATGCTTTAAGTTATGCGCGTCAGTAATAGAACCGATATCCGATTATAAACTTTCGGATATTTGCGCTTCGACTTCCAAATCGCTTACATACCTTGCGATTTTAATTATTCTGGCGGCGTTTATGATGTTTATTATAACAATAATGATGGTTTTTTCCGCGAGCAACATTGTATGATAAAAACATGGATTTTAAGTATTGCGGGCATAATTATTCTTTCCGCAATGCTTTCGTTGATACTTCCCGAAGGAAAAGCGGGAAAACTTATTAAAAGTATTCTTGCTCTTTTAGTGATTCTCGTAATCATCAAACCGCTATTTTCTATTTTTTCAGGCGGCGAAGTTTCGTTTACGCCGGAAAATCAGACGATTGTCACGGAACAACAAAATTTTATAGATTATATAAACGGAAAAAAGATAGAAAGTTACAAAACAAATACGGAGCAGATATTAAAAAATCACGACGTATACGACGCGCAAATTGAAATTATCGTTTTAACCGATAACGAAATAACAAACGATACAAATGGAGAACCGATAATACAAAAAATTATAATCGATTTGAAAAATTCCGTCATAAAATCGGACAGCCCCCATAAATATATAATAAAGGACTTAAAAAACGACTTGGCGGAATATTTTTCTTTATCGCAGGAAAAAATAGAAATTTATGAATAAAACGGAAAATTCAAAGATAAATATTATTGACAGAATTAAAAGCAACAAAAAGTTGCAATACGGGCTGATAGTTATTATTGCAATAGTAATTATCGTCGTGTTAGTGTTAGGAATTCTGCCGTCTTCTACAAAAACGCAGAGCACGGCGGAAAACAGTGTGGAGGCTTACGTTATCAGCCTTGAACGAAGGCTTACCGAAACACTTAATAACGTTAAAGGCGTGGGCAAAGTTTCGGTCGTTATTACCGTGGAAGGGGGAATGGAAACGGTTCTTGCAAACAAGACCACCGAAACGAAAAACGGTTCCTCCACGGAAATAGAAGAAACGCCGATAATAATTAACGGAAAAACGGTGGTTTTAAAGGAATTATACCCGAAAATAAGCGGCGTTCTGATAGTTGCGGAAGGCGCGGATAACATAATGGTTTTAAACAAAATTCAACAAGCGACGGTATCGCTTCTGAATATAGACGCTAGTCAGGTAGAAATTTTAACAATGAAATAAAAAAAGAAAAAAAGGAGAAAATATATGTCCAAAAAGAAAAAAGTTATAATTTTATCGTGTATGATTGCGCTTCTTGCGGTAACGGCGGTATTCAACTTTGTACTTACAACCAAAAGCACCACGATAGACGACGCGCAAGCGTCTGCTTCCGCCAACTATTTCTCGCAGTATCGCACGGAAAGATTGACAACCCGTAACGAAGAACTGCTTCAACTCGACTCGGTTATAGAGAACGCGGAATCGGGCAGCAACGAATATAAACAGGCTTTGGCGATGAAAACCGAACTTGCCGCTATAACCGAAAAGGAATTGTTGCTTGAAAACCTGATAAAAGCATATGGTTTTGAAGACGTTGTGGTTGTTATTGGTTTAGAATCCGACAATATCAACGTTATAACAAAATCGGCAAATCTTTCCACCGAGGACGCAATAAAAATTTACACAATAATAAACGAAGAATGCGTCGCTTCGCCCGAAAACGTAAAAATTATTCCTATTTCCTAAAAAATAACGTCTAAAAGAAAAAAAATACTATGCAAAAGCAAATATTTGTGTTAAAATAAATAAAAAAGTTTCTTAACGAGGAAATATGGCAAGATTTAAGAATTTAACACAAAATAAACGCGAAAGCAAAATCGTTTACGGAGAAGGCATCGTTGACGGTATAGTTTTACTTGCCGTTTCGGAACTTGACAACGTTGAGTTATGCAGCAATTCCGCAAACAAAAAAATGCACAGCAAAGCGATAAAAGTTCTTTTGGGAAAAGGCGGCGTTACGG
>JAEYEN010000042.1 GCA_023403375.1 Bacillota bacterium
ACGTAACCGAAAGCGTTAAAAACATCGGCGTTAACGACAGAAATATCGACCTTTTTGAAGGGCAATACAAAGTCGAAAAAGGAATGGCTTACAATTCTTATATTATAACCGACGGAAAAACGGCGGTTTTAGACACGGTAGACGCGCATTTTACCGACGAATGGCTTTCTAATCTTGACAAAGCGTTAAACGGCAAAACGCCCGACTATTTAATAGTTTCTCATATGGAACCCGACCATTCCGCTTCTATTATGGAATTTATTATGCGCTTTCCGAAAGCGCAAATTGTTGCGTCGGACAAAGCGTTCGTTATGATGAAAAATTATTTCGGCACCGATTTTGACGGCAGAAAACAAATCGTTAAAGAAGGCGACGTTTTGCGTTTAGGAAAGCACGAACTTACCTTTATCGCCGCGCCCATGGTTCACTGGCCCGAAGTTATGGTTACTTACGACAAAACGGATAAAATTCTTTTTTCCGCCGACGGGTTCGGGAAATTCGGCACTACCGACGCGGACGAAGAATGGGCTTGCGAAGCGCGGAGATATTACTTCGGCATTGTGGGAAAATACGGTATGCAGGTTCAGAACCTGCTTAAAAAAGCAGCGACGCTCGATATAGAAATCATCTGTCCGCTTCACGGTCCCGTTCTCAAAGAGAACCTGCCCTATTATATAAATCTTTACGACGTGTGGTCTTCTTATCAACCCGAAAAGCAAGGCGTTGTTATTGCCTACACTTCCGTTTACGGACACACAAAAAAAGCGGTGGAACTGCTTGCGGAAAAATTAGAGCAAAAGGGCGAACACGTTTCTTTGTTCGATTTGGCGCGCGACGATATGGCGGAAGCGGTTGAAGACGCTTTCAAATACGACAAAATCGTGCTTGCCACAACAACTTATAATGCAGACATCTTCCCCTTTATGCGCGAATTCATAAACCACCTTACCGAAAGGAATTATCAAAACCGCACGATAGCGTTTATAGAAAACGGTTCCTGGGCTCCGGTTGCCGCTAAAATTATGAAAAATATGCTCTCTAACTTAAAGAACGTTAAGTTTGTTGAAAGCGAAGTTAAAATTTTATCCGCCGTAAACGACGAAAACTTAAATCAGATAGAAAATCTGGCAAACGAACTTGCCGCAAAGAACTGACTTTTTTAATTTCATTATTGGCAAAATGCAAAATCGGTAAGGACTTAGTTTTTTTGGGCACTTGATTTTAATAAAAACAGTTTTTTATAAAACTAATAAAGACGACGTTTATATAAACGTCGTCTTTATGTTTTTTTATCTTTTTATTATATGTTTTTACTTTCTCTCTTTATCGGGCGCTTTTCCGAACAATGCGTAACTCCTGTAAAAGTCTTAAAAACCCGATCTGCCGAAAACCAAGAAAAAGACCGCTCTGAAAAACCCTTCCATAATAAATCGGGCAATCATTATATTATAATTTTAAAATCATAATACCGATAACCGAAAACTCTCGGATCGATAATGATTAGTCAGGTAATCGTTAGTCTGAATTGCCGTTTAACCCTTTTATGCCGAGCGTTTTTTCTACGGGAAGCGCAAACGCGATAGCGTGCGCCTTACTGTCCGCCCCTACTTTTTCCATAATCGCATACATAATATCGTCGCGTTTTTCTTTGGAAGTAACGATATAAACAAGTTCTTTTTCCACGCTTATGGAAATGCCGAAGAATTTAGCGATATCTCCGCCGGTGCCTTTGCCTTTAACTACCGTGCCGCCGCCTGCGCCTGCGCTTCTCGCCGCATCCATAACGAATTCCGCGTTGCCTTTATCGACTATTACAATAATAAGAGAATTTTTTGTGTCAGTCATCTCTTCTTTCTCCTTATTTTTTAAGGGTTTAGAACCCGCAAGATATGTTTTCGCGCTGTTACCGCCGATGCAGTCGACGGGAACGGTAAACGCCATACCCATATCGTGCCCGCCCATTTTAAGATCTTTTTTAAGTCCTTCAAAAACGGCGTCGCACACTTCGCTCCTTAACATCATACGGAAGATAAGTTTATTGTTATTGCTAAGCCCCATTATCTCGCGCATATCCAAAGACGCAGTACCCTCGCACAGAGAGTCCACGACGGCGTTTGCGCCGTGCGATTTGAAATAGTCGAGATAGATTTCCGCGCTTTCCGTACGGGTAATGGCTATCAAATATTTCAATCCGTTCATACTTTCTCCTAATCGATGATTTTTTCTTTATACTTTCTTTTTGACTTAGTTTTTTTGTTGATTTTATTGACTTTGATTTTATAAATAAGTCCTAAAATCTGAATGGTAACAAGCGGTGTCATTGCGACCATAGCGACAACGCCGAATCCTTCCGTCGCAACGTTTCCTCCCACCGCTTCACACACGCCGATCGCAAGCGGAAGAATAAATCCCGCGGCCATCGCACCGCTGGCAACCCCGCCCGAATCGAACGCTATCGCCGTGAATATATCGGGTACGATAAACGCCATTATAAGCGCTATAACGTAGCACGGAATAAGGAAGTATAGTATATTTATATGTAATAAAATTCTGATCATTGCAAGCCCGATAGACACCGCCACGCCTGCCATAAGCGAGAACAAAAGCGCCTTTTTGGGAATTCTGCCCGAAGTGATTTCGTAAACCTGTTTGGTTAAAACGTGTACCGCCGGTTCCGCCGCAACCACGAAAAAGCCTATTACCATACCAATAGGAACGATTATCCAGTTATAACTCTTTTCGCCTATCGCTTTTCCAATAAACGTGCCTATCGGCGAAAAGCCGAAGTTTACGCCGACTAAAAACAAAACAAGTCCGACGTAGGTGTAAATCATACCGATTATTATTTTTTTAAGTTGAATTTCGCCAACACGTGCACCCGCAAAGTAGAATATAAAGAAGAACACGATGATAGGCAAAAGCGCAATCAGAACTTCCAGCATATACGTCGGTAATTCTTTTCCAAGACTTACTATAAGTTGCTGCGAATTTTCGATGGGCACTATTTCGCCGCCGGACGGGTTTATCTCCCCCGTTCCCATAACAAGCGCCATTATCATTACGGCAAGAATAGGTCCTACGGAACAGAGTGCGGTAAGGCCGAAACCGTCGTCCTCCGCGCCTTTATCCGTTCTTATAGACGCGATACCTGTGCCGATAGCGATGATAAACGGAACGCTCATCGGACCGGTTGTTACACCGCCGGAATCGAATGCGAGCGGAACAAAGTTTTCAGGCACGAAAAACGCCATAACAAAAACCGTCAGATAAGAAGCCAAAAGAATATATTTGAGTTTTATGCCCAAAACCGTTCTTAAAAAGGCGACTACCAAAAAAAAGCCCACGCCCACGCCGACGAAAATAATTAAAATCCAGTATTTTGCAAGATCGTTGCTATAAATATAGCCGGCAAAAACCTGCAAGTCGGGTTCGGAAATAGTTATAAAAAGCCCCACAACGAAAAATACGGGGATAATAATCCACAACTTCTGCGTTTTGATTGTGGCGGAACCGACCGTCTGCCCTATCGGGGTCATCGCCATATCCGCGCCCAAAGTAAATAACCCTATGCCGACAACGGCGAAAATCGCACCGAAAACGAACGCAATGAAAATACCGCTTTCTATCGGCGTTATCGTAAAACTAAGCAAAAGTACGATAATGGTGATAGGAAAAACGGCGGAAAAAGATTCTTTTATTTTTTCGATGATAAAAGGTTTGTCTTCTTTTATAAAAAACTTCTTTTTCATTTACGTTCCTTTAAGTTTGTTTTTGTTATTATATCAAAAATATGAAATTACTGTCAACGGGATAAAAGTAAAAATCCGCGAAATTGAACATCCGCGGACAAATTGTAGACCCGAAACCGACTTAAATCGAGCATAAGGCAAATTTAACTCAAAGCGATTCTTACTCTGACCTATTGAAGTAAAAACTAAAAATCGCCGTTTTGGTTATTACCAGTCTTCCTTTATGCTTGTTTTAATATCGTCGTAATACTCGAAGTATTTCTCCCTATCCGATTGCTTTACGAAAGAGTTTATCTCTTCTGGGAACATTGCGTCTTCTTCGCTGTTTTCGGCGCTCCGCATATAATCGTACTGAGTTTTAATATTTTGATTTTTCTGCGCCATTTTTTAGTTCCGCGCTCCTTTTTATACGTTTATAAAGAATTATCGTGATTATTACTGTTATTATAACAATTATATCGGTTAAAAGCAAGCGCATATCGAAAAAAGCGGCAAAAACGCAATTTACCGAAAGCGCGGTAAAATACGCGATTGCGGTTTCAAAAATAATAAGTTTAATAAAATCGGCGCCGTTTTTCAACTCTTTTTTCAACAGCGAAAGCGCGGCGCTGCACGGCGGCGATAAAAGCACGAAAATCATAAACGCCCACACTCCGCCCTGCGACGAAAAAAGCGCCGTAAAATCTCCGCCGATAAGTTCTGCGGTTTCCACTACCGCTTCTTTGGCAAACACTCCCGAAATAACCGAAACGGCAGTCTGCCAATTACAAAACCCGAGCGGATAAAAGAGATACTTAACAACGTTTCCGAAGGCGCATAGAAAACTTTTTTCTATGTTTTTTCCGACGTAACCCTGTACCCCGAAACTTTTAAAAAGCCACAAAAAACAGGAAACGGCAAGAATTACCGTGCCCGATTTTATTAAAAAGTCTTTTGTTTTTTCATACAAAACGAACAAAACGTCTTTTACAGACGGAAAACGAAGCGGCGGCATTTCGAGCAAAAACTTGTCTTCGTTTTTATCCGAACTGCTTTTTTTAAGAATTCTGCCGCCTACAAGCGTTACGAATATACCCAGAAAATACATTGCGGCAGAAACCAACGCGCTGCCGTTGAAAAATTGATAAGAAAACCAGCCGAAAACGGCGCACTTCGCACCGCAAGGCATAAACGGGGCGACAAATAACGTCGCCTTGCGCTCTTTTTCGTCTTCTATCGTTCTTGTCGCCATAATGCCCGTTACCGTACACCC
>JAEYEN010000045.1 GCA_023403375.1 Bacillota bacterium
GTAAGCACGTTGTCCGTGCCTAAAACATTGGTTTTAACCGCTTCTATCGGAAAAAACTCACAGGACGGAACCTGTTTCAACGCCGCCGCGTGGAAGATAAAATCCACACCGTGAATGGCGTTTTTGACGGACGCCAAATCTCTCACGTCGCCTATGTAAAACTTGATTTTCTCGGCGCATTCGGGGTTACTCGCCTGAAAAAAGTGGCGCATATCGTCCTGCTTTTTTTCATCTCTCGAAAAAACCCTTATCTCCCCTATATCGCTTTTTAAAAATCTGTTGAGCACGGCGTTTCCGAAACTTCCCGTGCCGCCCGTTATCATAAGCGTTTTGTTAGCAAATATTGACATTTTCTTTCTCCGAATTGTTTTTTAATTTTTTATTCCGATTATTCTTCCGATTATTTTCTTATCGGCGTATTGCCGCGAATCGCCCGTAAGGTGCCGACCGTTGCCCTAGACAAATAATCTTTTCTTCTTAATAATATTTCAGCCGACGAATTTTACGTCAGTCTATTTCTTTCGTAACGGATACGTCGGGGAACTTGACGCTTCCCCAACCCCTGAAACTCCACTTGGGACTATCGTCGCTTCTTGCCCGTATCACGTCGAAATAAAAAGCGTCCAGAATTACGTCGTGCCGTTGCTGATGGTATTCGTCGAACAGCGAATACAAATCTAAAAACACTTTATAATTGTTTTCGGGCAAAAACGAAGTGTCAAAAACTAATTTATAAACGTTTTTGCCTTTTTTTAAGTCTTTAAGTTCCTGAGAAAACGCAGTGCCTATCGTTGCGTTCGCCGCCGTTTTAACGATAAACCGCACATTCGCTTTTTTCATATCCACGTCGGACGAAACGGTAAAATAAAACTCCGCTTTTTCGCCTTGCTCGAATATCATTGCGTCTTTGTTTCTTACTTCCACACGGGTAAATCTGACGTCGCCGATTATTCCAACCCCCCGTTTAGCGCTTGATAAATCCACGTCGTTTGCGACTTCGCTTTTCACAACGTCTATATACATATTTATTGCGGGTTCCACTTCGCCGTCAAAAATCTTTTTGCCGTGCGACAAAACGATACACCTGTCGCAAAGTTCTCTTATAGTGTTCATATTATGGGAAACGTAAAGAATGGTTCTGTCTTCCGTTTCCGCCACTTGTTTCATCTTGGCAAGGCACTTTTGCTGAAAGTTCATATCGCCGACTGCCAGCACTTCGTCCATTATAAGAATTTCCGAATCCAGATGCGCCGCAACGGAAAATGCGAGTTTTACGTACATTCCCGATGAATATCTTTTTACGGGCGTATCTATAAACTGCCGACATTCCGAAAAATCTATAATATCTTCTATTTTGGCGTCGACTTCCGCTTTGCTCATTCCCAAAAACGCACCGTTCAGATAAATATTTTCTCTGCCCGTAAGTTCCGTATTGAAACCTGTGCCGACTTCAAGCATACTTGATATTCTGCCCTTTATTTTAATAACCCCTTCCGTAGGGCCCGTAACTCTCGATAAAAGTTTTAAAAGGGTAGACTTTCCCGCACCGTTATGCCCGATAATGCCGACCCGTTCGCCCTTATACACCGTAAGGTCCACGCCGTCAAGTGCCATAAAGGTTTCGTTTTTAAGGTGGGCT
Source organism: Bacillota bacterium (assembly GCA_023403375.1). GTDB lineage: Bacteria > Bacillota > Clostridia > Christensenellales > Borkfalkiaceae > UBA1259. Next base: position 1,640 of record JAEYEN010000045.1, read on the forward strand.
TTACTTCCGATTTTAAGGTTGGGGTCTTCTTTTTTTCTTATGCGCGCCCACCAACTTTGAAGGTCGCCTTTAAGCGTTCCGCCGCCTATCTGTCCTAATCTGTATCTCTTTTTAAGCCCTTCTATTTTTATAGCGATTTCTCTTTCTTCCATAATTTTACCAGACTGTGTTTATTGTTGTTGTGCTTACAAATGTTCAGAATGTTAGTTTATAACTCGTTACATATTTTTGTTCCGCGATTAAGTTTTTAATTAAACCGTATCGAGGAAGTTCTTTTCGATTCTGTTGAAAATCATAATGCCGAGAATAAGCACTATCATCGTAACGCCGACGCTTATTCCCCAATACATCCATATGTTTGGGTTATATTCGCACCCAAGCCAGCCGTAACGCATAAGAAGAATTATGGGGGTTACGGGGTTGCACATTATAATCGTTTCCGCCGTGCTTCCGCCGAAAGGCAGACTCGAAAGCGAATAAACCACGGGGGTCAGATACATCCAGAGCGAAACGCCGAACCCCACCAGAACCTGCAAATCGCGGTATTTAGTGGTTACCGACGAAATTATTATGCCGAAACCTAATCCTAAAAGCCCTGCCTGTAACAATAAAACGGGAGTGAGCGCGGCAACCCACGTAATCTCAAAATCTTTCGACGTGAGGAAGAAGTAAAGCGCGAACAACAAGTACAGCAAAAACTGGGTGATAAAGTTTATAAACTGCGTTATCATCGTGGATATAGGCATTGTAAGCCTTGGAAAATATACTTTGCCGAACAGCGCGGCGTTACCCGTGAAGGTGCCTGACGTCATCGTTAAAGAAGAAGCGAAAAACGTCCACGTAATATTGCCCAGCATAAAAAACAAAAACGACGGTACTCCGCCGGGCGCAAGCCCTGCAATGGAGCCGAATACGAAATTGTAAATAATCGTGGACAAAAGCGGCTGGATTATAAACCACAACGGTCCTAATATAGTTTGCTTATATCTCGTTTTGAAATCTCTTCTGACGGTAAGCCATATTAAATCTCTGTACTTCCACACTTCTTTTAAGTTAAGCGAAAATCTTCTCGTTTTGGAAGTGATAACGGCTGTCCACTCCTGTCCGTCGGAATGCTTTTTCAATTTGTTCATTCTGTTCTCCTGCGATTAGTAGGTTTATTGTCTTTAACTATTGTTCGGTCTTTGTTTTATTTGATTTTTATAAGTTTTATTTTTTGTATAAGCAACAAAAACGCGTTCTTTTTATCTATCCCCGACAATTCGAATCGCTGCATATCGTTTTTGTTTATTTTGAATATGCCCCTCAATGCGTTACGCACGGTTTTATCGGAAAGCAATTCTTTTTTATCTTTTACAGATATTTCTTTTGTCGCCACATATTGCAAAACGTTGTAATAAAGACTTATTTTAAGCCTTATATATTGGTCGCTCTTTTTATCAATAAGCGAATATTTGTCTATTAAGTCCAATTTGAATTTATAAGATTTTATAAGCGTTTCTTTTGTAAACGCGCTTTTATATTTTTCAACGGGATTTTCAGAACAGTTATACTTATATATAACGGCGTCCGAAAACATAATGTTTTCCGCAGCGCAAAAAAGGTCGATATTGAACCGCCAGTCTTCGCCGTGCGCCATATCCTTATCGAACGAAATTCCGTTTTCGACTATAACGCTTCTTTTATATATTTTGTTCCAGAGCGTGTTTAAAATCTGCGAATTTTTCCCGCAAATTATATTCGCAAGAATAACTTTTTTTATATAATCTTCGCCGAAAATTTTATCCTTTTCGTAAACGCATTCTTCTTTTACTTTTTTCACGCCGTAGTCCGAAACGTATTGTCCAACGATAATCTGAACGTTAAGTTTTTTTGCGTTTTTAAGAAGTTTTGCTATTTCGTTAAAGTCGGGGTCGTCGTCCGCGTCGCAAAAATATATAAACTCGCCCGCCGCCGCTTTTATTCCCGCGTTCCTTGCTTCCGAAACGCCCGCGTGCGGCAGGTTTATAAGTTTTACTCTGCCGTTGTCTTTTATAAAACTTTCCGCCTTTTCTCTGCCGCCGTCGGTGGACCCGTCGTTTACGTAAATCACTTCGTAATCAAAATCCGTTTCTTTGCAAAAATGCGAGTTAACGTTGTCAAGGTGGCTTTCCGCATTATAAAAGGGTATTATAACGGATAAATCAATCATCTTTTACTCCTTTTATTTTGTGAAAAATTTTAACGATAAATTTGTGGCAACGCTCTAAAACAGCGGCTTTTCTTTTTGCGCGTTTTATTGCTTTAAGTCTTCTCCTTACGTATTTTTTCCCGCAATACGGTTTTATGGGCGAAAATTGCAGCCGTCCTTTCCCCGCGGTTTCGGCATAAGCCTCTACATATCGTTTAAGCGAAGATATTTTCTGCACAAGCGCTTTTTTCGTTTTTGGCGAAACGGGCGTTTCTATAATTTTATCCGCAACCCAAATCGCCGATTGCAGAATGCGTTTGTTTACTACAAAACGCAATTCGTCGCAAAACAACCCCTGCCTAGACGTTTCGTCTTTTATAAACTGATTTATCCTGAGCAATCTCGAAAATGCGTCTTCTCCCGAATAGGAAGTTACCGACCTTGAATTATATTTTATATAATTATAATCCACGTTGTCAATAGAAACTATTTTATTTGCGACCGCCAGATACATACAGTTTATCATAGTGTCGCTGCCCTGTCGCACGTCGTCTTCCACTCTTATTTCTTTAAGTAATTCCGTGCGGTAAATTTTGGCGTATAAATAGTTAAGCCGCCTGTCTTCCAGAAGTTGCGGAAAGCACTCCATAAAATCCTTTTTTGTAAAAACCTTTTCGCCGCGCGGCGGAAAAACGCCGTTTTCCGTTCCGTCTTCCAAAAGATACCTGACTCTCGAAATAACCAAATCGGCGTCGTACTTTTTTTGCGCTTCCACAAGATTTTTCAAATAATCTTTTTCCACGTAGTCGTCGCCGTCGGCATAAACCGTAAAGGGCGAAGATAAGTGCTCCATAGCGATATTTCTCGCTTTCGCTATGCCCACGTGCGGAAGAGAGATAACTTTTATACGCTCGTCCGAAAGCGCGCGCCTTTTACATATATTAAAGCTGTCGTCGGTAGAACCGTCGTCTATCATCAAAAGGCTGAAATCCGTATAAGACTGACTTAAAAAAGAATCGAAAAATCTGTCCAGATATTTTTCTATGTTGTAAACGGTAACTACAACTGTAACTTCCATTTTTACTCCTTATTTACTTCTTAAAACAATGCGGTTATTTTATCTATTATCGCGCTTTCGTCAAAAAACTCGCTTCGCTTTTCCGCTTTGGCTTTATATTCTTTTAAGAGCGCATTGTCCGAACAAAGTTTTTTGAGTCCGTCGGTCAGCCCTTCCGTATCGTTTTTAACGATAAGTCCGTACTTTCCGCCTTCCAGAATTTCATAAGGTCCCGTACAGGCGGTGCTGATTACGGGTAGCCCTACGGCAAGCGCTTCCGCAATCGTAAGATTAAACCCTTCAAATCTGCTCGAACAGACGTATGCGTCTGCCGCGCTCATATATTTATAAGGATTTAACTTTTTCCCTAAAAACTTAACGCCGGAAAGTCCAAAGTCTTCCGCCTCTTTAATCAGCCGTTCTTTTTCGCCGCCTTCACCTATTATCCATAAATCGGCGTCTACGCCTGCATTTTTATAGGCTGCTATCAATCTGTCGTACCCTTTCGCAGGCACAAGCCTTCCCACCGATAGAAAGATAAATCTTTCTTTTTGTATCGGACATTTTTCCAAAGCCTTCGCTTTAATTTCGTCTAAGCATAGCATATTGTAAACGGTTATGGTTTTCTCCGGAAAACCTATCGTTTCGTTAAAACTCGTTCTCGCTTCTTCCGAAACGCACACGATTTTGTCGAATTTCCCGTACGCTTCTCTCACTTCCGAAAGTCCGTTAAAATTTGCGGTAATTCCGCCGCACTTTTTAAAGTCGCTATGCACCCACGCTATTTTAACCGCGTTTTTATTTTTAGAACCGCTTATGATTTTTACGGGCAGTCCCCTGAAAAACGCAATCTCCACGTCGTACTTTTCGTTCCCCACGTAATAGTCGTAAAGCGTTTGGGGCGCGGCTCTCGTTTCCCACATTCCGTCGTCGTAAAATTTGTTTCTTATATACGGAATTCTTTTCATTATCGGGTGCGGTTTATAAGGCTTGTAGTCGTAAATTACCCTGTCGTCCAGAAAACGGCGCATTTCGTCGTTTTTTTCAAGCGTTTTTACGGTAACCGAATATCCTTTTCTCACCAGCCCGTTTGCAATGGTTATTTGCTCTTTTTCCAGTCCGCCGACCGCCAAAGACGGCAGTATAAACAAAATCCTTTTCATATCCTTTTAAGTTTTCTGACAATCAGGGTCAGCAATCTGCTCTTTCTGAAAAAGTCTTTCAGCCTTTCCTTTCTCATGTTTTTGAAAAACTTTTTAACGTTTCGGGTGCTGATAATTTCCGCTTTGAATTTCTCTTCTTCGCTGATATCCGCGTCTTTTATAAAATCGCTTATCTCTTTTCTGTCGAAGATATTTTTAACGTATTCTTTTTTCTCTTTTTTACTCAACTTCCACTGCGGCATATAACACATTCCCGCCGTTTCGTAAATCGTTATCGCAAAGGTCGTGTCGTAATGGGTTTTTACTTCTCCGTCGTAAACGCCCCATTTTTTAAGGTAATAAAAAAGTTTGTCAAAGTATGCGACGTTGATATCTATATAATTTTTCGGAAACTTTTTCGCAACCTTTTTTTCGTCGTTTACAAAATAATCGTAATAGGCTTTATCTGTCGAAGCGACGCTTTCTATCGCGTCGTAGAAGTCTAAGTTAAACGCCGCGTCCTGACATCGCCTTAAATCCGAAAACTTTACACCGCTTTTATCGAGAACGCTTTTTTTATAAAGTTTGTTCCACGGCACGTCGAAAATCGTGGACGTGGGGAAAAAATCCATAACGTGTTTTTCGCACTCGCTTTTAAAAAAATAACGTTTATCCCCGCAACTACTCGTTCTCGCGCGCTTTACCTTTCCGCCGCCTGATTCGCAATAATTAACGCCGCTTATCACAAGGTCAAAGTCGCCGCTTTTTGCAAGACTGTACATTTCTTCGTACATTTCGGGCGAAAAACTATCGTCCGAATCGGGAAAAGCGAGATATTCCCCCACCGCCGCGGCAATCCCTGCGTTTCTCGCAGAACCGGCGCCGCCGTTTTCTTTAAAAATAGTTCTTATGCGCTCGTCTTTTGCGGCAAACTCCCTTAAAACTTCCGCGCTGTTGTCGGTAGAACCGTCGTCTACCAGAATTATTTCGTAGTCCTTAAAACTTTGCGCATAGATAGAGTTAAGGCAGTCGGATAGCCTTTCCGCCGTGTTAAAGACGGGTACGATGATACTTATTTTAATTTTGTTTTGCATAACTTTTATAGGTAAAATATAACCGCTCTTCCGTTTCGCCGTGAATTTCGGGAACAATTCCCGCCTTTTCGCACTCTCTGAAATAACAAAGTTTATCGGCGATATACCCAAGCGTCATTGTAGTAATTTTATCTTCGGGAAGTCTGTAAAACCCGTCTTTGTCGGGCGCAACGTTCCCTTTCATATTCGCGATAAAATGGTCTATAACGTCGTCTATATAATAAAACCTTATGGCTATATCTCTGTTGCTGATTGTTATGGGTAAATCTCTGTTTATATTGTAACAAAAGGTCGCCACAACCGAATGAAGGTTGGGCGTGGCCCATTTCCCGTAAATGTTCATCAGTCTGTAAATAACGGCTTTCGCCCCCGTCTTTTCGGCGTGTTTTTTAAGAAGATTTTCCGCTATCAGTTTACTTCTGCCGTAATCGGTATTGTCGTTTGCCTGAATAGACGAAGTTAAAATAACGGGACAATCGTTGCCGTATTCTTCTAACTTGTTCAATATATTCTCGAAAAAATCGTCGTTGATTTTATAAAACTCTTCGCTGTCTTTGGGGCGGTGAACGGCGGCAAAGTGAAAAAGGAAATCGCATTCTTTTAAGTTTCTGTCGAGAAGCAACTCGCTCGTACCCACAGAATAGTGCATTATATTCACGTTTTCGTCTTTTACAAGTCTTTCTATCAGGTTTTTACCTAAAAATCCGTTTGCGCCTGTTATTAAAACGTTCATTCTTCTTCTCCGAATAATTTATTTTTAGCAAATTCTATCATTTTGAGCGGTGAAAAATTATATTCCGCATCCGCATACGTTCCGTATATAAATTTTTCGTCCACGTCGGTAATTTTATCGAATACGCATATATTGTTTTCATTATAAAAAGGCTTGTCTTTAACCGATAAACAATTAGTGATAAGTTTTTTCTTGTATATCACGCTTTCGGGAAGTCTTAAACTGCCTGCCGACTGCCCGTTTATAACTATCTCCAACATACATTTGCACTTGTTTATATGCGCAAGCGTTTTGTCGTACGGCGAATATGTGTCGTACACTAAAATCGAATTTTTATATTTCAGCGTTTTTTCGCCCCGTACTTCGCACAGCGCGGAAAACTCGTTAAACTTCGCGCGGTTTTCTTTTAGTATATCGAACAGATAAAACACACATTTAACGCCTTTATCCGAAAAGTATCTGAACGCTTCTATAATCTTATCGTATCTGCCTCTATCGGATATAACCGCATATAGGTCGGACGATTCCGCAAAAACGTCGTCGGGAATTTTATTTTCGGAATAAATCTCTCCGTAATAAGTTATCCCGTACTTTTTCGCTTCCGTTTTATCGAAAGTAAGCGTTAAATCGAAATTCTTTTTAATAAACGGCAGCGCGCCTTTATTGCAGGTTTCTATCAGGTCGTTATAATAAAAAACCAGCCCCGCGTTTACAAACTTTTTTTTAAGGTATTTTATAAAATCCGAAAACCAACTTTCATAATAACCGCCGTATTGACAGACAAAAACAAACAACGCCTTTTCGGTTTTTTTAAGCGTTTTCAGAAAGTCATAACCCAAGAATTCATTAAAGACTTTCTTTGCCGCAAACGGGCATAAACTTAAAAATTTATGCGTTAAAAATACGCTCTTGGTCGGCTTTCCGCACGGATATTCCAAATATTCCACATCATCGGAGCGAACTACGTCCGAATATGCGTTTTTAACTATACTTGGCGACGCGCCGAAAAAAATCGTTCTCATTTCCGCCCCTTTATCGCGGCTATAAATTTTTGTATTTTCGCGGCTTTACCCGAATACACAAAGTTTATATAAAACATCGCTTTTTTAATGTTGCCGCCTGATATCGCTTTTACAATGCGCTTATCGAAACTGACTGCGCGCGGATAAAAGTCTTTGCAGAATTCTATTGTGTAGTCGTCTTTCAAAACTTCTTCGATAAGCCGTTTTCTTTCTTTTTTGTCTTTTATCCTTTTGTTCGTTCTGTAACAAAACCAACAGATATGGTATAAAAAATTTCCGTCCGAATTATCTTTATTTACTTCTATATCGTACTTTTCTATAAGCCCTGAAATCAGTCGTCTTGCCGCTAAAAACTTTTTCCCGTCGGTTTTCCTGTACGCTTTATATAACCC
>JAEYEN010000025.1 GCA_023403375.1 Bacillota bacterium
GATTTAAGGGGTATCCAAAGTCCGCCTAAAAGTCCCATTCCCGAAATCATTACGGAACTTATCGGACCCGCCTGCTTTTCGTTTTTTGCAAGCACGCCGATAAGAAGCCCTGCGCTTACGTAGAAAAACATTGCGGGAATCTGTAATAACAACGATAAAAAGAACGCTCCGTTAAACGGCAGACCGAATATAAGCGCAACGAGATAAAACGCCGCCGTTTGTATAAACATTATTATAAACGACGAAAGGAAAAAACTTAAAATGTATTCCGCGGGTTTCATCGGGGAAACGATAAGCCGTTGCATAAACGAACTGTTTTTATCCGCACCGATACAAATCACGGCGTAAAGCATTGTAAACGAAAAGCCGAACTGCGCTATACCGGGCGCAAAATTTTTAATGTCGAAAAGTTCCGCCGCCTGTTCGTTTCCGCCGAAAATAATTTCCATTAAAACAAGCATAACTACGGGCAGAATAACGCATAACAGCACGGAAACGGGGTCCCTTAAAGCGATAAGCAGATTCCTTTTCGTAAGGGTAAATAATCTTTTCATACTCTCTCCTCCGTTAAAGCAAGATAGGCGTCTTCAAGCGTTTGTTTGCCCGTCAACCTTTTTATCTCTTCGGTCGTTCCGTTTGCGATTATTTTTCCCCTGTCCATAATGGCAACCCTGTCCGATAACGCTTCCGCTTCTTCCATATAATGCGTTGTTAAAAACACGGTAACGTTGCTTTCTTTAAGTTTAACTATAACTTCCCACAATTCCTTTCTCGCCCGTACGTCTAACCCGACGGTCGGCTCGTCCAGAAACAGAATTTTTGGTTCTGATATAATCGCCATTGCGATACCCAGCCGTCTTTGCATTCCGCCCGAAAGGCGCGCCGCGCGTTTAAGCGCGTAATCGTTCAGCCCGAAAAGATTGATAATCTCTTCGCACTTTTCGTCCGTTTTTTGCTTATCGAAGCCGTATAAACCGCATATAAACCGTAAATTTTCTTTTACGGTAAGTCCGCCCATTACCGCCGTTTCCTGCGGTGCGATTCCCGTAAAACTTCTTATTTTTTCTACCGAACCGACCACGCTTGCGCCGAAAATCTCCGCGTCGCCGCCGCTTGGCGGCACAAGTCCGCACAACATTTTTATAAGCGTGCTTTTACCTGCGCCGTTTTCCCCTAAAAGCGAAATCAGTTCGCCTTCGTTTACTGTTAAATTAACGCCTGCAACCGCCGTAACGTCTTTATAATTTTTGCTGATGTTTTTAACCGAAAGAGCAACGCCCATTTATTTATCCCCCAAAACTTCATCGCAAAGCGAAGTGAAAACTTCTGCCTTTACAAGCGCCATCCCTTTTTTATCGCCAAGCATTATAAGACTGTCGCCGGCAGATATTCCGTAAACCTTTCTCGCTTCTACCGGTATCACTATCTGCCCTTTCTCTCCCACCTTGCATATACCGAATATATATTTTCCGCCTTTTTCTTTCATCTCATTCTCCTTTTACAATTTGGTATGATAAGTTATACATTTCATACTTATTATACTATTACGCAAGAATATGTCAAGTGAAAAAGAGCGTATTCACAAAAAATAAAATATGCGCATATAATAACGTAGTAACACGAAGGAGGATATTTTATGTGTTCGCTTTTTGGTTGCAATAATTGCAACAATTGCACAAACATCAGATATATAAGGGGTCCTATGGGTCCCGCAGGTCCTACGGGTGCCAGAGGTCCGATAGGTCCGCAGGGCGCGACGGGCGCAACCGGTCCGCAAGGTCCTGCGGGTCCCGCCGGCGCAACGGGTCCGCAAGGTCCCGCGGGGGCTACGGGTGCAACGGGCGCGACGGGTGCGGTAGGTCCTCAGGGTCCTGTCGGCGCAACGGGCGCGACGGGTCCGCAAGGTCCCGCGGGGGCTACGGGTGCAACCGGTCCGCAAGGTCCCGCAGGCACTAACGACGCCATATATGCAAACAACACCGCAGGCGGCACCGTTGCCACAAACACCATAATTCCGTTAACGCAGGCGGCAGCCACAAGCGGAACCACGATGAGCGTTTCGGCAAACGCCGTAAACTTGCCCGAAGCGGGAACCTATCTCGTTTCCTATTTTGTAAACGGTTCCGTCCCCAGTGACAATATCGTGGTATCGCTTTATCTTAACGGCTCTGCGGTAAACAACGAAAGCATTACGCTGACCAACACCGCAAGCAGTTCTTCTGCGGGCAGCAAGACCATTTTGTTAACGACGGACGCGGCGGGAACGCTTTCGCTTTATAACACGTCTGCGCAAACGTTGACCTTGAACGGCGCTTCGCTTACCGTATTAAAAACCGCATAACTACTTCTTCTTAAAACAAAATAAAAGCGACCGTGATTTTCACGGTCGCTTTTGACTTTTTACGTTTTTAATATGCGCTCTACCTTACGTCTGGCTGCGCTTTGTTCTTTTTAAGACCATACTTCCGCAAAGTTTGTCGGCGGTTAGTCTATCATATTTTTCAGCCTGTATAAAGATAATCTTCTTCTCATATACGGGTGATATTTAAGCCCCTGCTCTTTCAGGTTTTCCGAAACGCCTATCTCTGCCGCGGTAGTGGCGCACCCCGCCCTTTTAAGCGCGGAACAAATTTCTTCTTCGTTCGGCACGGAAGCGATTATTTTTCGTATTTCGTCCCAATGCTCTTCAATGTCGCGCGGGTTTACGTCGTCGGTTATCGTCGTAGGCGTGTTTAATTTTATAACTTCGTCTTTAAGTTCTCCGTAAGCGTTATAAATATCCTGCCAGTCGTTTATTTCTTTATGCGCTTTGACGAAAGACTTTTCAAGCAGTTTTTTATACACTTTCATAATAAGAAGAGTCGCGACGCCCACTTTTTTACCGTGGAAGTCCGAAAGTTCGCCTTTTAAGAGTTTTTTACATTCCCAGAAGTGCGATAAAATATGCTCTGTTCCGCTTGCGGGACGAGAACTTTTTACAAAACTCATTCCTATCCCCGTCAGAAGCAACGCCTTAAAAACTTCGCCTGCGGATTCTTCGTCGTCGGCGGTTATCCTATCCGAAAGCGACATAATTTTGTCCGTCGCTTTGCGGGTGAGCGCGGCTATTTTTTCACAATAATATTCGTCGCTTATCAGATGAGAAGTCTGCCAATCTATCAGCCCGACGTATTTACCCACCATATCGCCGAACCCCGCGCTTTTAAGATACACGGGCGATTTTGCGAGTATTCTGGTATCGCCTATTATCACTTCGGGCGATTTTGCGGGATATGTAATCTTAAAATTTCCGTCTACCAACGGCGAACTGTAAGAAGCGAACCCGTCCATAGACGGCGCAGTGGCAAAAAGACAGAGTTTTTTATCAAGGTCCGCCGCCGCCTTTCTCGATATATCGTGAAGGGACCCCGTTCCCACGGCTATTACCCCGTCGCATGCGGCAAGAAGTTTTTTAACGTTTTCCGTTTCCGAAACAGTCGCTTCTCTTAAATTATCGTAAATTTTATATTCTTTCTTAAATCCGTCAAGCGCTTTCTCCACGCCGTTTGCCGCTTTAAGCGTATTTTCGTCGGCAATTACAAGCAGTTTTTCTCCAAACCCGTTGCGCTTTAAAATTTCGCCCGTCTTTTCGGTAATGCCGCTACCTATCACCGCTTCTTTTACGGAAGTATCGTGCAAAACGCCGCATTCGCAATCGGAATAATCCTTTTTTATTTTATCCAAATCAAACATATCCCCGCTTTTCCGCTCCCATACTTTTTTTATTTGTACGCTTATCGCCGCGACGTTTTTACAGCGCCGCCGAGTTTTTACCCACGTTTGCGCTTTCCTTTTTTGCACCTTTTATTCCCGTGTTTTCTCGTTCCGACGCTTTCCCCTTTCACGCTTTGCCGACGAACCGAATTTTGCTATTTTTCACTTGATAGAAAAACGTTATAACTTCCGTCTTTTTCCACAACCACCGACACGCTGCCGTCTAAATCGGTTCTGTAAATATTCATTTGGTCGTTAGCCTTTAAAAGAGCAAGCAATGCGTTTGTAGACGGATGACCGTAGTCGTTAATCGCGCCGACGGAAATTACCGCGTTTGCAGGCTTTACGTATTCCAGAAACTCTTCGTCGGCCGCGTCGCTGCTTCCGTGATGCGCGACTTTAAGAAAATCTATATCGAGAAGATTCACGGTTCTGCCGGTGCCGATATAAAAACTTTTGTACAGCCCCGCTTTTGCGTTCTGAACGACCTTGTTAAGCGTTTTCTTTTCCGCGTCTCCCGTGAACAAAAAGCGAACGCCTTTATATTCCAGATAAATCACCGCGGATATCGCGTTAACGCTCTGCGAGTTTGCGTTTCCGTAATTTAAGTCGTCGTAAAAACCGTTAAGTTCTTCCGAATCGGGCGATAAAATGCAAATAGTATAATCGTCGCCCAGAATTTCTTTACCCGTTGCGGAAACGGTCAACTCTTCCGCACGATTTTCTAACGCGGCGTAAATTTCGCCGAACGCGCCGAATTCTTCTTTATTAAGAATGTACGGCACAAAGGCTTTGCCTATATTAAATTTTTTCGTAACGAACAGCGCGTTGCCCGTATGGTCGGCGTCTGTATGCGTCAGAACCAGATAGTCTATTCTGTCCGTTTCCGTATAGGAAAGGGTTTCGGACAAAAGCGCCTGTGTGCTTTCGCTTTCTTCTCCGCAGTCTATCAACATATTTTTACCGTCCGGCAGACGTATAAAAATACAATCGCCCTGACCGACAGACAAAAAGTTAACCGAAAATTTGTCTTTGTCTATCACGGGCGCGGTTTTGATTTTTACGCCGTAATCCGCGGCGCAACCGTAAGCGAAAAGCACAAAACATATACTTGCCAAAGAAAACAAAATGGCAAAAAATCTTTTGTAATTACGCATTTTTTAATTTTACCGGTCGTTTATCTTTTGTTTTTCCTTTTTTTATAATTATTTTTTAATTCGGCTATGTCCTTTTTTATTTTGGGCATATTTTCTATCGCAAGCGAATAGCCGATATCGTACATAATTCCTGCCGAAGATATAGACGTGGGCTTAAAGTCGGCAAGCGACGGGTTAAGCATAATATCGCTGTTGTCGTAACCTTTTTTCCACGGTTCCTTGACTTTCCCTTCATAGGTCGGGAACAACTTGCTTAAAAACGAACTTTTGGTAACGTGCGAAGAAAGGTCCACGCCGACAACGTAGTCTGCGCCCATCTCCCTTACCACGTCCGCAGGGACGGAGTTTGAAAACGCGCCGTCTATATACCGCTTTCCGTCTATTATAACAGGCTTGAAAAAGGGCGGATAACTCGACGAAGCGCACAGCGTTATAGCGACGTTGCCTTTTGAAAAGACTTTTTCTTCGCCGCTTTCGAGTTCCGTCGCAACAGACCTGAACGGTTTTTTAAGTTCTTCAAAATCGAGCGAGCCTATCTCTCTGTCTATCACGGAAAACAAGCCCGAAGTGTCCATATTAAGCATAAATAAATTTTTTATTTCCGAAAAATTTATCTTTTTCAACATTTCCACTATATCGGTTACGGAATATCCGTCCGCATAGAACGCGCCTATAATACTGCCTATGCTTGTGCCTGCGATGTAATCGAAAGCGATATCGTTTTCTTCAAACGCCTTTAAAATTCCTAATTCCGCAAAACCTTTCGCCCCGCCCGAACCTAACGCAATGCCGAGTTTAGGTTCCGCAGGCTTTCCCGAAAATAGTTTTTTAAAAAAGCCGAACATTTTAATTTTCTCTCCCTTTTATTCGCCTTTCGTATCTTTATCCGCCGCGCCCTTTCCGTCAGTTATGGTATCGTCGCCGTTTGCGCTCTTTTCCGCTTTGGATTTTTTAGATAACGACATTTTTATAAGCGTTATTGCAAGCAGCAATAGCGCCAAGCCGAATATACCGTATAATACGTAATCCAGCGCGGCAATATCCCATATTGCCAAAAATAATTCGGCAAGTCCCGAAACGATAAGCCCTGCCACAAGATTGCCGAGCGCAACGGGAAGAACCGCTTCTTTAAATTTCAAGCCTAAAAACACGGCTATAACCGTGCCCGTCCACACCCCCGTCATCGGGAGCGGTATCGCAACGAATATAAACACGCTTAATTGTTTAAGCCAAATTTCTTTTTTTGCGGAATTCTCCGCTTTCGCCGTTTCTCCGTTTAACTCTTCGTTTTTAACGGTTTTGCTTTTTTTAAGCGCTTTTTCAGCTCTGCCCTTGAAATAGTTTTCCACTTTAACGGCAAAACCGTTAAACCATTTTATTTTTTTCAGAAGGTTAAGGAGCGGTCTGAATAAAAAGAAAAGCGGAACGAAAACTATCGTGGACCCTGCGAACGCAAGTGCGAGCGCAACCAAAAAATCGAACCCTACGCCCCTTGCAAAAACTATTCCGCCTTTAAGTTCAATGAGCGGCAACAAAGACATAACCAGAGTGGAAATATAATCGTTTCCTATAATTCTGCTTAAAAATTCTACCATATATTTACCTGATTTTTACCTTAAACACTAAAACCTTGTTGATTTTTTCGTAATAAGTATAATATAATTATATTTAAATAGCAAACAAATTAAAAACCAAATCGGAAACTAAATAAAAACAAAAAAGAAAAAATAAAAAGAGAAAAAATATGACCACGCAAAAAATGTTATCGGGATTAAGAAAAGGAATTCAAAAGTACAAACTCATTAAAGACGGCGACAAGATAGCCGTAGGTTTATCGGGCGGTAAAGACAGCGTTACCTTGCTGAAACTTCTCGCCGAATACAGAAGATTTTCACCCGAAAGGTTTGAACTTTTAGCCATAACCGAAAATCTTAACTTTGACGGGCAGGATACCGATTATACGCCGCTTAAAGAGTTCACCAAAGAACTTAACGTGGAATATATTATAGACGAAACGGAAATAGGAAAAATAGTTTTCGATATAAGGAAAGAAAGTAATCCCTGCGCGCTTTGTTCTAAAATGCGGAAAGGCGCGCTTAACAGCCTTGCCAAAGAAAAGGGTTGCAATAAAGTGGCGCTCGGTCATCACGGCGACGACCTTATAGAAACTATGATTTTATCTTTGTTATATGAAGGCAGACTTTCCACTTTCGCACCCAAAAGTTATCTCGATAAATGCGGAATAACTTTAATAAGACCTATGATAATGCTTAAAGAAGCGGATATCATATCATATTCTAAAACGCTGCCCGTCTGCAAGAGTTGTTGCCCGGCAAATAAAAACACCAAGCGCGAATATACAAAAAAGATAATAGCGGAAATCGGTAAAGAAGTGCCGAATATAAGAGATATGATGTACGCCGCGCTCACACACCCCGAAAGATATAACCTTTTCGATAAGTTTGAAAGCGAAATAGATAAAATCTGAAAATCCGATTTTTTATTACCTATCGGACTTTTCTGCTTTATCCCTTTTCTACGTCTTTATATTTTTTATTTTAGGTTAATAAAAACTAAAAAGCCGCGTGATTTCAGCGCGGCTTTTTCTATACCTTTTTACTTTTATTTTATATATTTGTTCTTATTTTATATATTTTCCCTTTCGTTTTTCGGTTTTTCTGCATTTATACGCTTATTTTTTTGTTTTAATTATCGGCGAATTTATTGTTATCGGCGATTATTTTTTACGACTTTTTTCGTGCGATAAAAATATTGTCCGCTTTTCTGTCGGTCAGTTCCTTAACGGGGTTTTTCTTTGTTTCATACCTGTAATCTTTGCCGAAAGTCTTAATATGGTCTTCTATAACTTTATGGCTCATAAGCGATTGCGGTTTTTTGATGTTTGCTTTCTGATAACTGAAATAGTTGGCTTTATCGGACAACTCGTTTACAAGGCAATATCCGTCGTCCCTTCTCGTATAATTTATGGTTTTGCCAAGCACGCCCCTTACGTAGTCGATATTTCCCTCAAAGCACAAAAGTTCGGGAAAATCTCCGCCGCAGGTATAAAGCGCCTGCCAAGGTTTTCCTTCGTGTTTATAAAGCAGTTTGGCAACGTGTTGCAAATGTCCGCATTCTTCCAGATACCTTTTGTAGAAAATTTCTTTAACGTAGGGGTCGGTTTCGTCGGCGTAACAACTGTAATAAAGATAACACTCGGTATATTCGTGGACAAGCCAACTTTCCAAAAGCGTACAGGTTGTATCCATAAGACTTCCGTACTCGGTAACGTGTTGTTCTTCTATCATAGCGATTTCGGAATAAAGTTTTTTGCCCGTTTCGCTGTTATGGAACCCTGCAATGTTCATATAATAGTTCATTGTTTGCTGCTCTGCGGCGGTTATGATACTTACCACAAGTTTTGTAAACGGGTCGGCAATCTCCTTGGAAATATGTCTGTTTATCTCGTCGTAAGGGTGTCTGGGTTCCGCAATGGTCGGTCTGCCGGGCGTGATTTCCGTATATCCGCCGGTTATGGTGTTTGCGTCTATCCCCTGTTCCGTTTCCAATAAATTAGCAAAGCGGTAAAGGTGGTCAAAGTCTTCTAACAGCGCAAAGTTAAGCGCATTTTTAACGTAGTCGTCTTTAACGTGTCTTGCAAGAATCGCCGTCAAATCCACCGCCAACTGTTCGTAAGAAATGGTAGTTTCCAAATCGCTTTCGTCAATCGGTTTCAATGCGGAGATAATTTTTTGTTGCTGTTGCTCGTGCCTGCGGATAAGCGCGATTTCGCGGCGCAAAGAATTGTCGTTACAGTTTCTGTTAAACTGGTGCAAAAACCACGCCTGCTCGAATTCCGTGCCGTTTAAGAGTATTATTCGCGTTTTCGTGTAAGGCGACGTTTTTAATTTGTCATAAGGCTTTGGGCTATAATCGTCGACGCTTGCGAATTTATCGACCGATATTGCGTTTTTTTCGTAAAACGGGTTGATTTTGTTCATATTTTTCTCCTTTAACAATAAAAATATTTAACGTTTTGATAATATCCGTTAAAAAATTTTTTATACCTTTTAAGAAAAACGGACCGCGAAAACAAAAATACAACTAAAATATCCAACGCCGAAAACGAACGCACAACTATATATAAAATACTTGTCCCCGAAAAGAAACGGACAACTAAACGAGAAAGGCTAAAAGGCTAAAAAAGGTTTAATAAAAAAGCGCACTCCCTATACGAGAATACGCTTTTTAGTATTTTTTACTTATTCTGTTTCTTATCTTTTCTTATTTCTCGATAAAAGCGAGAACGCTTGCGCCCGTAAGTTCTTCCAACTCTTCACTGGTTTTAACTTTGTTGTCCAACAGGTAACGGAGTATTGCCGCAAGCAAGCCTAAAACGATACCGATTGCAACCGAAATAAGAATATGATTTACAAGTCCGCCCGAAGAAGCCGTTGCCGAAATAACGTTTTCCATACTGACAAGGTTTGCGCTGCTTACCGCGATAGGTTTTCTTTCGTTAAGTTCTTTATCGGCGGCGGAAATAACTTTTTCAAGTCTTTCTATACACTGTTTTTTATCGGAACCCGTGTATTTGATAGAAAAGATAAGACTTTCGGTTTTATAAGAAACGCCGATTGCGCTTGCCGAAATGCCTTTATCGGGGGTTTCGCCCTCTTCTCTCGCCGCCGCGATTGTGGCGGGGCTGGTAACGATATCCGCAACCGTGGGCAAATACTTTTTCGCAAGCGAAGTGGTTGTGGAAACGTTTTCGGTATAGTTAAGTTTTATTTTAAGCATAACGTTGCATTTTGCCGTGTAAACGGGTTTGGAATTAGCAGCGCCAAGCACCGCGCCGACGGCGGTACAAATAACGATTATCAACAAAATCATTACCAGATTTCTGTATATGATTTTGAAAAACGGAAAGCCGTTATCGCGGGAAAGTTCCTTTTTATCTTCTGTCAAAAATTCGTTACTCATTATTCCGCCTCCCTTTCTTCGATAAAGGCAAGAAGCGGTACGCCCGCTATTCTTTCAAGTTCGTCTTTATCTCTTATCGTTCTGTCCATAACGCTTACGATATAAACGGCAAGCGCCGCCGCAATGACGGATAAAACGAAAGATATTAAAATTATTTTGGTTTTAGACCAGTCCGCGTCCGACCCGAGATATCCCCAATCCGCAACGCTTACGTTAACGCCGAAATATTTTATCGCTTCGCCGTCTTTTAAGTTCGCTTCTTTTTCTATCGCAAGACGAAGAATTTTAACCTTGTCTTTCGCCGCGGTCTGCGACTTATCCTGATACTTTACGATAACGCGGTAACTGATAGTCTGCGAAGTGGTGGAAGAAGCCGAAACGCTTATCGATTGAGCGTTTATATAAGAAGCGTTTTCAAGCCGCTTGTCCGCCTGATAATAAAGTTTATCTTCCGTGCCCGAAAGATTGTTTATTTTTTCTATAAACGCGTCCACGTCTACGTACGGACCGCCGATTCCGTTTATATAGCAGTAATAGTAATAGTTTGCACGGTCCACAACGCAACCTTCGTCGCAAAAATCGACTATGGTGTCCAGATACGCCGAAGTAAGCGCGGTATCCAACTGACTGTCCGCAACAGAGCCTTTAACCCTGAAAAACGCACATTCTTTGGCGGTATAGGCAGGCTTTCTGGCAAAACCTATAACCACGCCGCCTGCGGTTATAACTAAAATAACCGCTAAAAACAGCACGATATTTCGTTTCAGGGCGACCCACGCTCTGTGCATAACGTCGCTAAATCTTAAACCCTTTTCGTTTTCCATTCGGAAAATCTCCTTGAAAGAATAAATTTGCTTCTTATAATTTTTGTAATATTTGTTATAATTTTACTTTTATAAAAATACTTTTTAACCTGATTTTTAACCCGATTTTAACTTGATTGTTAATCTGATTTTAATTTGCTTGTTAACCCGAATTCTTTATCCGCTCTTTTTTATAAAATCGCCTTTCACGCAGGGTTACTTTTGTTTTCGTAATAATCAGATTACTTCTCTATAAGAAATTCCGATTACTTTTCTTATAGAATTTCTATCGGTAACGCAGTAAAGCGCCGCTAAACTCTCAGTCAAAACAGGGATTAGTCGGAATTCTGCTTATATTCCGCCCATATTCTCTTTATATTTTCTATTAAAGCATATAAGCGGGAAAAAAGCAACACCGTTTGAGTTTTTTTTGACTTTTTTAACCGTTCAGGCGTTTTTTTCGTCTATTATATAGGTCGGCACGAGTTCTTTTATTTTTTGTTTCATCTCCAAGCCTTCGGACTTAGCGTATTCCAGAAGTTTTTCTATATGAGAGAACAAATTCTCTTCGTCGAACGCAATAGGCTTTCCGATAGAAATCATATCGTTGGCTGTTTTTTCAAGCCCTTCTTCCGCCATAAGCCTTTCTTCGTAAAGTTTTTCACCCGGTCTTAACCCCGTAACGACAATATCTATATCCTTAAACGGCTCTAAATTAGAGAGTTTAATCATATTAACCGCCAAATCGTAGATTTTAACGGGTTCGCCCATATCGAGAACGAATATCTCGCCGCCCCTTGCGTATGCGCCTGCCTGCAAAACAAGGCTTACCGCTTCCGGAATGGTCATAAAATAACGGACTATATCTTTATGCGTTACCGTAACGGGGCCGCCTTCCGCAATCTGCTTTTTGAATAGCGGAATAACCGAACCGTTAGAGCCTAACACGTTCCCGAAACGGACTGCGACGTAATCGGTTTTATACTTTTTGTCCATCGTCTGAATAATCATTTCGCAGATACGCTTGGTCGCGCCCATAGCGTTTGTGGGATTAACCGCTTTATCGGTGGATATTAAAATAAATCTTTCCGCGCCGTATTTTCCAGCAAGGTCCGAAACGTTGAAAGTGCCGCCCACGTTGTTTTTAACCGCTTCGTTAGGGCTTGTTTCCATAAGCGGAACATGTTTGTGCGCCGCCGCGTGGAATACTAATTGAGGACGGTATTTTTTGAACACGTCTTCTATTTTGGTTCTGTCTCTTACGCTTGCGATAAGCACCAGAAGATTTAATTTGGGGAAGCGGCGAAGAAGTTCCTGCTGAATATCGTATGCGTTGTTTTCATAAATATCTAAAATAATAAGTTGTTCAGGATTATGCGCGCTTATCTGACGACAAAGTTCGCTTCCGATACTTCCGCCGCCGCCCGTTACCAGAACGGTTTTATTTTCTATATAGCCCATAATCTGCTCTAAATCGACTTTTACCTGTTCTCTTCCCAAAAGGTCGGTAATGCTTACTTCCTTTATCGCCGACACGCTGAGTCTGCCGCTTGCGAACTGATAAATACCGGGGACTATCATAACTTTACAGGAGGTTTTCTGACATTCTGCGATAATCCTGCTTTTTACGGAATTGCTTACGCTGGGCATTGCGATAATGATTTCTTCCGCGGCGTATTTCTGTGCGGCGGAAACCACGTCTTTCGTCGCCCCTACTATTTTAACGCCGTTTATAAACCGACCTATTTTTCTTTCGTCGTCGTCTAAAACGCAGACGGGCGTCATATTTATTTTATCCGAAGTTTTCATCTCTTTGATGAGCATAGACCCCGCGTCGCCGCCGCCGACGATTATAACCCTTACGGTGTTTTTGTCTTTCTTATGGCGAACGTTGTAGTTTGAAAAATAGCCGATAAATTTTTGTAAAAACCTGCTTACCGAAAGCGATAAAAAGATAAAAGCCGAAACCATCAGTCCGAAAGCGAAAGAAAGTTTACCGTCGCTTATTGCAACCGAAATAAGGTTTACCGCAAGAATACACACGCTTGCAAGCACAATTCTCAGCGCTTCTAAAAACCCTGCGTATTTCCAGATGTTGGAATAAAGTCCGAACAGCCACGCAAACAGTTCAACCGCGACGATACCCGCTAAAACGTAGTACCATACGTCGCCTATCGTTTCGCCGATTCGCATACCGAATAGCGGAAAGCATATCGCGAAAGAAAGCGCGGCAAGTAAAATATCCGTAGTGATAAAAATTAGTTTTTTAAGATTTTTGTTCATCTTTCGTTCCTGAAAGCCGGTCTTTGACCTGCTTATAAATATTATCGGCGTTAAGTCCGTTTTTATCTAACTGATTGGCAATATTTCCGTGTTCGACGAATTCGTCCATAATTCCGAACGAGAACACGCGCGCTTTTATGCCCGCTTGTTTATAATATTCCGAAACATAGGCGCCGAATCCGCCCACAAGACTGTTTTCTTCCAGCGTGATTACGGGCTTAATCGCAATTTTTCTCATTATCTTTTCGGAAAGCGGTTTTAGCGTGCGCGCATTATAAACCGCACACCCTTCTCCGAATTTATCTTTAAGTTCGAGAGCGAGTTTTATCATTCTCGGACCCACCGCCAAAACGGTAAGTTCTTCTCCGCCGCAGATTTCCGCCATAGGATTTTCTTTTAAGTCGGAAGAGAATTCCATATCAACCTCCGCGGCGTTAGGATAACGTATCGCGGCAGGCTTGTTTTCGCCGAGCGCGTGAAGCAAAACGTCTTTGAGTTCTTTTACGTTTGCAGGCGCATAAACCGTCATATTGGGAATGTGCAACAAAAAACTCAGGTCGAAAACGCCCTGATGCGTTTTTCCGTCGGCGCCGACTAATCCCGCGCGGTCTATCGCAAAAATTACGGGCAAATCGGATATGCACACGTCGTGCAAAATCTGGTCGTAAGCGCGTTGCAAGAAAGTGGAATACACCGCAACGACGGGTTTAGCCCCGCCCGCCGCCATGCCCGCGGCAAGCGTTACGGCATACTCTTCGGCAATGCCCACGTCTATAAAGTTATCGGGGTGAAGTTCTTCGACCCCGCAAAGCCCCGTTCCGTTTTTCATTGCGGCGGTTATAGCCACCACGCGTTTGTCTTTATCTATAATCTCGTTTAAAATTCCGCCCAGCGCATAAGAAAACTCTCCGCTTGTGCTTATTAAATCTTTACCCACGCCGTGATAAACGTACGGCTCGGACTCCGCACAGCAAAGTCCTTTGCCCTTTTTGGTCATAACGTGTAAAAACACCGCTTTGTCGTTCATAGTGTTTTTTATTCTTTTAAGGGCGGGAATGAGTTCTTTTAAGTTATTGCCGTTTAATACGCCCACGTATTTGAACCCGAACTGCTCGTAAATATTATTACGATTGAGCATACGTTTAAGAAAGTTGCGCAGTTTTCTCAAAAAACGGGTTACGATGGATTCGCCGAATATCTTTTTTATCGCGCGTTTGGATTTGATATAGGTTTTTTTGGTTGTGCCTTTGGAAATGAATTTATAAAGTCCGTTTTTATTGAGCGATATGCTCATTCCGTTATCGTTTAAAATTACAAGAAGGTTTTTGGGCTTTTTGTCGGAAGCGGAAACCGCTTCTAAATTAAGACCGTTCACGAAAGACCCGTCGCCCACCACGTCGATTATTCTGTAATTTTCGCCTTTTAAATCTCTCGCTTTTCCGTAGCCTATACTTGCCGCGACAGACGTTCCCGCGTGCCCCGTGGTAAACGCGTCGTACTCGCTTTCTTTAATATCGGGGAAACCCGAAATACCGCCGTCCGTCCTTATTGTTGAGAATTTATCTTTTCTGTCGGACAGAATTTTATGCGCGTAACACTGGTGCCCAACGTCGAAAATCAGTTTATCGTCAGGCATATCGAAAACGTGATAAAGTGCCACGACGAGTTCCACCGCGCCGAGATTAGAGGCAAGGTGCCCGCCGTTCTCTTTCGCCGCGGCGATAATTTCCGAACGCAACTCTTCGGATAATTGCGTAAGTTCGGTTAAATTTAATTTTTTAACGTCTTCCGACCTTTTTATCTGTTCCAGAATAGCCATTTTGCACCACTATATTATCTAAGTAATTATAATATATAATATTAGACTTGTCAATAACAAATTGACTTATAGCGGTAACCGTAAAAACAAATCGGGTAAAGATTGCGCGCGATTTTTACAAAACAGACAAGAATTTACTTAATTCGGGTTCCGCGCCGCTTGACAACGCTTTTTAATTGTTATACCATTTAGGAAAACATATTAGGAAAACATACGAAAAGCGCATTTAAGCGCGGATTAAAAGCAAAAATCAAATATTAAAATTTACAACCAAAAACAAATAAAATCACATAGAAAAGACGGTGCAATATGTTAAACGGAAAAAAACTTTACAAGTTTGCAGAACTCACGCTTAAAATAGGCGTAAACTTACAAAAAGGACAGGGCGTGGAAATCGCCTGCCCAGTAGAAAAGCCCGAAGTTGCGGAAGCGTTTACCGAAACCGCATATAAACTCGGCGCAAGCATAGTCAGAATCCGCTGGGAAAGCGAAAAGACTGACAGGCTTAATTTTTTGTATGCCGACACGGCGGCTTTAACCGACATTCCCGCCCACGTTATAGAAAGCAAGAACGACCTTGTTAAACGCGGTTTTTGTTACGTTGCCATTGCGGCGGAAAACCCCACCGCTTTTGCAGACGTCCCGCAGGAAAAACTTGCGGCTTATTCCAAAGCGCGGTCGAACAAACTTAAAAAATTTTCCGAACAGGTTATGAAAAACGGAATACGTTGGTGCGTTGTTTCCGTTCCTACGGCGGAATGGGCAAAACAGGTGTTTGCCGGCAAGAAAAACGCGGAAGAAAAGTTGTCGGCGGCAATAGAAAAAACTATGCGTTTAGATTGCGGGGACCCCCTTTCCGCTTGGGAAAAGCATATTAAACGGTTAGACGAGCGCGCGGAATTTTTAAATAAAAATCGCTTTTCTTACTTACATTTCAAAAGCAAAAACGGCACCGATTTAAGGGTCGGTTTAGCAGACGGACACGTCTGGCTTTCCGCAAAGGAGCGTGCGGCAGACGGGGTATATTTTGTTGCGAATATGCCTACGGAAGAAGTGTTTACCGCACCCCACAATAAAAGAATAGACGGCGTTGTAAAGTCCGCTCTTCCCCTTTCTTACAACGGAAAACTTATAAACAAATTTTCTCTGACGTTTAAGAAGGGCAAAGTCGTCGATTACACGGCGGAAAGCGGATTAGACGCGCTTAAACAGATTATAGAAACGGACAAAGGCACAACGAGTTTGGGCGAAGTTGCCCTGATAGGCAAGCGCTCTCCCATAGCGGAAAGCGGCGTGCTGTTTTACAACACGCTTTTCGACGAAAACGCAAGTTGCCATATCGCTCTCGGCAAAGCCTACCCCACCACCGTTAAAGGCGGCGAAAATCTTTCTAAAACACAACTTAAAAATATGGGCGTAAACGACTCGGTAGAACACGTGGACTTTATGATAGGAACGCCCGATTTATCTGTTACGGGCGTTAAGGATAGCGGCGAACAAGTTACGCTCTTTGCCGACGGAGAATGGGTTATATAAGCGGGCTACATAAAAAAGCAAATACTTTTTTATAACCGAAAATACTTAATAACGTATGCGCAATTATATAAAATAACGGAAGAATCAAAATATAACGTGTGAGCATACGTATTAAAAACGGAAAAAGATTAACTTTTAATATATGGGCATTTATATAATAA
>JAEYEN010000030.1 GCA_023403375.1 Bacillota bacterium
TAACGCCGATTTCAAAACCGATTATGCCCATGCGCTTAAAAAGAAAGAAAAGTTTCTGGATATTACGGGCGACAGACTGAAAATCAAAGACGAATACCTGTACGTTCAGAACGACATTATTTTGGAATTTATGAATTAGCCGATTAAGAACTAACTTCCCGCAGAGAAATCGTCGGACGGAAAATTTTTTATCCGCCAAAAAAACTCTTTAAAACTTAAAATATAACTAAAAACACCAAACGCCCCCGTGCTAAACTTTTTGCACGGGGGCGTTAATGGTTTGTTATATCGAATACGTTTTATTAGACAATTTCGTAATAGACTATTTACTGCTTAAAGCGGCTTTTTCGGTAACGGGAAAGACCGTAAAAAAGTTAAGGTTATTTTTAGCCGCGGCTCTGGGCGCCGTAACCGCGCCGCTTTTTCCGCTTATAGACTTATCCGCCGTTATCGTTTTCTTTCTGAAACTGCTGACGGGCGTGATTCTGGTTTTTGTTGCGGCAAAATATAACTCCGTAAAAGAGTTTTACGTTACCGCGTTGCTTTTTGTGGCGTTCACTTTTCTTGCCGGCGGAGCGATAACGGGTATCTATTCGCTTTTGGGACTTGACTATTCCGCAGAACTTTCAATCGCGCTTATGATTCTGCCCGTTGCGGTGATTATAAAAAGCGTTACCGCGATAGTAAAGTTTATTTATAAAAGAAAAACCGTCGGCGGCAATCTTGTTAAATGCGAACTTGTTTTTAACGGCAAAACGACCGCCGTTACGGGGTTTATAGACACGGGTAACAACCTGTACGACGGCGACCGCCCCGTTATAGTGTGCGGAAAGGGCACGGCGGCAAAACTTATGTCTATGGGTATTCCCAAACTTAAATTTATAGAATACTCTACGGTTATGGGAAAGGGAAAAATGGCGACGTTCAGAATAGACGGTATAAAAGTCTATTGCGCGGACAAGCCGAATATAATATCTAACGTAACGATAGGCGTTGCCGAAAAAGGAGCGGGGATAGGCTACGGCTTGATTTTGCACCCCGCGTTAATCGGGGGAAATGATGATATTGCTGAAAAAGTTAAAAAAGTTTCTTGAAAAGTTTAAGTTAAGCGACAATCTTCTGCGTTATATCGGCGGAAACGAAGCGTTGCCGCCCGCGCTTACGCCCGCCGAAGAAACGGTTTATTTATCCAAACTGTCTGACGGCGACGAGAGCGTTAAAGAACAACTGATAGAACATAATTTAAGGCTTGTCATTTACATAGCGCACAGGTTTGAAAACACCGGCGTAGACCCTGACGACCTTATTTCGGTGGGAACGATAGGCTTGATAAAGGCGGTCAATTCTTATAAGCCCGACAAAAACATAAAACTTGCGACGTACGCTTCAAGATGTATAGAAAACGAAATTCTGATGCACTTGCGAAAGACCGTAAAAATAAAAAGCGAAGTGTCTTTCGACGAGCCGCTTAACACCGACTGGGAAGGTAACGAACTGTTGCTTTCCGACGTTATGGGAACGGACGGCGACGTGGTGTATAAAAAAATAGAGTCGGGCGTGGAAAACGACCTTATAAAAGAAGCGCTTAAAAAACTCAACGGCAGAGAGCGGAAAATCGTCGAACTCAGGTTCGGGTTTTCGGGCGGGGAAGAACTGACGCAGAAACAAGTGGCGGATATGCTCGGCATTTCGCAAAGTTATATATCGAGATTGGAAAAGAAGATAATTTTAAGACTGAAAAAAGAATTCGTTAAAATGGTATAAAAAGGAAAAAAACGGCGATACTAACTTCACCCCTTTAAGAGAATACATAGGAGGGGTTATGAACGGTAAAGTCGTTATATGCGGTGTAAACACCGCGCTTCTTCCGCGTATCAAAGAAAAAGAAAGCGCGGAATTATTACAAAAGTTGGCGGCAGGCGACAGTGCGGCAAGAGAACGTTTTATTGTGGCTAATATGCGGCTGGTGTTGTCCGTCATAAAAAGGTTCTGGGCGAAAAAAGTTAATTCGGACGACCTTTTTCAGGCAGGTATGATAGGTCTTATCAAGGCGGTGGATAACTTCGATTTATCTTTTAACGTAAAGTTTTCCACTTATGCGGTGCCTATGATTATCGGCGAGATAAAACGCTTTTTACGCGGCGGAAACTCGTTGCGCATATCAAGAAGCATAAGGGATACCGCCTATCTCGCGCTTAAAACCCGCGCGGAAATGGAAAAGCGGTGCGAAGGCGTTACGGTGGATGAGATAGCCAAAGAAATGAACGTTGCCGTAACGGAAGTTTCTTATTGTTTGGACGCTATATCCGACACGGTATCTCTTTACGACCCCGTGTTTAACAAGTCGGGCGACACCTTGCTTTTAATGGACCAACTTGGCGACGAAAAAAATACCGACGAACGCTGGACGGAATCCGCCGCTATATCTACCGCCATAAACAAATTGGACGAACGGGAAAGAAAAATTATCTATTTAAGATATTTTGAAGGCAAAACGCAGACGGAAATATCTTACGAAGTGGGCATATCTCAGGCGCAGGTAAGCCGACTTGAAAAAAACGCGCTTAAAGAAATTAAAAACGGAATAAACGCCTGACGTAAACGGCGCTTCCGTTAAACTTTGCGAAGAAATAACGGACGGCAAAAAAGGGCATGCGAAAGTTTACGACGGCAAAATTAAAAAATCAATCATATAAAAGTTAAAAAAGAATATTAAAGAAAGAAGTTTCATACAGATAATGTATGGAACTTTCTTTTAACGATTTAAAAAAACGCGACGTGGTAAACGTTTCCGACGGCAGGTGCCTTGGAAGAATCACGGACTTAAAACTTAATTTTCCAAAAGGAATATTGGTGGGAATAGTCGTTCCGGGAACGAGAAGAAACTTTTTTCTCAAATGTCTTGACAGAAGCAGTCTGTATATAGACGAAAGCAAAATACTGAAAATAGGAAACGACGTGATACTCGTGGACTTAAAATGCGGCGATATGTGCGATAAAAGCGTTACCTTAAAGGGTGGAAGACCCGCCCCGCAACAACCGCCGTTTCCGCCGCCCTGTAACCCTTGCCCGCCGCCCTGTAACCCTTGCGCTCCGCCGTGTCCGCCGCCATGTCCGCCGCAAAAAAACGGTATGCCCGATTGCAACAATCTGTTCGGCGACGGAAGAATCAATACCGACGATTATTGAGTACGTTTTACCGCGGCTTGCATTTTAAGGCGCGGTA
Organism: Bacillota bacterium; assembly: GCA_023403375.1. Taxonomy (GTDB): domain Bacteria; phylum Bacillota; class Clostridia; order Christensenellales; family Borkfalkiaceae; genus UBA1259. The sequence continues at coordinate 3,227 of JAEYEN010000030.1, forward strand.
AAAGTAATGGAAATTTTCTCGTCTGCCGACTTCGGCGGTCGGATTTAAATACGTTTTCGGCGGCTTAACTTTTTAAGAGCGCCGTTTGTGGCGGCTTGGGGGCAGAGTGCTGCTCGCGGCGGCTTGATTTTTTGTGGGCGCCGCACGTGGCGGCTTTGGTTTTAAGGGTGCGGAAAAGGTGCAAAACAAAAATTTAAAAACCCTCTTGAAATGGGCGTTTATTGTTGGTATAATAATATCGTAGTCGCAAGGCGACGTAAACCCGAAAGATAAGGGCGGGTAAAGTAGTTACTGAAAGGGGGAACAAGACAATGGGCGTAATAACAGCCGACAAAATCAGAAACGTTGCGGTAATAGGGCACAGCGGAGAAGGAAAGACTTCTTTATGCGAAGCCATACTTTTCAACGGAAAGAGTATAGACAGACTGGGCAAAATAACCGATAAAAACACGGTTATGGACTTTGAAGAGCAAGAAACGGCGCGTGGAATTTCTATTTCGCTTTCCGTGGCGTATACATATTGGAAAGACGTTAAAATAAATCTGGTGGACGTTCCCGGGTATTACGATTTTTCGGGCGAGTTTGAAGAAGCGATGCGCGCGGTGGCTTCCGCGATACTTGTGGCGGACGCAAACGGACAAGTTTCCGTAGGTGCGGAAAAGGCGATGGATTATTGTATCGGCCGTCATATTCCGCTTATGATTTTTATAAACGGCGTTGATAAAGAAAACGCAAACTACGTTAAGACGGTAGAAGCGTTCAGAGATAAATACGGCAAAAAAATCGCGACTATGCACACGCCTATTCTCCGCGACGGCAAAATGAAAGGATACGTCAGCGTTATATCGGGAAAGGCGTATGAGTTCACGCAGGGCGGAAGAAACGAGATTCAGGTGCCCGAACAAATCAAAGACGAAGTAACGCTTTTGAAAGAAGGACTGACGGAAGCGGCGGCGGAATCTTCGGAAGACTTGCTGAATAAATATTTAGACGGCGGCTGGCTTTCTAACGACGACATAATAAAGGGCGTTAAAACGGGGCTTTTTAACGGCGATACCGTGCCCGTTATGGGCGGTTCCGCCACGCAAAACCTTGGCGTAATCAATTTGATGAACGAAATTGTGGATATCTTGCCGTCGCCGATAGAGAGAAGACCGGTAGAAGCGATTCTGGACGGAGAAATAACGGAGATAAGTTGCGACGCCGAAAAACCGTTCAGCGGTCAGGTTTTTAAAACTACCGTAGACCCGTTTATAGGCAAGTTAAATTACATAAGAGTGTTTACGGGAACGTTAAAAAGCGGTATGACCGTGCTTAATACCGTAACGGGCGAAAAAGAAAGAATCAATTCCGTGTATATCGTTAAAGGCAAAAAGCAGGAAGCGGTAGAATGTCTTTCCGCAGGCGATATAGGCGCGGTAAACAAGTTAACCAAAACCAATACGGGCGATACCTTAGCGGACGAAAACTTTAAAATAAAGTATATGCCCATTGACTTGCCGAAACCCGTTCTTACAATGGCGATAAGCGCAAAAAATTCGGGTGACGAAGAAAAAGTGTTCCAAGGTCTTACAAGACTTTCGGAAGAAGATTTGACCTTTAAGGTGGAAAAAGACAAAGAAACGGGCGAAACGGTAATCAGGGGACAGGGCGAAACGCAGTTAGACGTTTTGTGCAAAAAAGTCAAGTCCAAATTCGGTGCGGAAGCGGTACTCCGCGCTCCGAAAGTAGCATACAGAGAAACCATAACCGCAAAAGTAGAAGCGGAAGGAAAACATAAAAAGCAAACGGGCGGCGCGGGTCAGTTCGGCGTGGCGAACATCAGGTTCGAGCCGGGCGCGGCGGACGGTAATTTCGAGTTCGTGGACGCGGTAGTCGGCGGCGCGGTGCCCAAGCAATTTATACCCGCGGTAGAAAGCGGGCTTAAAGAAGCGATAAAGAAAGGCGTTCTTGCGGGATACCCCGTGGTAAACCTTAAATGCACGCTTTTCGACGGCAAATATCACCCCGTAGATTCCAAAGAAGTCGCGTTCGTGTCGGCGGCAAAACTTGCTTACGACGATGCAATGCGCCGCGCTAAACCCACCATTTTAGAACCCGTGTACGGCTATAAAATTTCCGTTCCCGACTATTTTACGGGCGATATAATGGGCGATATGAATAAGCGCAGGGGCAGAATTCTCGGTATGGAATCGGTAAACGGCGTGCAGGTTATATCTGCGGAAGCGCCACTTTCCGAAATGCTTAAATACGCTACCGATTTGCTTAGCATGACGCAGGGCAGAGGAAGTTTCGAAGCGGAATTTTTAAGATATGAAGAAGTGCCTTTCACGGAGCAGGAAAAGATTATTGCCGCCGCGAAATAACATTCGAGCAAAACCGATTTTTCCGCACGGTGATTGATTTTACCGTGCGGAAAGCCTGTTAAGAGCGATAATCAGGCTTATATATGAGTTAAACGGCGCAACCGTTCAGGACGCTTATAAACTTATAAAACGTTTATATAACACGTTTATAAAACGATTTGTAATAACGTTTGATTTTAACGATACGATTTACAAAATTCAACTGAAAATACGGTGATAAAATGGTTCTTACAATATGTCCTAACCCAAGTATAGACTGCACAATAGAATTGGACAGTTTAAACGTAGGAATGTTAAACAGAGTTAGCAATAAAGTCGAAACTTATTCGGGGAAGGCTCTTAACGTCGCAATCGGCGTGAGAAGGCTGAGCGAAAAAAGTTTTGCCACGGGTTTTATGTTCGAAACGCAAGGTAAACTTTTCGAGCACGTTCTGGATAAAGAAGGCGTGGGGCACAAGTTTGTTTACAGTGCGGGCAACGCAAGGGTAAATTACAAAATAATAGACAAAAAGTCTATGCTTACCGAAATCAACGACAGGGGCGAAACGGTTGAAAGAGAAAATCAACTTAAACTGATAGAACTTGTGAGAAGTTTATCGGAAGAATGCAACACAGTCGTTATGAGCGGAAGTCTGCCGAAAGGCGTTCGCCCCGAATTTTACGGCGAAGTTTTATCGAACGTTCCTTCACGCGTTAAGGTGATAGTGGATACCGAAAAAGAAAATATGGAGAGCGCGCTGTCCTGCGGACACGAAATATTTTTGGTCAAACCAAATCTGAGAGAGTTGGAAAGTTTTACGGGCTACACCGTTAAAAGAAAATCCGACGCGGTGAAAGCCGCTTCCGTTTATCTTGACAGGGGCGTTAAAAACGTTCTTATATCGCTGGGCGAAGACGGGGCGATTTTAACCGACGGGAAAGATAATTTTTATTGTAAAAGCGCGTCAGTTGCGGTTAATTCCACGGTTGGCGCCGGCGATTGTATGGTTGCCGCCGTGTGCGTGGGGTTAGAACGCGGACTCCCTATGCGCGAAATACTTAAAATGAGCGTTGCCGCCGGAACGGCTTCTATAACGACGAGCGGAACGAACTTGTTTTATAAGGATAAGTACGACGAAATTTATTCCAAAATCTTTGTCGAAAACATCTGATTTATCGGGCGGCATAGCCTAAACATAAACTTAACCGATTACATAAAACATAACGGGCGAATTATAGCCGTATTAAAGGCGAACAACCGCTTAAAACCGTAAAATTTTTCAAAATCGCCGAAAAAAGCGTTTTTTTCGAGTTTTTACGACTTAAAGAGAGATAATTCATAAGAATAAACAGTCTGTATTTACATAGACTGTTTTTATGTTTAAAAAGGGCAAAGAGATAAAAAACGGGGCGGCGAGTTTTTTTAAGGACACGCGCATATCCACGGTTGCCGCGGCGTGGGTTTTTTATTTTCTGCTTGCCGTCGTGCCGCTTGCTTTTCTTATTATCACCGCTTTTAATCTGTTCGGCGTGGACGTTTCGACCGAGATTGTTTCGTTTTTTCCCGAAGAGTTTAAGAGTATGGCGTTTGAAGTGGTTTCCGCTGCGGAAAACGTATCTAAGGGGGTTACGTTTTTTTTCGTGCTGACGGTAATTTTATCGACTACCACGCTGCTTAATCAGATGTCTAAGGACGGCGATTATATTTTCAGAAAAAAAGGGCGTTACAGAAGGGGCGTTTTAAGACGGTTGTGGGCGATATTCGCAATGGGCGTTTTGTTTGTTTTGTTTCTTTTGTGCGCGCTTATATTTGCTTACGGCAACCGATTTTTCTCCACGCTTTCGCTTACGGCAGTGGGTAAAGTATCGGTGCTAATCAGCGTTTTCACGCTTGTCGTGTTAACGGGGTATGCGATTATTATGGTGCTTAACCGCTTTATTTCGCCCGTTAAACTTACCTTTAACGTCAATTCTCTGGGTTCGCTTTCGGCTTTATCGGTTATTGTTGTGGGAACGATAGGTTTTATGGCGTATTTAAGGCTTTATAATTCTTACAACGCTTTCTACGGCGGGCTTGCGACTTTTATCATTTTTATTTTATGGGTGTATATCTTAATGTTCGGCCTGGCGCTGGGCAGCGTGGTGAGTATGCGATATTATTACGTAAGCAAAAAGTCCGCGCAGGAGAATAAAACCGCACAAGTTCGTTTGTCGGAATAAATACGTATAAGACCGCGCATTGTCGATAAAATAATACTTTCGCTTATAATCCGTGTTTGTAAAAGACTAATTACGCTTAGTGCTTGACGAAAGGCGCGCGCTTTGTTATAATATAATATACTTTTATAAGTAATAGTGTACTCTGAGGCTTTATATGAACGTTTACGGCGTAATTATGGCTGGCGGCGGCGGAACGAGATTCTGGCCGCTTTCCAGAAACAAAAACCCCAAGCAACTTCTCAATTTAAGCGGTAAAGACGTTATGATTAACGAAACGGCAAAAAGGCTTAAAGCGGTTTGCGGAAATCCGGATATATACGCCGTTACGGGCAGTTCCCACGCGGAGAAAACAATCGAACTCACGAAAGGCGAAATTCCCGAACAAAACGTGCTTATAGAACCCTGCGCGAGAAATACTTCGGCTTGCATAGGGTATGCGGCGGTTAAAATACTTGCAACGCGTGGCGACGGCGTTATGATTGTTACCCCGTCGGACGCTTATATCAAAGACGAAAAAGAATACGCGCGCGTTCTTAAATTGGCGGCGGAAGTCGCAGAAAAGGGCGAGAACATAGTAACGCTGGGTATAAAACCCACGTTCCCCGCAACGGGATACGGATACATAAACTATTCGGGCGACGGAGAAGTCAAAGACGTTTTAAGGTTTGTTGAAAAACCGTCGGAAGAAGTGGCGAAAGGATACTTAAAAGAAGGCGGATACGTCTGGAACAGCGGCGTTTTCGTGTTCACCGCTTCGCTGATAATGGAAAAATTCAAGACCTATCTTCCCGAAGCATATGAGAAACTTATGCTTTTATACGCGGCGATAAAAAGGGGAGAAGAAGAAAAAGAAAAGGCGGAGATTTATCCCGCTATCCCCGCCGTGTCTATCGATTACGGCATTATGGAAAAAAGCGACGGGGTTAAAGTGATTCCGTCCGAGTTCGGGTGGAGCGACGTCGGAAGTTGGGATATGATGGACGTTCTCAATCCGAAGGACGAAAACGGGAACGTTATCGTTGGGCAGGCGGTTACGGTAGACTGCAAAGATTGCGTTATATATTCGGATAAAAGGATTATAACGGCGGCGGACGTGGAAGGGCTGGTAATAGTCGAAACGGCGGACGCGATAATGGTTTGCAGAAAGGACCGCGCGCAGGACGTTAAAAAAATCGTGGACATACTGAAAAACGAAGGAAAAGGAAATCTTGTCTGATGGATTATAAAGCGGAATATCATAAGTGGTTGGATAGCCCCGTTTTTGACGAAGAAACAAAAAAGGAACTGAAAAGTCTGACGGATGAAAAGGAAATAGAAGACAGGTTTTACAAGCATCTTTCTTTCGGAACGGGCGGACTTCGCGGAGTTATCGGCGCGGGAACAAACAGGATGAACGTTTATACGGTAGGTAAAGCCACTCAGGGGCTTGCCAACTTTATAAATAAAAATTACAAAGAAAAGAGTGTGGTTATAGCGTACGACAGCAGAAGAATGTCCAAGGAATTTGCGCTATCCGGCGCTGTTATACTTTGCGCAAACGGTATTAAAGCCTATCTTTTCGACGGGTTAAGACCCACCCCCGAACTTTCTTTTGCGGTAAGATATTACGGCGCGACGGCGGGGATAGTGATAACCGCAAGCCATAATCCGCCCGAATATAACGGATATAAAGTATATTTGTCGGACGGCGGGCAGATTGTTCCGCCTTATGACAGACTCATCATCGAAGAAGTAAATAAAATAGAAGACTACTCGTTAATCAGACGCACGGACGAAAAGTCGGCGATAGCGAGCGGACTTTTACAGATAATATCGAAAGAAGCGGACGACGCTTTTATAAACGCCGTTAAAAGTTTATCGCTTAATCCGAGCGTTATAAAAAAGCAGGCGGATAACGTTAAAATAGCGTATACGCCGCTTAACGGCGCGGGCAATATGCCCGTAAGAAGGGTGCTTTCGGAAGAAGGGTTCAAAAACGTTTACGTGGTAAGCGAGCAGGAAGCCGCAGACGGAAATTTTCCCACGCTTAAATATCCTAACCCCGAAGACCCCGCAGCATTCGATTACTGTTTGAAACTTGCCGAAAAAGTCAAAGCGGACATCGCGCTTGCGACCGACCCCGACGCGGACAGACTCGGCATTTACGCATTCGATAATAAAAGCGGAGAATATAAGTCTTTCACGGGGAATATGAGCGGACTTCTTATTGCGGAATATATTTTGTCGCAGAAAAAAGAAAAAGGGCTGCTTCCCGAAAACCCGAAAGACGGCGTGCTTGTTACCACCGTGGTTTCTTCCAAAATGGCGTATAAAATCGCCGAATTTTACGGAATTTCCGTTAAAGAAGTTTTAACGGGATTTAAGTATATCGGCGAGCAGATTCATTTATACGAACTTGCGAAAGCGAAAAACGGTGGGAAATACGACGGGGACAAAGGCGCGTACGAGTATCTGTTCGGGTACGAAGAGAGTTTCGGGTGTCTTGTGGGAACGCACGCAAGGGATAAAGACTCCGTTTCCGCCGTGGCGATGCTTGCGGAAGCGTGCGCGTATTATAAAGACCGCGGACTTACGCTTTGCGACCAGATGGAAAACATTTACCGAAAATACGGGTATTTTAAAGAGAGTATGCAGACGGTAACCTTAAAAGGTGCGGCAGGCGCTGAAAAAATAAGCGCCATTATGGACAATTTAAGGAACGCGCCGCCGAAAAATATAGGAAAATCGAAAGTGCTTGCGATAAGGGATTATCTTTTAGACAAGCGCGTCGCTTTATCGGACGGAAGCGTTCTAAAAACGGGGCTTCCGAAGAGCAATGTTTTATATTACGAACTTGAAAACGACGGTTGGTGTTGCGTGCGCCCGTCGGGAACCGAGCCGAAGATAAAATTTTATTACGGGGTGAAAGCCGCGTCGGAAAAATCGGCGGCGGAAAGCCTTTCGGAATTGGGAAAAAGCATATCGGCGTTTACCGACTAAAATAAGTTAAACTAACGTAAAAGCATAATTATAAACAAGGATTAAAAGATGAAGTGTATAGTTCTTGCGGGAGGAAGCGGCGACAGATTGTGGCCGCTGTCGAGAAAAAACTTCCCCAAACAATTTATGGAAATAAAGAAAGGCAGGTCGATGTTTCAGGAAGCAATTTTGAGAAACATGCCTTTTTGCGACGAGTTTGTCGTTATTACCAACAAAAAATACGAAAACATCGCCAGAGGTCAGTTGCAGGCTTTTCAGGGACTTAATTATTCGCTTCTGTTAGAAAACAAACCGCTTAAAACCGCGCCGTCGGTCGTTATAAACGCGCTTTACGCTCAGCCGGACGAAGAACTTTTAATAGTTTTCACCGACCATATTATAGACGGCGAGTACAATTCTTGCATAGTCAAGGCTAAAAATATAGTTAAAAACAACAAAATTGCCGCTATCGGCGTTAAACCCAACGGCAATACGGACGAAATTTATCATTACTTCGACGTTTCGGCAAGGGGCGTCAGATTCTCCGCGAGAGAAACCAAAAACTGTTTCTGCGACTGCGGAATTTACGCCGCCAAAGCGTCGGTTATTCTGGAAAACTGCGACCCCGATTACGTCGAACGTTGCAGAAACGTAGGCTTAAAAAACAACGAGTTCGAAGACGTCGGAGATTCTATCGCGCTGGGGCTGGATAAAGTGCTCAATAACCGCGCGCTGGAACTTGTGGAAGCGTATTTCACTTGGACTAGAATTACCGATATTTCGTCTTATTATAAGTTTATCGGCAATTCCGAAGACAGAAAGAGAAACACCATAGAATACAACAATAAAAACGTTGAAATAGTAAATACGTCCGACGAGCAACTTATCGTTGCCAACGGGCTTAAAGACGTGCTTATAGCGAACACGAGAGACGCTATTTACATAACCCAGATAAACAAAGAAAACAGCATAAAGGACGTGGCGAAAAGGCACTATTCGGACAAGAGCAAGTATTTTGACGAATCGCCCATTTTTTACGAAAAGTGGGGCAGCAAAGAAGTGCTTAACCGAACCGATAAATGCGAAATAAGCAGAATAACGGTATTCCCCGGGCGCTCGTTCTCTTCGGTTACGGAAGAAGGGTATTCGGTAAATTATTTTATTGCGGAAGGCGAAGCGAGGGTAACTTCCGGCGCGACCGAAAAGAAAAAACAGGTCAAAGATTCCTGCGTGTTGTTCAGAAGTCTTGTGGAATATACGCTTACAAACGAAGGCAGGCGCAACCTTGTTATGATTCAGACAAAGAACGCCGATTACGTTGAAGAGATAAAGAAGAAAAAGAAAACGGTAGTTCAGGACAGCCTTGTAAAACTTAAACCCGTGTTTAAGGACGCGATTTGGGGCGGCACTAAAATACGCGATAAACTGCAAAAGGCTATCGGCAATATGACGTCGGTTGCGGAAAGTTGGGAACTCTCCGCTCATCCCGCAGGTCAATCGGAAATCGCTACGGGTAAATATAAAGGCTATTCTTTCAGCGATTATATACAGATGCTCGGTAAAGAACAGCTTGGCTGGAAAACTCAGGGATACGAAAGGTTCCCGCTTATGGTCAAGTTTATCGACGCTAAAAAGAGTTTGTCCATTCAGGTCCACCCCAACGACGATTACGCTTTCCCGATAGAAGGCGATTACGGCAAAAACGAGATGTGGTACGTTATGGACGCCGAAGAAGACGCTTTCATCTATGTCGGCTTCAACAGGGACGTTACGCCCGAAGAAATAAGGGAAATGGTTAAGAAAAACACGCTTTTGGAAGTGCTTAACAAAGTTCCCGTCAAAAAGGGCGAAACTTACTTCCTGCGCGCCGGCACCGTACACGCGATAGGCGCGGGGTGCCTTATGTGTGAAGTTCAGCAGTCATCTAACGTAACGTACAGACTTTACGACTATTGCAGAAAAGACAAAAACGGAAAACTGCGCGATTTGCAGGTGGAAAAGGCGCTGGACGTTATTGACTTCAAGAAAGAAAAAACGGGCTTTCGCTCTTCCTATCCCAGCGTAGTGCATGACGGTTACGTCGAAAAACTGATAGGCGAATGTAAGTATTTCAGCGTTAAAAAATACGACGTTACGGGTACGCTTAAACTTCTTCCCAGCGATTCTACTTTCCAGGTAGTCATAGTTATTGAAGGTAAGAGCAAAATCAGTAACGGAACGCTTACCTATCCCACGTCGCTCGGCGACACGTGGTTCTGTGGAAGTTGGGATACCGTCGAACTCAACGGTAAATGCAGCGTTCTGGTGGTTAACGTGTAAAAAACAAATAACTTTTTAAAAATTAAAAACCTTTCCGTTTATAAGCGGAAAGGCTTTTTTGTGCTTTTTATAAAAACTTTGAAAAAGCATTGATTTTTAAAAGTTTTGTTTTTTCAAAAGTTTAGTTCGCGGTTTACCGCCGCGGTTTGATAGTTGAAAGACTTAATATCGGTTGTCTTAGGCGGTAATTCTGATTATTCCTGTGTTTCCGAAACAGCTATATTGTTTTCTCCGAAAAGAGAACCATCCTTTTTCATTTTAGAATAAGTCTGACAATAAGACACGACGTAGCAGATTAAAGCAATGGCAATAGTAGTTACGACTAAAAGATTGTTGGTTATAAAACTTTCACCTGTCGCGGTACTGTTTTTGGTTACTTTCGCGCCGGATACCGTCGCTTTGTTTCCGTTAAAGTCTTCGGCTATTTTTTTGTATTCCGCAAGCGAAGAATTAATGGAAGCGGCGCAATTCGTAAGAGTGGACTTCACGTTGTTGATAATATTCGCGTCCGTACATTTTGCGCCGGAAACGGTGTATCCGTCAAATTCCTGCTTTTTGATTTCCGCCTGTGCTTTGGACTTCGCATAACCGTCGGAAATATTGCAGAGTTTTATATAAGTATCGTCGCCTGCAAAGTTATAAACAACCTGATCGCTTCCGACTTTGGTCATGTTTTCTATCATAGAGCGGTAGTTGGTTATGTTGTTCTGTGCGTCGCTCAAAAGAGTGGTGTAAGAAGCCACCTGACCCGCAGCCTGACTTTTTGCAAAGGCTATATATCCTTCCAACCCGTCGATGTTTTCAACGCGTTTGGTAACGATAATGGGTTTTAAGTTGGAAAGCTCGCTGTCTATTGCGGTAATCTGCGCCGCCAAATCGTATAAGTTTTTATTTGTAACGTTATCTCTGTATTCAGCCGCCGTCGGATTAGATTTTGCAAACGAATTTATAGAATAAGAAAATTCGTTGATATAATCGGACAATTCGTAAACAATCTGTAAATACTCTATGCCGCTTAATTTAGCGTTTATATCGTAAACGAAAGAAAAGGCGGGCATTCCGATTGTAGCGAACTTATTGACGTATTCTTTTGCGACGTTATCCAATATGTTTTTGTATTCCGCAGAAGAAAGGTTAAGTTCCGCGTCTGCCGATAAAGACAACTCGAACGAATTAGGAACATAAGTATCGGTGTTTTTGATTGTGTCGGGAACGATTGCCGTTACCGAAAGATTTTTAACTACCCCGTCGTAAAGTTCAAGTATCTTTTCGCTGTCGGAATACGTGTCTTTCAATGCCTGATGAACGACGTTGGATTTATTGTTGTTCATTCCTGCGAGAGTATTTGCGTTTGCCGACGCAACGGCTACCGTCGCCACGTAAGACTTACGGACGGTAAACGCCCTTACGCATAGTAAAACGGAGCAAACGATTATAGCGCTTGCCAAAATGTAAATAAGCCCGCGTATAAGATTTTTCTTGAATACTTTGCCCAGCATACCGAGAGTAATTTCGGTTTCTTGATTATGCATTGCAAAATCTCCTGTATTTATATTTTTGTATTATTTTAACATACTCTTATTTTTATTGCAATAAATTTCATCAAAATATTTGCGGATAGCGTATTAAACTGCTTTTTAACTATTGATTTTTAATCGCCGTTATGCTAAAATAATCTATGGTAAAAAGTGTGCCCGAAGACGCGTTTTCGCGCTTTGATAAAAGGAGATTTGCTTTATGAAAGGTATAATTTTAGCGGGGGGCAGCGGAACAAGACTCTATCCGCTTACCAAGGTTACCAGCAAACAACTTCTTCCTATTTACGATAAGCCTATGATTTATTATCCGCTTTCGGTTCTGATGAACGCCGGTATAAGAGATATTTTAATTATTTCCACACCCGACGATTTGCCGAGATTCGAAAGGCTTTTGGGCGACGGGAGAAATATCGGTATCAACCTAAGTTATGCTGAACAGAAAGTGCCCAACGGTCTTGCGCAGGCGTTTGTTATAGGCGAAAAGTTTATCGGTAAAGATAGCGTCGCAATGGTTTTGGGCGACAATATTTTCTCGGGACACGGCTTCAAAAAAAGTCTTGAAAACGCCGTAAAAAAGGCGGAAGCAGGCGCGGGGGCAACTATTTTCGGATATTACGTGGACGACCCCGAAAGATACGGAATAGTGGAATTCGATAAAAGCGGCAAGGTTTTGTCTTTGGAAGAAAAACCAAAAATTCCGAAAAGCAACTACTGTATAACGGGATTGTATTTTTACGATAACAGGGTGGTGGAAATCGCAAAGAGCCTGACCCCGTCGGCACGCGGCGAATACGAGATAACGGACGTCAATAAAGAATATCTCGAACTCGGCGCGCTTAACGTGGAAATTTTAGGACAGGGATTTACTTGGCTGGATACGGGAACGCACGAAAGTCTGGTAGACGCCACAAACTTTATAAAGACGGTGGAAGCGCACCAGCATAGAAAGGTGGGGTGTATAGAAGAAATAGCTTATCTTAACGGCTGGATAAGCAAAGAGCAGATTATAAAAACCTGCGAAGAGATGAAAAAGAACGAATACGGCAGATATTTACTTGACGTAATCGAAGGAAAATACATAAGCGGATTGTTTTAATCCGGTTTAAGGAGAAAAATTTATGACTATAATCGTTACGGGCGGCGCAGGATTTATCGGGAGTAATTTTATTTTCTATATGATGAAAAAGCACCCCGATTACAGAATAATATGTTTGGACAAACTGACCTATGCCGGCAATCTGTCGACGTTGAAATCGGTACTCGATAAGCCCAACTTCCGCTTTGTAAAAGCAGATATATGCGATAAAGCGGCGGTTGAAAAACTTTTTGAAGAAGAGAAACCCGATATAGTCGTCAACTTTGCGGCGGAAAGCCACGTGGACCGCTCCATAGAAGACCCCGAAGTGTTTTTAAGAACCAATATTGTGGGCACGGCAACCCTTATGGACGCGTGCAGAAAATACGGTATAAAACGTTATCATCAAGTTTCTACCGACGAAGTGTACGGCGATTTGCCGCTCGACAGACCCGACCTTTTCTTTACGGAAAGCACGCCTATACATACGAGTAGTCCTTACAGCAGTTCCAAAGCGGGCGCAGACTTGCTTGTGCTTGCTTATTACAGAACTTACGGACTCCCCGTTTCGATAAGCAGATGCTCGAATAACTACGGACCTTACCACTTCCCCGAAAAACTTATTCCGCTTATGATAGCGAACGCGCTGAACGATAAACCGCTTCCCGTATACGGAGAAGGACTTAACATAAGGGACTGGCTTTACGTGGAAGACCATTGTAAAGCGATAGACCTTATAATCCATAACGGCAGAGTGGGCGAAGTTTATAACGTCGGCGGACATAACGAAAAGAAAAATATAGACATCGTTAAAATTATTTGTAAAGCGTTAGGAAAACCCGAAAGCCTGATAACGCACGTAACCGACCGTAAAGGGCACGATATGCGTTACGCCATAGACCCGACGAAGATTCACGACGAACTCGGCTGGTATCCCGAAACGAAGTTTGAAGACGGCATACAAAAAACCATAAAATGGTATCTCGAAAACAAAGAATGGTGGGAAACGATAATTTCGGGCGAATACACCAAATATTACGAAAAGATGTACGGTAACAGATAATGAAAGTTTTGGTAACGGGCGTTAAAGGTCAGTTAGGACACGACGTCGTAAACGAATTGTTAAAACGCAGGCACAATCCCGTGGGCGTGGACGTTGAAGAGATGGACATAACCGACGGCGCGGCGGTCGATAAATTTATATCGGATTGTATGCCGGACGCCGTTATACACTGCGCTGCGTGGACGGCGGTAGACCTTGCGGAAGACGAAGATAAAAAAGACAAGGTATATAATGTCAATGCGTATGGCACGGAAAACATCGCCAAAGTTTGTAAAAAACTCGGTTGTAAAATGATGTATATTTCCACCGATTACGTTTTTAACGGACAGGGCGAAACGCCGTGGAAACCCGATTGCAAAGACTATGCGCCGCTTAACGTTTACGGCGACAGTAAATTGAAAGGCGAACTTGCGGTCAGCGGAAATCTCGATAAATATTTTATCGTCCGCATTGCGTGGGTGTTCGGCTTAAACGGCAAAAACTTTATAAAGACAATGCTTAACGTGGGCAGAACTCACGATAAGGTAAGGGTGGTCGCGGACCAGATAGGCACGCCCACGTATACGCTTGACTTGGCAAGACTGCTTGCGGATATGATTGAAACCGATAAATACGGTTATTATCACGCTACAAACGAAGGCGGCTATATTAGTTGGTACGATTTTACAAAGGCGATATTTGAAGAAGCGGGTATAAACAGCGAAGTTGTGCCCGTAACCACTGCGGAATACGGCTTATCGAAAGCGAAACGTCCGTTTAACAGTCGTCTTGATAAATCCAAACTTAAAGAAAACGGATTCGTTCCGCTGCCCGATTGGCGCGACGCGTTAAAAAGATACCTTGGAGAATTAAAAGAAAATGGCGCAAATTAAAGTAGAAGAAGCACCTATCAGCGGGCTTTACGTTATAGAACCTGCCGTTCACGGCGACAACCGCGGCTATTTTATGGAAACTTATAATCTTAACGATATGAAAGAGTTCGGGCTGAATATGATTTTCGTGCAGGATAATCAGTCTATGAGCGTTAAAGGCGTTCTCCGCGGACTTCATTTTCAGAAACAGTTTCCGCAATGTAAATTAGTGCGCGTTATAAAAGGAAAAGTGTTCGACGTTGCCGTCGATTACAGAAAAGGCTCGCCCACTTACGGCAAGTGGTTCGGGGTGGAACTCTCCGAAGAAAATAAAAAGCAATTTTTAATCTCCGAAGGCTTTGCGCACGGTTTTCTGGTACTTTCGGACACTGCGGAGTTCTGTTATAAGGTTACGGATTTCTATCATCCTAACGACGAAGGCGGACTCAGATGGAACGACCCCGCAATCGGTATCGAGTGGCCGGAAGTAATCGGAACTTACGACGGTACCGCTTCCGCAAAAGGGTATACGTTAAGCGACGGCACACCCCTTAACCTTAGCGAAAAAGACCAGAAGTGGGAAGAGTTCAAATAATTACTAAATCAAATTGGATTTAAATAAATAATCAACAGATAATTATTAAGAATAAACCGAAAAATTATTTCGTAGAATTTTAAGCGGAATAAAAAACAAAGCAGAGTTTATAAAACGCGTAATATTAAGTTACGATATTATAAAATATAAAGGTACGATAAAAATCGCAGGCGAATAACAAAAAAACAAACGGGTAAAGGTCGTGGCGAAAAAACTTACTAAGAAAAAAATAATAATAAATGCGGTAATCATATTGCTGGTTACCGCACTTGCTTTATTTTATCTGCTAAGAAAAGGCGATATAACGATAGAAGCGATAAAAAAAATAAAATTCGGATATTTTATCGCCGCTATTTGTTTCGTTTTTTTTTCGTTTGCCGTGCTGTCTGTGGTGGACGCGCTTGTTTACCGTTCTTTCACAAAAGATATGCCTTACGGAAAATGTTTGCTAAACACCGTTTTCGGCAATCTCGGTTCGCTTATAACCCCGTTCAGAAGCGGACATTTCCCCATGATGGTCTACTATCAGGTTAAAGCGGACGTACCCGTTTTTACCACTTCTACGGGGCTTGTCAAATGTCAGGTTATATATAGCGCAACTTCTATAATCGCTTATGCGGCGATAACCGCATATCTGGGTATAGCGGGGCTTAGCATAGTTTATCAGGGAACAACCGTTCCGCTATATCTAGTGGTTTTAACGGGACTTATTTTTCACGCGGCGGTGTTTGCGGTTATCGTTTTGCTTGCTTTTAATATGCGCCTGCAAAAAGCCGCGCTTAAACTTTTTATAAAAATCTTAAAGAAGTTCAAAAAAAATCTGGACGAAGAACAATACTTTGCCGAAAAAACGGAAAAATTAAAAATATATAAAGAGCAACTCAGCATTATAGGTAAAGATTTTTATAAATACCTTTTGCCGTGCGCGATTTATCTTATATATATGATTTTATCCGGTTCGGCACAATATCTGTGTTATCTTCTTATCTCGGGTTCGGCGTTTTCGGTCGGCGAAATGTTTTCTTTTTACGTTTTGTGCCTTGCAACGACGTATATTGCCAACGTTATTCCAACTCCCGGCGGCGTGGGAACTGCCGAATTTTTGTTTTCGGCGGTTTATTCCACGGTGATTATCGCTTTCGATATGCTCGGCGCGGTGCTGGTACTCTGGCGGGTTGGCACCTTTTACGCAATGATTGTGGCGGAATTTTTAATATTTATCGCGTTTAACGTTTTTTGCAGAATTAAATTGTCAAAATCACCCGTCGGTACCAAATCACCTTTTGATATAAAGTCATCCGACGATACAGGGGCATCAGTCGATATAAGGTTGCCCGTCAGTACAAAATTACCCGTCGATATAAGGGCATCGGTCGGCGACGCGGAGGAAAAGATAAACGCAAAAGACGGGGAATCCGAAAATCGGCAAATAAAACCCGACGCGGAAAATAACGATAAATAAAAATAACGGCGCGGCGAAAAAATCACCTTTATGAGAAAAATTAAAAAGCGATTTAAGCCCTGATTGTAATATTTTGTCGAAAGTTGTCATAAAATTTACTATTCCTTAAAAGGGGTGGGTAAATGATGGATAACGGCGACAGAATCGTTAAAGAAGCAGAGTATATAATAAGAACGGGCGCAACGGTCAGAGAAGCGGCGAAAGTTTTTTCTTTCGGCAAATCAACCATTCATAAAGACGTAACGGTGCGGCTTTTAGAAACGGACAAAGAACTTTACTTAAAAGTAAAGAAAGTACTGGATAAAAATCTCGCCGAACGGCATATCCGCGGCGGAGAAGCGACCAGAAAAAAATATTTAAAACTAAAAACCGAAAAAAATACCTGATATTTTCAAACAACAACAAATTACCCGAACATACCGAGTATTTTAAATGGCAAATAACACCGAGAAACGCTTTGGCTTTGGTAAAACGTTTCAGTTTGGGCGCTGTGAAAAAAGTTGACAGCAACTCTTAAAAGCGTTATAATTTTTTTAGAATATAAAGACCTGAACCGAAAGGCGCGCCGCCTGACGGCAAAGGAGAATAAAAACGAATTTTGCAAGGTTAAAGCCTTGTCTTTTATTTCGTATCTCCCTTTGCCATAAGTCGGCGAAGGGAGTCTTTGTTTTTGTAATATACATTCCGATTTTCGTGCGGCGGCTTTTAGTGAGTTTCAAAGGAGAATAATGTGAAAAAAACATTTACGTTCTTTAACGTGAAAAAATTTACGGCGATTTTAACTGCGGTTTTATCGGCAGCGTTGTTGGCGGCGTGCGTTTTAAATTTTTCCGCTTGCGGCGATAAAGAAAACGCTACTTATAAATTCGTAACGCCCGACGGCGCGCCCGCGCTTGCGATAGCAAAATATATTTACGACGGAGAGAACTTTACAGACCGCGCCAGGATAGAATATTCCGTGGTGTCGGCGTCTTCTATCGGTGAAGAAATGATAAAGGGAAGCGGAGATTTTATCATAATGCCGGTAAATGCGGCGACTAAACTTTACGCTTCCGACGAAAGCAATCCTTATAAAATGGTTTCTGTGGTAACTAACGGAAATCTTTATATAATGAGCGAACAGGAAACGTCCTTGGAAAATCTTAAAGGCAAAGTTATCGGCGTGATAGGACAAGGCAACGTGCCCGACCTGACTTTCAGGGCAGTGCTTAAAAAAGCGGGGCTATCGGATTGTGTGGAAAAGGTCGGCGATTTTACCCCCGTTGCGGACAAGATTTGCATTAAATACGGCAAAGACGCAAGCGAGATTTTGCCCCTTTTGAAACAAGGAAAAATATTTGCGGGTCTTATTCCCGAACCTGCGGCAACTAAACTCGGGGCGGTTATAGCGCCCGAAAAAACCTTTTACCGAACCGACTTGCAAGCCCTTTATGACGGCGAGAACAAACGTTATCCGCAAGCGGTGCTTATGGCGAAACAAAGCGTTATAAACGAAAGTCCGTCGCTCGTGAAAAAAATTGCCGAAAAGTTTGCCGAAAATCTCGAATGGGTTTCGTCTAACGTCCAAGAAGCGGTTTCGGCGGTAAACGGCGCGCTGAAAGAAGGGGTAACCCCGTCGCTTACAGCAGGCGCAATTACGCCTTCGGTAATCGAAGCGTGCAATATAAAATGGATTTCGTCGTCAAACGCAAAAGAATACGTTAAGACTTATATAAACAGAATAATAGAGATAGATTCTAAATCCGCGGTTGCGGTAACCGACGAATTTTTTATGTAAAAAGCGTCAGAAGTCAAAAACACGGGGAGAGACAACAAGTTTGAAAAGCAAAACGAAAAAAATACTCGATATAGCGTTGCCTTTATTTTCGATATGTCTGATACTTGTATTCTGGGCGGCGGCGAGTATTGCGGTAAACAACAAATTCATAATGCCGTCTATAAAAGAAACGCTTGCCGAATTCTTTAATTTATTCGCGGAAACGTCGTTTTATCGTGCGCTGGGCGGCACGTTGCTAAGAACTCTCATTGCGTTTTGCATATCTTTTATTATTGCGTTCGGTTGCGCTTTGCTTAGCGAAAAGTACTACGTTGCGAGAAAAATCATATCGCCGATAGTCAAAATAACGCGCGCGCTTCCTACAATTGCAGCGGTGCTTTTGCTTATGTTCTGGGCAAGTTCTTACGTTGCGCCCGTCATCGTTACCGTTCTTGTGGTTTTCCCCACGATGTTTAGCGAAATTTCGGCGAATATCCGTTCGTTAGATATAGACCAACTGGAAATGTGCAAAGTTTTCGGCGTGTCAAAAAAAGAAACGATGTTCAAGGTAATAATTCCGCAGATAAGTCCCGAACTTCTGCGCTCGGCAGGGGCGGGGTTTTCGCTCAACTTAAAACTTATGGTGGCGGCGGAAGTTATCGCACAGACCGCTTATTCAATGGGGTATCTGTTAAACTCCGCTAAAATAAATTTTGAAACCGCAACTCTTCTCGCGCTGGTAATCGTTTCGGTTATAATAGGCACGGTTATAGAACAGGCGTTAAGACTGATTGCGGAAAAAACGGCGAGGTGGAAATAATGCGCCTGAAAAACATAACTAAAAAGTACGGAGATAAAACCGTTTACGATAACTTTTCGTTTGATTTTGAAGAAAATAAAATCACAGCCGTGTTGGGAGAAAGCGGCTCGGGTAAAACCACTTTGCTGAAAATTATCGCTTCGCTTACCGATTATACGGGCGAAGCGGAAAAACCGTCGGACAAAATATCTTTTATTTTTCAGGAAAACAGACTTATACCTAACCTTACGGTAAAAGAAAATTTATCGCTTGTCTGTAAAAATCAGGACCTGTCTTTCGCTTTGGAAAAGGCGGGGCTTAAAGAAGCGCAAAACCTGTATCCTAAAAGCCTTTCGGCAGGAATGAGCAGGCGCGTTGCCGTTTTAAGGGGGCTTTTATACGCCGCTCCGCTTGTTTTAATGGACGAGCCGTTTACTAATTTAGACGTCGCGCTTAAATATTCGCTTATGGATATGGTAAAAGAAGCGCAAAAAAACAGCAAAAAAACGATGATTTTCGTAACTCACGATATTGCGGAAGCGACTTATCTTGCCGATAAAATCGTCGTTATCGCACACGGAAAAATCGTTAAAGAGATAAACGAAATAACGCCCGAAACCCAGAACGAACTTCTTACCTTTATGATGAATATAGGTTCCGTAAATTAAAAATTTTTGATTGTAAAAAATAAAAATTATGTAAAATAAAGCGTCCCCTTTCGATTTGCCGAAAGGGGACGCTTTTTATAAAAATTTTAAGATATTATCGAAAAAGAATTATTAAATCAGAACGGTTTCGTAGTCGCCGTCAAGCACGGTAAAGTCGGCGGCGGTTGCGTTAGTGTAAATTTGTTTTACGCCCGCTTTGTCGTATACGCCGAAAACGGTTACGCCGCTTAAATTTTGTTTTACAAAGTCCGAAAATTCGTCTTTTTCCATAAGCATAAGGGCGGTGGAGAGCGCGTCCGTCGCGGAGGCGGAGCGTAAAAGCGCGGGGGCGGTTTCCGAACAGATTACCGTAACGCTGCAAAAACCGCTGTCTGCGGTGCGCCCCGTAAGGGGATTTATAATGTGAGAATACCGTATCTCGCCGTTATCTCTGTCGGTATAATAGCGTTCGTAATCTCCGCTTGTGGAGAGCGGACTGTTCTTAATCAGTTCGTTGTTTACCGAAAGTATTTTAGCGCTGCTTTTTCTCGGGTGCTTTACGGTTAAGTTTTCTTTAACGGACAGCACGTATATGCTGCTTCCGCCCGCGCTGATGTAGCCTTTTGTAAAGCCTGCATGCGTTAAATCGGCGTAAATTTTATCCGCCGCGTAACCTTTCGCTATTCCGCCGAAGTCAAGCGTAACGCCGTTTGCGGTTTTATAAAAGTTTCCGTCGTTTTCGCATATCGAGTTCAGCGCAATAAAAGGCATAACGGACTGTATCTCTTCGTTAGTCGGCGGAACTATGGAAATAACGTTTTTGTCGAACGTGTCGGAGGATAACCGCCACAATTTTAATAAAGGATAAACGGTGGGGTTAAACTTTCCGCCCGTAAATTGGTTTAACTCTTTCGATAACGAAAAAAGGGCTTTCGCGTCGTCCGTAAATTCCACGCCATATCCGCTTTCCGCAGCGTTAAACTTGCTTATAACGGAGTTTTCTTTGGTTAAAGAAAGCGCGTCGTCCAATATACGCAAACGCTCTTTTATGGCGGTTTCGAGTTCGTTTTCAAGCGAACCGTTTACCGAAACGTAGATTTCCGTGCCGAAATAATCGTAATAGTAAGAAGAATAGCCGCACCCCGAAAGGGAAAAGGCGGCGATTATCGCAACGGTTATTATCGAGAGTATTTTTACAAAATGTTTCATCCCGATAATTATACATAAAAACGTGTTAAAAAGCAAATTTAAACAACGATTATGTATTGACAAAATTTTTAGCCTTTGTTAAAATAATAAAGTATAAAATTAAAGTATAAAAAGCGAAAAAGGAAAAATAAGGCGTGCTTGCTTACAGAATTGCCGACGTCGTGATTAACGCGGAGTTCAGATACGATTATTCGGTAAAACTTCTTAAAGATTACGCATATTGCGGGGAAAATAAGCCCGATTTGGTTGCCGTAACGACAGATGAAGATATCGAATTTGAAAGACGGCACGGCGGAGAGACTTTTCCCGATTATTATCTGGAAAGTCTTGCTCTTTTCAGAAAGTTAAGCAATTACGTTCTGACTTCCGGTAAAGGTTTTATATTCCATTGCAGCGCGCTTGCCGTAGACGGCGAGGCGTATTTGTTTGCCGCGCCGAGCGGAACGGGAAAGTCCACTCACGCCGCACTCTGGCGGAAAATGCTGGGCGACGACAGAGTTACAGTTATCAACGACGATAAGCCTATCGTTATAGAAAAGGCGGACGGGTTTTATGCTTTCGGCACGCCGTGGACGGGTAAACACAGGCTTGGCAATAACTGTTCGTTCAAGGTAAAGGCGGTGTGCAACATTAACCGCGGAACGGAAAACAGAATAGAAAAAGTTTCCGTAGGGGAAATGGCGCCGATATTTTTCAATCAGACTTTGCGCCCCGAAAACCCCGCGGAAATGAAAAAGCTTATCGCAATGGCAAACCGCTTTCTGAAAAGCGTGGATCTGTATAAACTTTATTGCAACGTTTCGCCTGAGGCGGCAAAACTGTCGTTTCATACGATGAAAGGAGAATAAATGAAAATCAAAGAGGGTTTTATGCTCAGCGAAGCGGGCGAGAGTTTTATAGTCGTTTCGGTGGGAAAAAGAGCGAAAGAGTTTAACGGGATTATAAGACTTAACGAAGCGGGGGCGTTGCTTTTTAACGCGCTTAAAAATGGTGCCGAAAAAGAAGATTTGGTAAAACTTTTAACCGACGAATACGAGATAGACGGCGCCACGGCGGAAAAAGAAGCGGAAAAGTTTATTGATAAAGCAAAGGAGACGGGAATTTTAGAAAACGACCGATAAAATAATATGGGTAAATTAGGATTTGACACAAGAAAATATTTAGAGTTACAATCAGCGAAAATTACCGAGCGTATCGCAATGTTCGGCGATAAATTATACTTGGAGTTCGGCGGAAAACTTTTCGACGATTTCCACGCGTCGAGAGTATTGCCGGGGTTTGAACCCGACAGCAAAATCCAAATGCTCTCTCAACTTAAAGACAAAGCCGAAATTCTTATCGCGATAAACGCTAACGACATAGAAAAAAACAAGTACAGAAGCGACCTTGGAATAACTTACGATTCGGACGTTTTAAGGCTTATAGATATTTTCCGCGCGCACGGGTTTTATGTGGGGAGCGTGGTGCTGACGCGCTTTGCAAACCAGCCTTCCGCAGCGGCATTCCAGAAAAGACTTGAACAGTTGGGCATTAAAGTTTACAGACATTACCCGATAGCCGGCTACCCGTCGGAAGTGGACGCGATAGTGTCCGACGAAGGGTTTGGCAAAAACGAATACGTAGTTACCACCCGTCCGTTAGTGGTCGTTACCGCACCGGGACCCGGCAGCGGCAAAATGGCAACCTGCCTTTCTCAACTTTATCACGAATATAAGCGCGGCATAAAAGCGGGTTACGCTAAATATGAAACTTTCCCTATATGGAACCTGCCGCTTAATCACCCCGTAAACGCCGCGTATGAAGCGGCTACCGCAGACCTTAACGACGTTAATATGATAGACCCGTTCCATCTGGAAGCGTACGATAAAATGGCGGTAAACTATAACCGCGACGTGGAAATTTTCCCCGTGCTTTCCGCTATGCTTACCAAAATTATGGGGACTTCGCCCTATAAATCGCCTACCGATATGGGCGTTAATATGGCAGGTTACGGTATTATTGACGACGAAGTTTGTAAAGAAGCGTCTAAACAGGAAATTATAAGAAGATACTTTTCGACGCTTATCGATATTAAAAAGGGCAGGGCGGATACCGACGTTATCTCCAAAATCGAGATAATAATGCGCAAAATGCACATCGAAATAAACGACCGCGCGGTAGTTTTACCCGCGCTTGAAAAGGAAGCGACGACGGGACTGCCTGCGTGCGCGCTTCAACTTCCCGACGGCAGAATAGTTACGGGCAAAACGGGCAAATTGCTCGGCGCAAGCGCTTCGGTTTTGCTTAACGCACTTAAAGTGCTCGGCGATATAGACGACGGAATAGATATAATTTCTTCCGCAGTGATAGAACCCATTCAGAAACTTAAAGTGGAGCATATGGGCAGCGTAAACCCCAGACTCCACACCGACGAAGTGTTGTTGTCGCTTGCGGTAAGCGCGGTAACAAATCCCACCGCTAAATTAGCGCTGGACCAACTTTCCAAACTTAAAACGGCGCAACTTCATTCTACCGTTATACTCTCCCACGTGGACGAAAAGACCTTTAAAAAACTTGGCGTGGACGTTACGGCAGAGCCGAAAAGACAGAATAAAACGCTTTTTAACGCAAATTGAGTTAAAAAAGTTGACATTTTTTAAATAAATTATTATAACTATAAATGTAGAAACTTTTTAATCGTATAATCGAAAAGGAGATAGGACAATGAGTTTACCGATGACAGTAATAGTTTGCATCATCGCCGCACTCGCTTTAATTTATTTCGGATTTTTGCTTGCGAAGTTCTTTGATAAAGTGTATAAAGACGACGCTTCTTCAAAAGAAGCGGAAAAAGAGCCCGAAAACGCCGCCGAAGAAGAAATAATCGTTGCCGAAACGGAAAAGGTTGCGGAAGACGAAGAGAAGACGGAAGAAGAAACTCAGCCCTCTGAAACCGTAGAAGAAGCGGAAGAAGTAACGGAAGAAACGGCTGAAATCGAAGAAGATAATGACGAACCCGCAGAAGACGAGACGGAAGACGAAGAAGAAAAAGAAGAACCTGCCGAAAAACCCGCGCTTGCCGTAGGCAACGTGGAAGACGATTCTATACGTTCGTCTGCAAGACACGTTCCGTTTGCGGAAAAAATGCTTTTCGCCGAAAAGAAATATCAACGTTTCTACGATTCTATCAATAACGCATTCTTATCTTACAGAAAAGTGCACGCCAGAGTTTCCGTTTCCTGCGCGTCTTATCGTTTTGGCAGACAGTTGATTGCTAAAATGACTTTCCGCGGAAAAACGCTTAAACTTCATCTCGCGCTCGACGTTAATAAGTTCGATGAAAAGATTTATTATCAGCGTTCGCTTGCAGATAAAAAGGCGTATGCGGAAGTTCCGTTTACCGTAAAAGTAAGAAGCGACAGGGCGCTTAACAATGCGCTTAAACTTGTTGCGGCTGTATGCGAAGAATATAACGTAGAAGCAAAAACCCGTTATACCGCAGTTGACAGCATAGAACTTCTTAAAAAATAATAAACGTTTTTTAACGCCGAAAAATTATAACGAAATTACATCGGATATAATATAATAAAACAAAAATAAAAGCCTTCGACCCCGAAGGCTTTTTTAATTTTTAATATGAACAACTAAAATTTAATATGCATAACTAAAAATAAACTCGGTTTTTTTAAGACCGAGTTTTTTATAAAATCAAGTAAATAGGGTGATAAAGAAACGATATTATAACTTTTGCTAATCTATTAGACAAACCCATAAGCAAACAACAAAAAACGGTAACAAAAAACGGGGCGGTTTTAGCGCACCCGTTTTTTGTTTTTATAATTTGATTATTATAGTGTTTTCTGATAATCGTTATAGCATTATCGCGTTTTGAAAGACGTTTTATACTTTAACGGTTAAAGTGTTTTCAAAAAGCGCTGAAATGTTTTAACAAGCGGAACTCAAACTTAACCGTATTTATTATCAATACATTCCGCCCATACCGCCTGCGGGCATCTGGGGAGGTTCGGGTTCTTTAATGTCGGTAACAACCGCTTCGGTGGTTAGGAATACGCCTGCAACGGAAGCGGAGTTTTCTAACGCAGACCTTGTAACTTTGGTCGGGTCGATAATGCCGCTTTCTACCATATCGGTATATTCGTTCGTAAGCGCGTTAAAGCCGTAGTTGGGTTTATCCGCTTTAAGAATTTCGTTCAGTATAACCGCGCCGTCAAGTCCTGCGTTAAGCGCGATTTGTTTGATAGGAGCCTGAACCGCTTTAAGCAC
The DNA here is from genome assembly GCA_023403375.1 of Bacillota bacterium. Lineage (GTDB taxonomy): Bacteria > Bacillota > Clostridia > Christensenellales > Borkfalkiaceae > UBA1259. The sequence goes on from JAEYEN010000030.1 coordinate 28,327, forward strand.
GATTTCCGCACCCGTCTTTTCGTCGCCGCTTAAACTGTCCGCATATGCTTTCAACGCTTTGATAGTGGAGATGAACGCGATTCCGCCGCCGGGGACGATACCTTCCTGTACCGCGGCTTTGGTTGCGTTAAGCGCGTCTTCTATACGGAGTTTCTTTTCTTTCATTTCGACTTCGGTCGCCGCGCCTACGTTGATTACCGCAACGCCGCCTGCAAGTTTAGCAAGACGTTCCTGCAATTTTTCTCTGTCGTAATCGGAAGTGGTTTCTGCGATTTGCGCTTTGATAGCCGCTTTTCTGGCTTCTATCTGTGCGGGGTCGCCCGCGCCGTTTATAATGGTGGTGTTGTCTTTATCGACTTTAACCGTTCCCGCTCTGCCGAGCATATCCAAAGTTACGTCTTTGAATTCGTATCCTAAATCGGAAGAGATAACGGTGCCGCCGGTAAGTATTGCGATATCTTCCAGCATGGCTTTTCTTCTGTCGCCGAAACCGGGGGCTTTAACCGCAACGCAGTTGAACACGCCTTTGAGTTTGTTTACGACGAGCGCTGCCAAAGCGTCGCCTTCGACTTCTTCGGCAATGATAAGAAGGCGCATGCCCTGATTTGCAATCGGTTCGACTATGGGCAAAATTTCTTGAATGGAAGAAATCTTTTTGTCGGTAATTAAAATAACGGGGGATTCGAGAACGGCTTCCATTTTGTCGGTATTGGTTACCATATAAGCGGAAGCGTATCCGCGGTCGAACTGCATACCTTCTACGGTGGTGAGTTCGGTTTTCATCGTTTTGCTTTCTTCTATGGTAATAACGCCGTCTTTACCGACTTTTTCCATAGCGTCCGAAATAAGCGCGCCGATTTTCTCGTCGCCTGCGGAAATAGAAGCAACCTGACAAATTCCGTTTTTGTCCTTGACGGGTTTAGAAATCTTTTTGAGTTCTTCTACCGCAATAGCAACCGCGCCCGAAATACCTTTTTTCAGAATAACGGGGTTTGCGCCCGCGGCAACGTTTTTAAGCCCTTCGTTTATCATAGCCTGCGCAAGAACAACCGCCGTGGTCGTGCCGTCGCCCGCTATGTCGTTGGTTTTTGTGGAAACTTCTTTTACAAGCCCTGCGCCCATATTTTCAAACGGGTCTTCAAGTTCTATCTCTTTTGCAATAGTAACGCCGTCGTTTGTGATTAGGGGAGCGCCGTATTTTTTATCGAGTACGACGTTTCTGCCTTTGGGTCCTAACGTGATTTTAACGGTGTCGGCAAGAACGTCGACGCCTTTTTGAAGCGCTTTTCTTGCTTCTTCGCCGTGTTTTAATTGTTTAGCCATAATTTCTGTTCTCCTTTATCAGTCTTCTACGATTGCCAGAATATCGCTCTGACGAATTATCGTAAGTTCTTTTCCGTCAACCTTAAACTCGCTTCCGGAATATTTAGAGTAAAGTATAGTGTCGCCTACCTTTACCTGCATAACTATTTCTTTTCCGTCTACAACTCCGCCGGGACCTACGGCAACTATTTTAGCCATCTGCTGTTTTTCCTGCGAAGCCGAGGGAAGTATAAATCCACTCTTTGTCTTTTCTTCTTTTTCTAAACTTTCTACCACTACTTTATCAAATAACGGTTTAACTTTCATTTTGTCAGCCTCCTTAATGTTAGCACTCTATTGTTTCAAGTGCTAAATCTTATTATATACCGCAAAAAAGATTTGTCAATGAATTATGGCAAAAAAAAGAAAAATTTTTGCAAACTTTTGTTGAAAGGCAAAAAAATCCCCGTATAAATAAAAAATCGGCGTTTTCAGCCGATATTTTTATTTTTCGTATGGTTCGGGAAATTCGGTAAGGTCTAAAATATAGTCAACGCTCACCCCGTAAAACGCCGATAGTTTTATCAGAACTGCGGTTGGCACGTCGTTTTCTCCCGTTTCGTATTTGGAATATCCGGTTTGGGACATATTAAGTTCTTTCGCAACCTGCGTCTGGTTCAACCCGCGCTCCTTGCGTAACTCGGCTATCCTTTTATACATATTTCCCTCTGTAAATTGCCATTTCTATATCAAAACGTTAGTTACAATATTTATTATAATAATCTGTTTCAGGTTATTGACATTTAACCTAAAACAGGTTATAATTATTTTAAGACGGAAAGGAGCGTCTTGAATATGACAAATATATTGAGTGGTTACGGATATAATTATGTACAAACTGATACGATTATGATAATTGCGTTGGTTGTAGGATTGGTAGTAGGGGTGGCGATTGATCTGATTTTGGCGCACGTGGCGGGTAGAATGGGCGAAAACAAGGGGTATGGTTACTGGGGGTTTTGGGCTCTCACGTTATTTATAGGAATATTATCTATAATAATTGTGGCGTGTCTGCCGGAAACGTTTCCCAAGGGAAAGGAACAAAAATTTAACAAAAAAGCGATGTGGATTTGTCCCTGCTGCGGAAAAGCAAATAGCGGCAAGTACGTTTACTGTAAATTCTGCGGCGCAGACAGACAGGAAGAAAAACAAGAGTATTCGGGAAAAAGTAAATAGATTGAACAGATAAATTATTAAAACAAGATGTAAGGAACTATAAAAGTAAAAACTACAAAAAATAAAGTATAACGTTAAAAAATATTACAATAAATCGTCAGAAATCGTCAGCATAACGATAAAAAAAGTTTATAAAAAATTCCCGCCGAATCGGGCGGGAATTTTTTATGTTTTGATAGCATCGATAAATAAATTTAAAAAACATTAAATAATTGAGTTTATATTGACTTTGTTTTTTATCTTTTTACGGAGTAACTCTGTTTATATCTCTCGGGAACATAGTCGCTTCTCGAACGTTCTTAAAGCCTAAAAGGTGCATAGTCAGTCTTTCTAATCCAAGACCTAAGCCGCCGTGGGGCGGTGCGCCGTATTTATGGAACATAAGGTAGGTTTCAAACTCTTCGGGGTCCATTCCGCATTTTTTCATTTTAGCAACCTGTTCGTCGTAATCGTGAATACGTTGTCCGCCGGAAGTTATTTCCAAGCCCCTGAAAAGCAGGTCGAAAGACAGTGTGAATTCGGGGTTTTCGGGGTCGTCCATAGTGTAGAAAGGACGTTTTTTGGAAGGATAATGCGTAACGAAAATAAAGTCGCTACCATATTCCTTTTTGGCGTATTTACCGATAAGTTCTTCTTCCGTGGGGTCAAAGTCTTTCATATCGGTAGGCTGATACTTGAATTTATTTATAATGATGTCTTTCGCGTCCATAAATTTTATGGAAGGAATTTCCGTAATCTCGGGAATGTCCGCTTTAAGCAGGGCGACTTCTTCCGCATATTCGGTCTTTAATAAATTCATTATATATTTAAGCGCGCCCGTTTCCATATTCATAATGTCTTCAAAAGAGTTTATAAAGCCCATTTCAAAGTCCATAGAGATATATTCGTTAAGGTGGCGAGAAGTGTCGTGATGTTCCGCCCTGAAAACGGGGGCTATTTCAAACACTCTCTGGAAAACGCCGACTAACGCCTGTTTATATAACTGCGGACTTTGCGCAAGGTAAACCTGCTTGCCGAAGTAGTCGAGTTTGAAAACGTTGGTACCGCCTTCCGCACCCGCAAAGTTGATTTTGGGCGAACGAATTTCGGTAAAACCGTTATTTGACAAGAACTCCCTGAATCCTCTCGCAATACCTTCCTGCAACTTAAATATCGCGCGCTCCTTGGGGTTGCGCATAGAAATAGGGCGAAGGTCCAATATAGTGTTTAATTGAATTCCGTCTAATTGTTTTTTGTTTATAACGATAGGAAGCGGCTCTTTGGGAAGAGATAAAATCTCCACGCCGTGGATTTGAAGTTCGTATCTGTCGTTACCCTTGGCGTCCTGACTTTTTACCACTTTGCCCGTAACTTTAACCGCCGCTTCTTCGCACAGTTTTTCGTCCCACCGATAGTCCGAAAATTCGGGCGCGTAAACGCATTGAATAAGTTCTCTCGCCGTTCTGATTATAACGAAGGCGAACCCCGTCATTTCGCGTATACGGTGAACGTATCCTTTAATGGTAATTTCCTTGCCGTCGTAAAGATTGAAATCTTTAAACTCAACGCAGTCGTTTTTAATAATTCCGTCAATTCTTTCCATAAAAAATTCTCCTGAAAAAGCATTATAATCATACAACAATCCGAGAATTAAAGCAAGTATTTTAAAAGATTTTTTATAACGCGCGATTATGCGAATTTCCCTTGAAAAAATTTTAAGTTTATGTTATTATTCTATTGTAATACTTGTATTATAACGAAAAATACGTCAAAAACGGAGAAAAGTTATGAAAATCGCCGTATCGGTAGAATCCACAAACGACTTAACGAAAGAACTTTTGAAAGAATACGACATTAGCGTTATACCTTTTCAGATAACGCTTGGCGACAAAACTTTTTACGACGGAGAAATGTCTACGGAAGATTTGTTCAAAAGCGTCAATAAAAACGGCGTTTTGCCAAAAACCAACGCCATAAACGAATACGAGTATTCCGAATATTTCAAAAAACTCAAAGAGAAATACGACGCGGTTATCCACATTTGTCTGTCCAGCGGTATTACCAGCACGGTAACGAACGCAAGGGCGGCGGCTAAAAACATCGGCGGCGTTTATATCGTGGACAGTTTAACGTTGTCTACGGGTATCGGGCTTTTGGCGATTTATGCCAGAAAACTTGCCGAAAAGGGCATAGAACCCACCGAAATAGCAAGAATCGTGCAGGAAAGAACGGGCGCGCTTCAAGTAAGTTTCGTCGTGGAAAGAATGGATTACCTGTATAAAGGCGGCAGATGTAACGGCTTTCAGTTGCTTGGCGCAAACCTGCTTAAAATAAGACCGAGAATAGTGCTTAAAAACGGCAAAATGCTTTCCGATAAAAAATACAGGGGCGATATGAACGCCGTTATCGCAAAATACAGTAAAGAAATTTTTACTGAGTTTAACACTCCCGATACGGATATGGTTTTCGTAACCTATACTTCCGCCACCCCCGAAATGCACGACGCGGCGATTAACGCGTGCAAAGAAAGGGGCTTTAAGAACATTTATCAGACACTTGCAGGCGGCACGATAGCCAGCCATTGCGGCGAACATACGCTTGGTATTCTGTACTTTAACGACGGAAACCGCTGATTTCGGGAAATTTCTATCGGCGTTTTAATGCGGAACGGTAACTTTGCGTCGTGAAAATATAAAAACTCTTTTTTACCTTTATTTTCTTGTTTAATTTTTGTTCTTCCCTTGCAATTTTATTATAATTATGTTAAAATGCATATAATAAAAACAATTATGTTGGTTTTTAAGGAGAAATGATATGTCTAACTTGCTTGCTATGGACGTTTGGGCGGAATTCGGCACTATTATCGTCCTTTCGATAGTGATGTTCGTCCTTTTGGCGCTTATCGCGCTTTTTTCTGTTTTGTACGTAAAGGCGAAGAAGAAAGAAGCCGCAGAAGGTCCTGCGACAGAAACGATTTCGGCGAGAGAAAAACATTTGGCGAAAGAAACGGCTAAGGCCGAAAAGAAAGCGCGTAAAGAAGCGTTGAAAGAAGAAAAAGTGCGCCTTAAAGAAGAAAAAGAAACCGAAAAGGAACCCGATACCACGGCGCAGACCGAAGAAAAACCCGCAGAAGAAACGGAAGTCGTTGCGAAAGAACCCACAGAAGTTAAAACGGAAGAAGCTGCCGCATCTGCCGCCGCAGTCGAAGAAGACGAAGACGACGAAAAATCTTATCATCTGCCTTTCGCACAGAAACTCGAAGAATCCGACGACGATATTAAAAACTATTTCAAAACGTTAGACGAAAAACTCACTTCATATAAAAAGGTTCATTCCAGAATATCCAACCAGTGCTGTTCTTACAGAAGGGGCAGGGGACTTGTCGCGAAGATAACGTTAAGGGGCAAAACTCTTAAACTGCACTTGGCGCTCAACGTAAACGACTTTAACAAAAACGTTTATTTCCAGAACGATTTAAGCGCGTATAAGGCGTATGAAGAAGTTCCGTTTGCAGTTAAAGTAAAGAGCAACAGGGGCTTATCGAACGCGTTAAAACTTATAGAAGCAATGCTTGGCGAAAAACCTGCCGAAGTAAATGCGGCAGCGGAAAACACAGAGGAAACTATGGCTAAAAAAACTACGACTAAACCCGCAAAACCTGCTAAAAAAGCGGAAGTTAAAGAGAAAAAGGCTAAACGCCCCGCAGGAAAATGGAATATCGAAATAAAGAGCGATAACGAATACATCGCTAAATTGTCCGCAGCAAACGGCGAAGTTATGCTTTCCAGCGAAATTTATTCCACGCCCGAAGGCGCAAAAAACGGCATAGCCACTATCGAAAAAGCGGTTGCTAACGGCGAATTCATTATTTATCAGGATAAGAGCGGCGATTACTATTATAAACTTAAAAACGCAAACAACAGATTTTTGTGCGCAGGCGAAATTTATAAATATAAAGACCAGTGCCTGAGAGCAGTAGAATCGGTTAAACGTCTTGCAGCAGACAGCGTTATCGTAGACGAACTCGTAGAAGGCGTTAAATACGCAGACTATAAACCCACGCCTAACCTTAAATACGACGTTAAAAAGGGTATGGAAGGCAAGTGGAAGATTTTTGAAACCGACGACGGAAAATATACCGCAAGACTTTTTGCCAACAACGGTCAACTTATGCTCGGAACCGAAGCGGTTTCCAGCAAAGCAGGCGCGACTTCCGCAATGGAAGCGGTAAAAAAATATGCGGCTGCTGGTTTGTTCGTTATAGATAAAGATAAATTCGGAAGATTCTATTATAAACTCCGTAACGTTCAGAAAACCGTCGTTTGTATGGGTGAAGCGTACGACACCTTGGACGCATGCATAAGCGCATTAGAGTCCGTAAGGCGTTTCGCGGCTACCGCAATCTATGTGGAAGACTAAAATCGGCTGAGAACAATCGGGCAGATAAAAAACAAAACAAGAACCGCTTTCGGGCGGTTCTTATTTTTTTCTTTTTTGGGTGGAAGTTTTATATGTTTCTATTTATTTGCCCTTTTTGGCGGTATTTTAATGTTTTTATTTTTTGCACCGTTTTTGGTGGAATTTCTTTTTTTATCTTTGATACAGTTTTGGCGGCATTTTTATTTTTTAATACTGTCTCGGTGGTGTTTTACGGTGTTTTTTAATTGCGTAGTTTTGTGGTCAAAGCGGAGAGAGATATTGTTTTGGTTGCGTTTGGCGTGCGGCTTTATCTCGGTTGGGTTTGTGTGGCGGTTGCAGAACAAAACTATATATTTTGTAAATTTTTATGTTCAAATAGTTGACAACGGGGAAAGAATATAATAGAATAATAAGGCTGAAAAGAAGAAGCGACCCTTCTCGCCCGACGGATTTTGTTTTTTCGGGCTCGATAAAAAAGTTTACTTTTATTGTTATTATAAAAGTTCTCGGGGTACGGTCGCTTTTTGTTAAAGCGGCTTGTTTTTTTATTTTTGTGTAATTCAAACCGACTTTTCGGGGTTTGAAAATATTTGTAAGAGGTACAAAACCATTAAAAGAGAACATCAGATTAACGAGGAAATCAGGGACAGAGAAGTCCGCCTTATCGGACCCGACGGCGAACAGATGGGTATCGTTTCGGGCAGAGAAGCGTTAAACGTTGCCGAAGAAAAAGGGTTAGACCTTGTTAAAATTTCGCCCAACGCAAATCCGCCTGTCTGCAAAGTGATGAACTACGGCAAGTATATTTACGAAATTTCCAAAAAAGCGAAAGAAGCGAAGAAGAATCAAAAGCAAGTCGAAATAAAAGAAGTATGGCTTTCTATGACGATAGACGTAGGCGATTTGAACGTTAAAGCCAAACAAGCGCAGAAATTTTTAACGCAGGGCAACAAAGTCAAGGTTTCTATCAGAATGAGAGGGCGTCAGATGGCGCATTCCGATTTGGGACTTGACGTGATGAAGAGATTTTTCGATATAGTTAAAGATTTCGGAACAATGGAAAAGCAACCGCTCACCGAGGGCAGAAACATCTGGATGATGCTTGCGCCTTTAAAAGCGTAACTTAAATTATAAAAACTACGGAGGGTAAAATTATGCCTAAAATGAAAACTAAAAGCGCGGCGAAAAAACGTTTCAGAGTAACCGCTACCGGCAAAATCAAAAGGTCTTGCTCGGGCAAAAACCACATTCTTACCAAGAAAGACAGAAAGAGAAAGAATAATCTTTGCGACGGCGCATACGTAGACGCAACGCAGGCAAAGACTATGAGAACGCTTATCTACAATAAATAAGGATAAAGGAGAACAACAATGCGTATTAAAAGAGGTGTAAACGCTGTTAAAAAGCGTAGAAAAATATTAAAACTCGCAAAAGGTTATTTCGGTGGCAGAAGCAAGAGATACAGAGTAGCGAGAGAAGCGGTTATGAAAGCGCAGAAATACGCTTTCTTCGGAAGAAAAGCGAAAAAACGCGATTTCAGGTCTTTGTGGATTGCGAGAATTAACGCCGCTTGCCGTCTTAACGGTTTAAGTTACAGCAAATTGATG
>JAEYEN010000037.1 GCA_023403375.1 Bacillota bacterium
ACCCGTTATTCTCGGAGCGAACCAAGTGCAAGGCCACGTATAGTCCGTTCTCTTCCACAATTTATCGGTAACTTCGTCGGGAAGTTTAACCGTCCAGCCTTCGACTATCTGGAATACGGGACCCAAGCCTTTGACAAGGTTAAGTCTTACCATAGTAGCAGGCATTTCGGCACGGGTAACGAATCTCGAAGAATATCCGCCGCCACGGAAGTAACCCATATCGGCGGCAGGCCACGTCGTCGCTTTCATCATAGTATCGATGTCTTTATCGGTAACGCTCCACCACTGTTTCATTACGGGGTTACCCTTTTCGTCTTTAACTTCGCCGCAAGCGTCTACACAGCACGCGCCGGAGTTTATAAGATGAATAAAGCCGTCCGCTTCTTTTGCTTTTCCTTCCAATTCGTAACCGGTTACGCGTTTAACCGCGTCGCCCGACCAGTACGTTCTGACGTCTGCAAACATCTGCGCTCTGCCCGTAAGCAGTTTCATAAACAACATAGAAGTTGCGTTAAGCGTATCGTTTTCGGTACCTAAAACGTAAGGTTCTCTTGCGCCGTTCCAATCGAAAGAAGAGTTAAGAATACTTTCGGGGAAGTCGCAGTTAGGATAGAAGTCCGTCCACTGTCGCTGACCCTGGAAGCCGCCGACAATAGCGTTATGTCCGACCATTTCTTCTTCTCTGCCTTCGGGAAGATTCTTGTTGCCGTTAAACAAGTCTTTTATGATGCAGCACATTTTAACGGTGAATTCCCAATCGGCTTCTTTCTGTTCTTTGGTTTTTTGCATTTCGACGGGGTTTTTATCGAAGTCGGGATTGCATTTTTCTTTTACCCATTTAAGCGCTTTCTGATATTCTTTCTCGTCGTAAATGCCTTCGGTCATTCTTCTGATGATTTCAACTTCGTCAACGCTTTCCACTCTCATACCGAGATATTCTTCAAAGAATTCAGGGCTGATGATAGAACCGCCGATACCCATAGTTACGGAACCAATCTGCAAATAAGATTTACCGCGCATAGAAGCGACTGCGACAGCCGCTCTCGCAAAACGCAGAATTTTGGTTTCTACGTCTTTCGGAATGGAAGTATCGTCCGCGTCCTGAACTTCGTGTCCGTAAATTCCGAATGCGGGAAGCCCTTTCTGGCTATGCGTAGCGAGTACGGAAGCAAGATAAACCGCGCCCGGTCTTTCCGTTCCGTTAAAGCCCCAAACCGCTTTAATCGTCATGGGGTCCATATCCATTGTTTCTGCGCCGTAGCACCAGCAAGGCGTTACGGTAAGCGTTATGTCTACGTTATTTTTTTTGAACTTGTCCGCACAAGCCGCAGCTTCCGCCACTCTGCCGATAGTGGTATCCGCGATGATTACCTTGACGTGTTCTCCGTTAGAATAATACACGTTGTCGGAAATAAGTTTCGCAGCCGCTTTTGCCATATTCATCGTCTGGTCTTCAAGCGATTCTCTCACTTTAATTTTTCCGCGTCTGCCGTCGATTGTAGGACGAATACCTATAACGGGATAATCGCCTATAAGTCTGGATTCTGCCATAAATAACATCTCCTTAAAAATTTTTACCTATTTAAAATTATATACTTGAAATTATCCGTCTGCTTGTATTATAATAGTAAATAATATAATTATTTTCATAAATTTTTACAAAAACGGATTTTATATGAGTTACAACGAAACAAAACAGCACGGGACGGAAGATTTCCCTTTCGAGTTATACGAACTTGACAAGTCGCATCCGAGATACGAAATGGCTTTCCACTATCACGCGGCGATTGAAATTATCTACGTTAAAAGCGGGCGGCTTTTATTGACGCTTAACCGAAAAACCGTCGCTTTGACCGAAAACGACGTTGCGTTTGTCAACAGCGAAACAATTCACGGCGCAACGCCCGAAAACTGTCTTTACGACTGTATCGTATTTAACCCCGCTTTCTTAAAACCTGATAATTTTTATTGCAGCGAGTTTATAGATAACCTGTTGAATAAATCTTTGTTTATAAACGACGTGATAAAAGACGACGAAGTTTTAGCGATTATAAAAGACATTGCGCTTTCGCTTAAAAACAAGTCGGAAGGCTTTAAGTTTAAGGTTATCGGTCTTTTCAACATTCTTCTTTACACAATTATAAATAAACGCTATTACACGTATGAAGTTGCCGACTTTTCGGAAAAAGACGAACGCAACGTTTCTAAACTTAAAGCGGTTTTAGAGTTTATCAGAAAGAACTACGCGTCCGAAATATCCTTAAACGATATGGCGAATATAACGGGTCTTTCTACAAAATACTTCTGTTCCTTTTTTAAGAGTATGACGGGAAAAACGCCCGTCGATTATCTAAGAGCGTACAGAATAGAAAAAGCGTGCAGAATGTTGACCGCTACCGACAAACCCGTTACGCAGATTGCATACGACTGCGGCTTTAACGATTCGAGTTACTTTGTAAAAACTTTTAAGGAATTCAAAAACACAACGCCGAAAAAATATCGGGGCGGCAACTAAACCGATTGATTTTTACAGAACTTTTTTGTAAAAACTAAATTATAAAACGCCGTTTTTCGGTTTTATTCTATTTTTCAGCCTGTTTTATTCTATTTTTCAGATTGTTTAGTTACCTGTTTTTTCAAGAATTACCAAATCGTAAACGTCTGAAAAATTTATAACTTTTTTAACGATTGTTATGGTTTTGAACACCGTGTCCACTGCGGTTACAACTCCCGTCAGAAAAACGTATCCGTCTTTATCGTAATATTCGGCTTTAACGGCATCCCCTTTTTTCAGTTCCGAAACAGTTGCGGAAAGAAAGGCTTCTCGCTCTTCCGAGAGTTCTTTCTTTTCGCATTTTATTTTTTCTTTGGCTTTTATCTCGTCATAGTAGCCTTGAAGCGCTTTGAACGGCATAAACTGTTTGGCGCGCATTTCCCTACTCATTTTCTCCACTGTTATGCCCTCCTATCATTCTATTGCGCTCTCTGGCGGTTGCGCCGCTACGGAAACTATTGCCTTTTAATATGGCGTTTTTTCCGAACTTATCCTTTATTTCCAGCACGGTTTTTTGCAGACTTTGTTCTTTTTTCTCTTCGTCCAAATCGGTAAAAAGCGTATACGTTTTGTACTTTTCGTCAAGCAGATTATCAAAACCTATGGTAATCTTTCTTATGCCGCAATTTTTTCTTACCGTTTTAAAATAAAAGTTCTTGAAACACTCCATCAGTTTAGAAAAAGACGAAGTATATTCTTTTATGGTAACGTTTCCGCCGGTAGACGGTATTGCGCCGTCCGCATATCCGATTGCGAGAAAAATACAATCGGTAACAAGTTCTTTCTCGACAAGTTCAAGACAAAGCGCGTCTACCATTTCTTTAAGCACGGTATATGCGTCTTCCACCGAATAGTCGGAAAAAAGTATCTGGCTGTTTGACAGCGAGCGGCTGTTAGACTTATAGTTTTTTATATCCGCCATGGTGCAGGGTTCTATACCCTTAGAATGGTCTATTAAAATTTCCGCGTTTACCCCGAATTCTTTATATAAAATCTTTTCGTCCGCAACCGATAAATCGTACAAATCGTATATGCCAAGCCTGTTCAGTCTGTTCTGAATACCCCTGCCTATTCCCCATATATCGGTCATAGGTCTGTGGTGCCATATTTGTTTTTTGAACTCTTCTTCGTCCAAAAACCCCATAAAATCCGCGGCGTGTTTTGCCGTTATATCGAGCGCTACCTTGGTTAAAAACAAGTTTGTGCCTATGCCGACGGTGGCTCTTATCCCCGTTTGTTCAAACACCGCGTCTATAAGCATTTTGGCTATGCCTTTCGCCGTCTTATTATAAATCTTTATATAATCCGTAAGTTCTATAAAACATTCGTCAATCGAATAAACGTGTATGTCGTCGGGGCTGATATACCTTAAATATATCGAATAAATCTCGGCGGATTTTTGCATATACAGTTTCATTCTGGGCTTTGCGATAACGTATTCCACGCTTTTAGGAATTTCGTAAATTCTGCAACGGTTTTTTATCCCCAGCGCTTTCATTGCGGGGCTTATCGCAAGGCATATCGTTCCCTTGCTTCTGTCGGGGTCGGCTACTACAAGGTTTGTCTTGAACGGGTCGAAATTTCTTTCCACGCATTCTACGGACGCAAAAAAACTTTTTAAGTCTATACAACAATATATTCTGTTTTCCATAGTCGCCCCATAGCCGCTCCTTTTTTTATTTTTTAATCCGTCGGAATTTTATCTGCCCGTCCGCTCGACTTTTGTTTTTGCGTTTTGCTTGACTTTTGTTTTTACATTTTTGTTCGATTAAAAGCGCATTATATGCCTTTTATGCGGCAATAGACGGGGTCTGACGATTACTGATAGTTTTCCCGGATTGATACGGTTACCCCGTTTTACAATAAAATTTAACAATAAGGGCAGGTAATTTTCCTGCCCTTAGAAAGTTTTTATCTTTTGATTTTTCAGTCAAACAAACCGAATTTTACGAAAGAATAATTATCGCGTTCTTTATCGCTCTTACCGTTCTTCCACGTGTTAAGAAGTTCGAACGAATCGGGCGCAACCGCAATAGGTTCTTCTGCGTCTTTCATATGGTGCGGACCCATAAGGTTACGATTAGAAGAATACAGCGTGATTTCCGCAACGTTTTTGCCCTTTACAAGGTAGTCTTTTAAGTCTACCTTACTATCGAAATAACCTTTTGCGACTTTTTTGCCGTTTACTTTAATTTCGGAAAGATGATATCTGCCGTTTAATCTCAGAACCGTGGCGCCGCCGTCGTAATTGAATTCTTTACCCAAAGTAATAGACCCTGCAAAGAACGGATAGCCGCTTTCGACCGTTTCGGTAACGATTTTCTGTTTTTTGCCGATATAGAAGTCGTCGCCGAGCAGAACGTTTTTCTCTTTACCCGCTTTTAATCCTTTCTCGGAGTATACCCCGAATTCGCCGAAAAGATAACAGGGTTCGATGGTCGTATCGTATGCCAGACAGTTTTTAAGACTTTCGGTTACGTTTTCGCCGAACAACGCAAAATACACGTCTTCTTTTTCAAAGAAATGGATTTTAAGTATCGCTTCGTTTTCGCCTTCTACAACACAGGAAGTGATGTCCGCTTTGCGGATTTTCTTTTCAAAGTCGGAAACCCCGTCGAATATTACTTCTTTGCCGTTTACTTTGCACCAGATATTGTTCATATCTTCCGTTAAGAAAGAGATATGTTCGGGCAAATCTTTAACGGTAAATTTATATTTTAAGTAAAGGTCACCGTCATAACGTCTATCCAGCATTTCGTTGAAAATACCCATATATGAAAGGGGTTTGGAATATTTTTCGCCGTCGGTAGAATATTCGATTTTATCGAGCGTTAAGTAGTTGCCGCTATCTCTTATATTTTCAAACTCTCCGCTTAAAGTAAATTCTTTTGCGGCGGGTTTTTCTTCTACTATATCGTCGCTGAAAAAGAGTATTGCGGACTCGCCCGCTTCCAACGTAACGGTTGCGGGAACTTTTTCTTCGGTAAGTTTTTCTAAGTCCACTTTAATAAAACTCTTGAAGTTACCGCCGTAAGTTACCGTGTAAGTTTTATCGCCTATATTTGCGGCGTATATAAAGTCTTTACCCTTAAACGTGTAATAAGCGGAATTTATGCTGGTGTCTTTCTTATCAACGAAGTACGGCTGACTCTTTGCAATCTCGTCCAACGTGCAGTTAGATTTAAACGAATATTTATGTTCTTCGCCCTCAATATAGGTGGGCATTTCGCCGTTAAAGAGCATTTTTCCGCCGAATTTATAATAGTTTTCAAACAATTGGGCGGAATATTTGCCCAAAGTTATAGTGTTGGGGAAAATAACGTAATCGTAAGAACACTGCCCTACGGTAAGTTTTTTGCCGGTGGCTTTTGCGTTAAGTCTTTCCATAACCGTTTCATCGATTATGTGGTAGTTTACGTTAATCGCCGAAAGTTGCTGACACAAATCTACATACGGCTGAGTAAGCGTGCCGCGCAATGCGCCGACTTTTTCTCTTTTATAATCGAAATACAAACTTCTTACAGGGCTGAATATAGCAACCGAAACGTGTTCTTCGCTTTCTGCGGTAAGGTAGCCGAGCCTTGCGAAATAATCGTTAAAGGTTTTCATATCCTTTCTTACCCACGGGTTAACCCATGAAAAATGCGCTGGATAATCTCTCTTTCTCTGCCCTTCTTCCGAATAAGGCATAAGATGTTCGCACATAAGGTTTATTCCGTGAACGTATTGCCAGTCGCCCAAACGTTTAAGTTCAAGCGGCGTTACGTCCCAACCGCACATAGCGTAAGTTTCTGTAAGCGCCTGCTTCTTTCCTGACTGACGAGCAACCGAAGATACCTGTTTCGGCATAATATCCGCGTCTACAAAACGGCAGAGTTTGTCCATACCTGGGATATTTTCGTACAGATAGAAAGGCATAATACCGCCGCAGTTCATAATCTGCCATTCAAGGTCGCCTTCTTCTATATAATGCCCGGTAAGGCTTACGCCGTTTTCGTTGCACCAGTCGTAAATCTTTTTGCCGAAGTTTTCAAGCATTAAGGTCTGCATAGCCGTCCAGTATTTATATCTGAAAGCCCTGTACCCCTGTTTTTCGACGAACATAAGACCTAATCCGTCTAAAATATCTTCGTTATAAACTTCTTTGAAATAGGTTTTAAGTACTTTGGTGTAAGGGTGCGCCCATCTGTAATATTGCGGTTCGTCGGTAAAAAATCCTTTCAACAACTTCTTGAACTTTTTGCCGCAACGCTTTTTATATTCTTCGTGAGTGAGCGCAATAAACTTGTCCATAACTTCGCCGTTAAGTATATCGGCGGTAGAAACGGATAAGTGTTCGTAAACGTTAAGGTATTCCACCCCTTTAACGCCGTTTTGCACTCTTATCAGTTTATCTTTGCTTAAATCGTAAGAAACAAGTGCGTCTTTGTCGAACGCGCCCGTTTTGTAAGTTAAATACCTGTCGTGATTTTCGGGGTCTTCAAGCAATTTTCCGCCCGCAAAACCGCTGGGCCATCCGTTTTCGTCGTATGCCCAGGAATTCATTTTATATTTTTTACCTGCGTCTAAACAAGCG
>JAEYEN010000054.1 GCA_023403375.1 Bacillota bacterium
ATATTGACCCTTGTGAGATTTTCATCGTTAGCAAACACGTTATTTCCAACGTATTCCACATTGTTGGCGATAGTGATACTATTTAGTTTTTTCCAATCTGAAAACGCATTATCTTCTATGTCCACAATTGAAAACGGTATATCAAATGTATATAAATAATCATTTTCACTAAGTATAATACCGACATCTCCGTTTCTGGTAATTTTTGTTAATTGCGAACAAGCTTCAAACGCTCCGTCTCCTATCTTTATTATGTTACTTGAAATGTTTACGGTTGTTA
Source organism: Bacillota bacterium (assembly GCA_023403375.1). Lineage (GTDB taxonomy): Bacteria > Bacillota > Clostridia > Christensenellales > Borkfalkiaceae > UBA1259. Next base: position 281 of record JAEYEN010000054.1, read on the forward strand.
TATTAGCGCAATTAAAAAATGCGCAATCATCTATTTGAATAATTGTTTCGGGAATTTTTACCGTTTCAATCAAATTATTATTAGCAAAGCAAAAATCACCTATAGCGGTAACTTGATATGCCGTACCTTTAATAATTTTGCCGTTTTCGTCAATGCTATATGTTGAAGGTATTTCTACGTTTATGCTGTTACTTTCATTTGCATAAAATCTGTTTATGTAACCTGTTTTATCTATTTCGTACGGTAAAAACGTAATCCCTTCTTTATTATCGCACGCGCAAAAAACAAGCGCAAAAGAACATAAACATAAAATAAGTATTGTAATTAAAAAAAATCTCTTTTTCATAAACTTCACCTCGTTAATAATTACAGTATACTAGATAAATTGTCTAGCGTCAAGACATTTTGTCTAGCATTATATACAATAAGAATATGGATAAAAAATTTTGTTGCAACCTAAAAAATGCAAGAAAAGAATGTAAAATGACCCAGAAAAAAGTTGCCGAACAACTCGGTGTAGTTGAAAGTTGTTACGCCAACTGGGAACAAGGAAGAACAGAACCAAGTATTGATATGTTAAGAAAACTTGGCGAAGTTCTGCATATTGAGTTAGACGCACTCATTAACGGGGATTTATAAAAATATTTTTACGATAATTATTTTATATTTTAAAAAACTTGAAATCATTTCTAAAACAAACCAAAAGGACGAGCAAACCATTGCCCGTCCTTTTTTTGGCGGGAAAGCGGTGGTGCCTTCTAATAAAATTTAATTGATAATTTAAGTTTATTTTAAAATAATTTTGCCCGAAACAACAAGGAAGTCTGATACAAGTCAGACTTCCTTTTACTTTTCTGGTTATTAGTGTTTAACTTTTTACGCCATATCTGTTTTATTAAATACCCTTCTTCGGCAAGTATCATAAGCAAAAACGAGATAATTTTACTCTCCGCTTGCAAGCACGATTTCAACGCTCGTTATTTTCCCGAACGTTGACGGATCGAACGCAATTTTGTGCGTTTCGTGTTTGCCGTTGACGATCGAGGAACTTCCGTATTCCGTATCGTTTCCGTCGTAGCGATAAATCGTTGCAAATTCTTGCATTTCTTTGTTCAGCGTTTGTATATTGCGAAAAACAAATTCTTTCGTTCCGTTGACGATCACCTTAATATCGTTTACGGTGCTTGCAAAGCATAACCCAAGCGAAAATTCGTTGTTTTTAAGTCGGTAATAGCCGTATGCTTCGGCGTGCAGAGAGGAATAATTTTCGCCCCAGTCCATAATCTGCGATTTAAACTCGATGTCGTCGCAGGTTAAAGCGGAGTCGCCGCGCATATAATTTTCTACTCCTTCGGCAAAATCAACGTCATAACCGTCCGCCCTTTCGTTTTGGTAGGCTGAGGGTTTATCGAGTTCAACGTACCAACGTTTATCCGTTTCGTTATAGAAAAATTTGCCGTCTGCGGTTTTGCCGTTTATAGTAAGTTTTTTGTACTTTTCGGCAAGATGAAGTATCGTGGCGTTATCGCGAAGCGGCGCGTAAATTTTGCCATTCGTATCGTAAAGCGCTTGCAGCGTTTCTATCTCGTTGAAATCGCCGTCGTATACGCCACTATCCAAAAGTTTTTCGTAGGTGTATATGCTACGTGAGAAATTTTGGGACGTCATGCTGAGATCCAGATCTATTTCCACGTCCGACAAAACTGCAATCTCCCAAGTCTTTACCTGAGTATCGCCGACGATTTTAGTCTTGTATTCAATAATCTGACCAACCCCAGAATAATGAACAGTAACCATAGTGTCGTCCGGAAAAGCGATTTCTCCCGTGTGTGTAGCCGTTATGACGATATTCGTGCCGTGTTTTACTTTTTTTACGTCTGAATTGATTTTGTCTTTCAGTTCCGCAAGCAAAGAGACCTTAATCGGCGTCGATTCTTCCGTTCCTAATACGTACTTCAACTCATACGAAAACTCTTCCAAATTTTGCCCACGATCGTTGTCGCCGCCGATCGCCGTTACGTTGTAACTTTTCAATGTGGGCTTACCCGTAAAAGTAATGTGGACGTCGGAAGTCGGATACACTTCGTAATCGACGATTTTTTCGTTGTCGTTTATAATCGACGCTTCCTTTCCGTTGGCAAATATCTTAAAGTCGCCTTTATCGTAGCCTTCTTTGAACGTGACTGTTACGAAAAACGAACCGCCTTTACCCGAAGTAAAATAGATGGTTTCGTCGTTTCCGCTTCCGCTGGCCATAGTTCCTTGTCCGTTTTTGATACTCTCTACGCCTTCGGGCAGTACGGACAAGTCCTGAAAGGTTATTTTGTATTTAGTATCCTTGTTACAGGCAGTAAACAAGCATGCCGCGCATACGAGCGATAATAAACATAAAAACAATTTTTTCATAGTTGTAAAACCTCCTGTTTTTTAAATTTTTTAAACGGTTTATAAGTAAAAGCATTTCCGTTTATATCGTTATATTAGTTAAACAGCAATAAAAAAACGCAAGGGAAAAGTCGTTTCTCTGCGTTTGTAATCTTATTGTGTTTCATAGGCGGTTACCTCCCGTCGAGAGTTTTATTTTTTGCTGTGTTGGTTTTTGTTCTTGTACTGCCTCTTTTTAAAATAGTTTTTTGATGTTTCGGTATCTCTATAGGATACTATCAAGTATATTATATCACAAAAATCTTTATTTTTCAAGCATTAACACGCTATGCTATGTGAAACATATAAAAATCATCTCTTTATTCTTTGGTTTTTTTCTTAAACAACAGCAAGTGTTTTTTTGTTGTTTTATGCGAAGGTGTGGCAAACAGGCTTGATTTTTTGCTAAAAATATGCTAATATATAAAAGACAAAACGTATCATATTTAGGTGTGCGGAACTATTAACGCCGAATAACCTGCAAAAAATGCGAAATACAGGCAAAAGGAGTTGACAAGGCATGAAAAATACGGGACAATCATTAGCAAGCAAGCAAGACGTAAGTCTGCCCTTTGGGCGAATATAATAAGACTTTAACGCACTGCTGCATAGGTAATAACCTATGGGGCGGTGCGATTTTTGCTTTTTGAGTAACGGAATCACAACATTAAATTAGTTTAGGTTTTAGCCGATGAAAAGCCTATCTTTCAAATCTTATAAACGAAAAAATCAGAAGGAGGTGAAACATAATGAAAAAATATTTTAAAAAAACAAGTATTGCTTTAATAATTGCTATGATGTTCATTCTTGCTATTTTTGGTGGCGAAGCAATGAAAACCCATATAAACGCCGATAATGCAAAATATAAAATGGTCGTGAACGCTCAAGACATCAAGACGGAAAAAGGAGCAAGAACGACGACGCAAGTAGAGTTAGGAAATTATATAAGCCTTGGCAAATATAATGGCAAAGATATAGTTTGGAGATGCGTAAGCGTGGACGAAAAAGGCTTGCTTATGCTTGCCGACAATATAATCGACACACTTCCTTACGACGCTATGACCAACGACAACTACCGCTCTAAATCGCACAGCCGCAACTATAATCGTGACACATATGGCTCCAACTATTGGAAAGACAGCAATATGCGTTCTTGGCTTAATTCTACGGCCGTGGCCGGCGACGTGAAGTGGTTGTGTGGCAACCCGCCAAGGGCCGGTTATGTAAAAGGAAATGCTTATGACCAAAAGGCAGGTTTTTTGAATGGCTTTTCCAAAGCCGAGATTGCCGCAATGAAGAATGTGACCCAACGCTCTTTAGTATCTCACCCTGAATACAGGATGGGATTTTACGATGGCGATGGTCGCTCTGATTTGGAATTGAATCATGAGATCGAGAACGTTGCCGGCAACTTCAACAACGCATACGGCGAAAACTCGACCGAAAAGGTTTTTCTGCTGGATGTCCAACAAGTCAATACAGTATGGAAAAATTTCGACAGTTATTATATAGGCAGAAACGAGCAAGGAGCGGCTTGGCCATATTGGCTTAGGACACCTCTTTCTACTTGCAACCATCTAATGCGCTATGTGCACAACAATGGTTCTGTTGGAGAAGAGTTCCCAACGACGGCTTATATTGGAGTAAGACCTGCATTTTATCTAGACTCAGATTATTATGTAATAACCTCCGGCAATGGTAGTGCGAGCAATCCTTATCTGGGCTCTGCACCTGACAAAATCGAAGATGACTATACCGTAGCCGAGCCGGATGAAGATCCAAATCAAGAGTGGGACATAAGCCTCGATCAACAACTAAGACTTACACTTGGTCCAAGTTATTCTAGCGACGGCAAATATGCCACACCGACTATCCCTGTCTATACTATCCAAAAGACAAGAAGCGATACAGAGAATATAGTAATGCTTATTTGTGGCGAGGGCTACACCAAGAGTCAGCAACAAAAATTTATCAATGACGTCAAAAAGGTATGGGAGGGCGCAATGCAGTACGAACCATACCGTAGCTATGCCGACCGCTTCAACGTCTATGCTCTTTGCACGGCGTCAGAGTCGAGCTTTGGAGGAAGTGGCAGTACTTTTTTCGATGTGGTTGTAGGGTCGAACAACTCTTCGTCTATATCAGGATCATTGAACAATAATCCTTGGAAAAACCATATTTTCGAACGCTGTATAGGACCTGCTTTCATTGAACAAATTCACGATGCTCATATCCCCAACAAAACAGATCCGGACACCTCTTATTGGGACGATGAAAAAGTGTACCGCCAATTTGATTATGTACATAGTTATATCAACCAATTTGCTTTGCTAGTCAACACTAGCCAAAACTTTGGCGATGCATACAACAATTTGAAATATGGTTTTCATTACTTTATTACTCCGGCGGATAGCTATCGTGCACCACAGACTTTCGCACATGAGTTTGGACACGGATTGCTAGGGCTTGGTGATGAATATATGACTAGTGCCGCACCTACAACGGATAATACTTCGCTAAACGTTGCATACACTCACAATCCGGAACAAGTAAAGTGGAAAAAATTACTAGGATTTAGAAAAACTTTTACTTGCCATACGGCTCCTTCCAATACTACTTACAATTCCAGCTGGGAATGCCTTATGCGCGACACCAACTATCAGTTTTGTGAAGTGTGTAAATTGCAAGGCTACAAGAGGTTGTCGCAGCTCGTAGACGGCAAGAGTCTCTATGTTGCCGACCCCGAAGTCAAGAAATATACCGGTCAGTATTCTAAGCCGTCAGACTTTGTGGAAACGAATTACAATGGATATTACAATTTTGCAAATTATCGTAATGGAGTCTTGCTTAGCGGCAGAGATAAAAACAAATTCAATACCGGCATGGCAGGAGAAAAAATTCAGCTCCGCACAATTGTCCAAAATCTTTCAGACACTACGGAACGTTATGTTACTATGAGATTGTGGATAAAGCATGCCGATGGAAGCGTTGCAACTACGACCAGCGGTCAAAGGCTAGAAGCTACACAGACGTTTACTATTCCGGTTTGGAGTGAAAAGAGCAAGTTTTGGCCAAAGGGCGCTTTGGAATATAATGGTAGTGATTTGAATTCGGGATTGGAGAATTGCGAGTTGATTTACCAAATTCCATCTGACGCAGTACTAAATAACGGCGACACGGTTGCCTTTGAAGTAACTGACGAAAACGGGAATGTGCTTGCACACGACAACACCGAAACCCAGCCATACGCAAACGTTAATATTAAATATAAATTCGAGGACGGTAGCGAAATTCCTAATGCTCCAAAAACCGTAATACCTCTTGCCGTGGGAAGCTACCTTAATTGGACGGCTGCTCCGTCGCTTTATGGTCATACACTTAGCAGAGTTGAAGGTCTAAATCAAATTGTAAGCGGTAGTGGTCAAACAGTAACGTACTATTACAATTATGCAAAAGCGACCTACAATATTTCGGTTACCGATTGTGTGGCGAAAAAAGGCGAAGACACGGTTGAACATGCGCATTATGGCGACATTATTAAGGTTACGGCAAACCCCTCCCCTACGGGAAAAGTATTCGACAAGTGGGAAATTACGGGACTTGACACGACGGGTATGGATCTAACCAAAACGGAAATCACTTTCAATATGCCTGCCGGTAACGTGACTTTTAAGGCCACCTATTTGTCTGTTATAAAGTATGAAATATACGTTGTGGACGGCACGAAAGACATCTCCCCTGCAAAAGCCGGTGAAACCATAACCATAACCGCAAACCCTGCTCCGACAGGCAAAGTATTTGACAAATGGACTTGCGAAACGGCGGGCGTAACCATTGAGTTTGCAAGCGCGACAAGTTCTAAAACAACCTTTGTAATGCCTGCAAGAGAGATTGAAATCAAAGCGCATTTCAGAGATGTAGGCGATGCTCCGTCGGTTGAAATCAAAGTCAACGGTGGAACAGGCGCAGGAGTTGTTAAAAAAGGCGAAAGCATAACCGTTACCGCCAACGATCCGGCAGAAGGCAAAGTATTCAAAGGCTGGCAGGACGAAAGCGGAGAAATAGTCAGCACCAAAAAGGAATATACCTTCAAGGCAGAGGGAGAATTAACCCTTACGGCTGTATATGAAGATATGCCTTCGAGCGGTGGCGAAATCACCCCACCTGCTAAAAAGGACGGACTTTCGGGCGGACAGATTGCAGGTATCGTAATCGGAACGCTGCTTGCGGCAGAAATCGGCGGATTTGCAATCTTCTGGTTTGCTGTCAAGAAAAAGACGTTCGCAGATTTAATCACAGTAATCAAAGCACTATTTACCAAGAAGAAATAAAATGAAATAATAACAACGAGCCGTTCGTAGTCAAATGCGGACGGCTCTAATTCTAAAATCGGGAAGAAACATGAGAAACGATACACAAAAAATCAAACTTCTTGCGTTGTGTGATGTTCTCTGCAAACATACCGACGAAGATCGCCATATGCACACGGACGAAATCATAGCGGCGCTGAACGAAAAAGGGATGTCGGCGTCAAGAAAGGTTTTGCCGCAAAATATAGAACTTCTTAACGCCTACGGATATAAAGGCATGACCAAGGGCGAAAAACCGGAGAGTTTTTATTGGCACGTTTTCTGAAAAAAGTCCACCTGATATACGGCCTTTCATAGCAAACATCTGTTTCTGAGCATATAAAAAGCCGAGCGATTAAACGCCCGGCTGATTCTTCTTTTTGCCGTCCAAATCGACTTTTATGCCGAAATATTCGTTAGAAAAGAATAATACGAACTCTAACTTATCGTCAGGGTTCGTATTATTCCCTAATGGCGGAGAAGGCGGGATTTGAACCCGCGCCACGCTATTCACATGCTACTCCCTTAGCAGGGGAGCCCCTTGAACCTCTTGGGTACTTCTCCGTCTGACGCCGATATTAAAATACGCACCTAAAATATAAGTGCGTATGTTATGTTATCATATAAATATGTTTTTGTCAAAGTTTTTTTGACATTTTTAGCCGAATAAATTTAAAAAACAAACGTCGAAAGGCAAAATTTACAGTTCGTAAACGTTTTCGTCGCAGAACGGAAAAGACTGTTCGACTTCTTCTTCGCCATAATCGGTCGGGCGAACGGCGGTTCCTTCTATAATCAGTCCTTTCTGACTGTTATAATTATCGGACCTGATTTTAACTTTACTCACCGCCCTGCCGTCTAAAAATTTAATTAAAAACCCTTCGCTTTTTATTCCGTCTTTACTGTACGAAATAACTTTGCTTTCCCCAAAAAATAGATCGGGGTACTCGCCGTTGACGTCTTTTATACGTTCTTCCGCCGGTGCGGAAATTTTACCGATAATAACGCTTTCACGCCGTATCTCTTCGGTAAGCGGTTCTCCCCAGATTGACACCGTAAGTCTGTCGCCGTCTGCCTTTGTATATATTATTATCGGCCCAGAAGTATCGTTTACAAAGCGTAAGTCCGCACTGCCGCTATTTACCATTGCGTCGAAAGAAGGCGGCACGTAACTTACAGGCAAAGAGTGCGCGTGAAACTCGGTAACCCTTAATCCGGCAGACAAAACCGCATTATACAGCGTTGTTGAAACCTGACACACGCCGCCGCCCACACCGTCCACAAACTTACCCTGAACGATTATCTTTGCATTTTTATATCCGCGACTTGTCGTTCGCCGCCCCACTACCCTGTTGAACGAAAACTCCGCCCCGACGTCTAAAAAATAACCGTTAAACGAGGACGCGGCAAGTTTTATGTTGGACTTGCGCTCGCTGATAGATTTTGTGTATACCGTACTGAATCGAGACCGCAAAACCAATTCCTGAGAATTCAGACCGTAAAACGGCATTGACGCCTGTACGCTTATCCCCCCGCTTAAAGAAAGACTGAATAATAGTTGAATTAAAACAACCGCTATCATAGACAGGCAGATTACGGATATCCGTTTTACTTTTGATATTTTCATAATATATTTTTATTATGAGTGTATTTTGCAAGTTTAATGCACTTTTTTCATCGGACTTTCTCAAAAAAAAGCACCAAACCTGTATATAATTATTGCATTTTCAAAAAAGTTGTGATATAGTGTTTTGTGCACGGAGACGTAGCTCAGTCGGTTAGAGCGCTCGCTTCACATGCGAGAGGTCTAGGGTTCGAGTCCCTACGCCTCCACCATAACAAAAACCACGCGGTATAAATACCCCGCGTGGTTTTTTCTTTGTAAAAATTTTAAATATTGTTTGATGAAGTTTATAAAAAAAACTAAAAAAGTATTTTCACTGATGCGCTTCTTCCGCAATGGGCGAAAAAGCCAACCCTTCTACCATATATATTACGCTTGCAATTAGCGTAATAATTATTACAGCAATTTTAACTTTTGTGGTTTTGTTTCTGGCATTCGCCATAAAAGCGCTTATAGAAAGTAAAATAACCTCTTTTCCTTTCCTACTCATAAAAACTCCTTTTTACAGCGTTTTGCTGTATTCTGTCAACAGAAAGGGAGAAAAATATGGAAATTTTTGCTTCTCGGCTAAAAGAACTGCGTTTAGAAAAAGGATATACGCAGCAATGGGTTGCGGAAAAACTTAATATAAAGCAGCAATCTTATGCGAGATACGAATACGGTACGGGCGAGCCGTCGCTTGACACGTTAAAAAATATAGCACTATATTTGAAGTTTCCGCCGACTATCTTTTGGGGCTGACAGATTATTAAACGGATTCTGACTGCCGTTCTCGTATCGGTTTATTAAGATATTTTTGCACAATATTCATATAATTCATAAAAAAGTTAAATTTAATATAAATAAAACAAAAAAACTCCAAGTGTGTTTGCTCGGAGTTTTTTGAAGTTTTGCGAAGTCTTTTATTGATTATATCTCTGTTTTACGCGGCGGAAAAGGTGGTACACCCCGCGTTCTGCCGCATAAAACCGGTTTTAACTATTCTAATTTATATGCTCTTTTGCTTTAAGTCTGTTCAGCGCTCTGGCGATTTTTACTTCTGCCGACAAAACGTTAAATCTGCTGTCTTGTCTTGCAATTTCTTCTTTGGCTTCTTTGAGTGCGTTTTTCGCCCACGCTTCGTTTACGTCTTTTGCGTTTTCGCAGGATTCCACAAGCATTAAAACGTTTCCGTTTTCTATCTTTACTATCCCCGAAGAAACGAACGCCACGATTTTTTCGCCGTTCGCTTTAAGTTCCGCAAACCCCGGAACAAGCGCTATAACTGCGTTAGAGTGTTTTGCCAGAATTCCGTATTGCCCGTCTGTCGACGGAACGACCAGAGAAGAACAAACCCCGTCGTAAAAAACTTTATCGGCGGCAAGAAGTTTTAATGGAAAATCGCTCATTATATTTCTCCGTTTCTGATTTTTTCCGCTTTCGCGTAAACGTCGGCAATCGTTCCGACGTTATAAAAAGCGTTTTCGGGCAAGTCGTCCACTTCGCCGTTCACTATTTTTTCAAAACCTTCTATCGTATCTTCTAACTTAACGTACACCCCTTTAAGTCCCGTAAATCTTTCCGCAACGTGCGTCGGTTGCGCCAAAAATTTTTGAATTTTTCTTGCGCGGTATACTTTCTTTTTATCTTCTTCGGATAATTCTTCCATTCCCAAAATGGCGATTATATCTTGCAGTTCTTTATATTTTTCCAAAATCTCTTTAACGCGCGTGGCAACGGTGTAGTGCCTTTTGCCGACCACGTTTTCTTCAAGGTTTCTGGAAGCGGATTCCAACGGGTCCACTGCGGGATATATGCCCTGTTCCGCAATTTTTCTCGATAAAACCGTAGTCGCGTCCAAATGCGAAAATGTGGTTGCGGGGGCGGGGTCGGTCAAATCGTCGGCAGGAACGTAAACCGCCTGCACGGATGTTATGGAGCCGCTTTCCGTAGAGGTTATACGCTCTTCAAGCCTGCCCATTTCTTCCGCCAGCGTGGGTTGATAACCTACTGCGGAAGGCATTCTTCCAAGCAAAGCGGATACTTCGCTGCCTGCCTGAACGTATCTGAAAATGTTATCTATAAAAAACAACACGTCTTTATGTTCTTTATCCCTGAAATATTCCGCCATCGTGAGCCCCGAAAAAGCCACTCTCATTCTAACGCCGGGTGCTTCGTTCATCTGCCCGAAAACGAGTGCGGTTTTATCGAACACGCCGCTCTCTTTCATCTCGCCGAAAAGTTCGTTACCTTCTCTCGACCGTTCGCCCACGCCTGCGAACACGGAATATCCGCCGTGAACCATCGCCACGTTGTGTATCAGTTCCTGAATAAGCACCGTTTTGCCTACGCCTGCGCCGCCGAACAACCCTATTTTTCCGCCCTTTGCGTAAGGCGCCAACAGGTCTATGACTTTTATACCCGTTTCGAGAATCTCCGCCGAAGGCGATTGCGAAACGAAATCGGGCGGTTTACGGTGTATGCTTTTGCGCATAACGGAATCGGGTAACGGTTCGCCGCCGTCAATAACGTCGCCGAAAACGTTGAACATTCTGCCAAGCACTTCTGTGCCTACGGGTACCGAGATACCGTCAGTGAGTACGCTGACGTCCTGCCCGACGAAAAGCCCTTCGCTTTCGGAAAGCATTATCGCTTTAACGGTAGTTTTGTTTACGTGCGCCGATACTTCGGCGTATTTAACTTTTCCGTCGCTTTCCGTTTTCAGCGCGGCGTTGATTTTAGGCAAAGTTCCGCCGTCGAAAGTTACTTCTATAACCGAACCGTTTATTTTTGATATTTTACCTGTCATTTTTTTTACTCCGAATAAATTTTGCGCCCGAAGATATTTCCGATATTTCGGTTGTAATTTCGCTTTGTCTTGCGTGGTTATAATCGCGCGTTAATTGCGTCAGAATTTCGCCGGCATTGTCGCTTGCCGCTTTCATCGCCGCAAGCCTTGCGTTCTGTTCCACGCAATAACTGTCTACGAGCGAACTGTAAACGTAACCGCAGACGTAACTCGGCACAAGGTTGTCGAGCACCACTTCGCAGGACGGCACAAACTCGAATTCTTCTTTAACTTTATCTTTTTCCGCAATGAATTCCGCCGTGTGAAAGGGCAGAATTCTGGTGGACTTGATAACGATTCCGCCGTCCGCCATATCGGTATATAATACGAATAATTTGGAAAAATCTCCGTTTATAAACCCGTCAAGCAGGATACCCGCAATCTTTCTTGCCACGCCGAGCGTGGGTTTAAGCGCCTGATACGTAAAATTTTTATCGACGTTATATCCTTTTGAAGCGAGGTATTCTCTGCCAAGGTCGCCCACCACGAACAATTTGGAGTTTTCGTGTTTATTAAGTTCGTTTTCGGCGCGCCTAATAACGTTATGGTTATATGCGCCCGCCATACCTTTATCGGCAGTTATAACCAGATATCCGTACACCGCGTTTTTAAGATGGTCGTTTTCGGGATAAAAATACTTGCTCTCGATATGGTCCACCGTCTTGAAAATAGATTTTATTTCCTTTCTTATTCCCCAAAAATAGGGCGCGGTTTTTTCTAACTCTTCTCTCGCCTTTTTAACTTTCGCCGACGAGATAAGATATAACGCGTTGGTTATTTTTTGCGTTTCCGAAACGGCTTTTATTCTGTTTTTAACTTCGGAAATTTCAGACATTATGACTCTCTAACTGAAAAACGCTATAAAACTCTGTTAAACTTCTTTTTTACTGCTTTTTATAACGCTTTCTTTATAATCTTTCTATATAACTTTATAGCCTTTCTATAAAACTTTGTTTGAATTTAGTCGCTTCCGTAATTATTACCTTTTCATCGTCGTCCGAAAGCGTTTTGCCGTTTTCTATATTAGCCTTAACGTCCAAATGGTTCTCTGCAAAATACTTTAAGAACTCCGCAAAAAACGGGCGTATAGTTTCGGCGTCCATATCTATTGTAACTTTCGCGATAGACGCCGCTAAAATAACTACTTCTTCCCATTCGTCGTAAGGATTGTCTAACGGTTGATTAAGCATTGCGGTAAGCGCCTTGCCGTAGGCAAACTGCTCTTTTATCGAATCGTCAAGGTCGCCCGAAAACTGCGCGAACGTTTTCATTTCACGGTATTGCGCAAGACTGAGCCTAAGTGCGCCGACCGCTTTTTTCATAGCGCTCGTCTGCGCGTTTCCGCCCACTCTCGATACGGAAAGTCCCACGTTTACGGCAGGTCTTTGCCCCGACAAAAACAGTTCGCTTTCCAGAAACAACTGTCCGTCGGTTATAGATATAACGTTGGTGGGTATATATGCCGATATGTCGCCGCCAAGCGTTTCGACGATAGGCAGAGCCGTCATACTTCCGCCGCCCTTTTCATCGCTGAGTTTTGCCGAACGTTCCAGCAATCTCGAATGTAAATAAAATATATCGCCGGGGTATGCTTCACGCCCGGGGCTTCTGCCAAGCAAAAGCGACAGCGTTCTGTAAGCCACTGCGTGCTTACTCAAATCGTCGTAAATTACAAGCGCGTCTTTCCCACGTTGCATAAAGTATTCCGCAATAGCGCAGGCGGAAAACGGTGCTACGTATTGAAGCGGCGCGGAATCCGAAGCGGATGAAAACACCACCGCGGTATAATCCATTGCGCCGTGTTCTTCCAGCGCTTTTATAATTCGTTTTACCGTGCTCGCCTTTTGCCCAATAGCGCAATACACGCAGATAACGCCTTTACCTTTCTGATTTAATATGGTATCGGTCGCAATAGAAGTTTTACCCGTCTGTCGGTCGCCTATAATAAGTTCACGTTGTCCTTTGCCGATGGGGAACATTGCGTCGATAGTTAAAATACCTGTTTTAAGCGGTTCGTCTACGGGACTTCTGTCTATAATGCTCGGCGCGGAACTTTCTATGGGCATATACGTATCCGCAAAATACGCGCCTTTGCCGTCCACGGGTTCTCCGAGAGAATTTACCACTCTGCCGAGAATTTCTTCCGACACGGGAACTCCCGCCGTTTTACCCGTTTTGTACACCTTTTCGCCGGCGAACACTTTATCGCCGTCAAAGAGTATACACCCCGTTTCCGTAGCGGTTAAATCGAGCGCAAGCCCCTTTTCTCCGCCGTCGAACTCCAAAATTTCACCGTATTTTACTTCGCTTAACCC
>JAEYEN010000006.1 GCA_023403375.1 Bacillota bacterium
TCGGCAAAAAGATAAGATAACATTTAAATTTTTTTAAAAAACATTGACAAACTTTAAAGGCTTATTTATAATAAAAATATAAATATCCGATAAATGATTCGGAGAAAAAGGAGAAAGAAAATGAAAAAGTTACTTGTACTGGCATTTGCCGTTATTATGAGTATCTCCGCCATCTGCTTTGCGGGTTGCGGTGCGTCTATGTACGACGGCAATTACAAAGAAGCAACCGACGAAAACGTGACGACTCTTGCAGAAAAAGTAGACTATGGCCAACTCGTTACGAAAAAAGACGGAACCAAAACGTCGCTTAATTTAAGTCTTGACGCCGCTATTAACGCAGACCTTGACATCGGCGGGTTCAAAATCAAAGGCAACGTGAACGTAAACGCCGCTCTTAATTCGTTCCGTGACGTACCCGAAGAAGGCGACCCCACTTCAGACATTAAACTTATGCTCAAAGCAAAGGCTGATTTTTCTACTTCCGCTTCCGACGAAGTTGTTGCAAAACTTATCGAAAAATTAGAACTTGACGAAGAAGACGCTGCTCTTATCGCTTTCGCGGCTAATAGAAAGGCTAACGGAGAATTGAGCGCATACTTAATCGACGGCACGTTTTTTGCGGCGGCAAAAGGCAATTATGAAAATTACATAAACGGCGAAGCAAAAGTTTCCGCAGATATGATTTCCGCACTTAAAGCGGTTTTCGGCGACAGTTTCACCATGGACGCGTTGATTTACCAGATTTACGACAAGATTGATTCTTATACTTCGACCTACGTATCGCCAGTTACCATATCGCTTGCGGTTACTATGGCAAAAGGCCGTAACCTTACCGTTTTCTGCGATTATACCGACGGCTACAAGATTAAAGTAGCGTTCAACGAAGAAGGATTAAACGCATTATACGAAGGGCTTGATATTGACAAAAACATTCTTAAAGTAAACGACCTTGGTCTTTATATCGCATTCGATAAAGAAGGCAAATTAGAAGGCGTTAAACTCGGCTTAGACGTTAAACTTAACAAATATCAGTTGGCAGAAGAATTATTTGCAAACGGTTCTTTGAAAGTAAGTGTAGATATTAAAACTTCTGCGGAAGAAATTAAAGACGCTCCCAAGGCGGAAGATTATCTTGACGTTACGTCTGTTGCTTCTACCGTTATCTCGGGAATTCTCGATAATATAAAATAATCGATAATTGACGGAAATTAAATATAATATAATCTGTTACCCCGCAATAAAAGGCGGGGTAACGTTATATAAAGCAAAATTATAACGCGAAAATTCAGACGGATAACAAAACCAACTATAAAGCGATAGAAAAAACCGCCTTTTGTGAAAAACGAAAAGGCAAAAAACAAAAATTCTTGCACGTTAATAAACAATGCTTATAACAAACGTAACTAAAAAAGACGTTGCGGCTTTAACAAAAATATATAACTACTATATTCTTGAAACCTGCTTTACTATGGAAGAAAAGCCGCTTTCCGTCAGAGAGTTTTATAAAAGGGTAAAAAGCATATCGAAAAACTACCCCTACTTTGTTGCAAAAGAAAAGGGCAAAATTTTAGGTTATGCTTATCTTAACGTGTTTAACGAACGCAGCGCATATAAAAACACCGCCGATTTAACAGTTTATTTAGACAAGTCGGAAACGGGCAGGGGCGTTGGCGGCGCGCTTTACACGGCAATAGAAAGGGCGGCGAAAGAGAAAGGCATAAAGCACGTTGTGTCTTTGATAACCGCAGACAATGGTCGGTCCGTGGCTTTTCATAAAGCGATGGGGTTTGAAGAATGCGGCACGCTTAACGGCGTCGCCGATAAATTCGGTTTGAATCTCGGCGTTGTTTTTATGATAAAAGAGATTTGATTAGATAGTTACCGATTAAAAGTTAAGCGATTAAGAAGTTGACTGAATAAAACGGCACCGTTTTGCCTTAAAAACAAAAAACGCTATTAAACATAGCGTTTTTTTATTGTTGTTTTTTTGCTTCTTTTTTATAGTTTTTTATTTTTTAATCTTTTTTGTCGGATATTTTTTTGCGCCGAAACAGAAGTAAAAATGAATGTTGTTATTGAGCCTTTCGTGTGGGGAGAAAGTATTAGTGTAATACCCATATTAAACGGGGAAATTATAGATTATTTCATTGTCATTAAAGTTGCAAAGGCGCAAACAAAACCGAAATAATGAAATATTATATAAATTTTGTTAAAGATTTTAACTTTTTATTTTTGTAACCTAACATTATAATACAAATTGATAAACGATAAAAAATATCAGATAAGGACATAAGTCAAAGAAAATAAATCAAAATAAGACAATATAAAAAATAAGGGGGAGAAAAATGTTGAAAAATAAAAAGGCAGTATCTGCAATAACTGTGCTTTTTGTTTTGTGCGTTTTATGTTTTACGATTTGGGGGATATTGACGTTCAGACAAGTAAAAATGGAGAACAATACAAACGCAGATATTGTTATTGAAGACGATTTTACTAAAACTTCTTTCATAGAAGGTAAAAGCGGAGTAGACAATTCTCACGTATACGAAAATAAAGGAGTATCTTCTCCGAAAGGTTTTGCGGAAGAAGGCTATGGTCTGATACCGTGTGAAAACTTTTCGCACGACCTTTACAGACCTGACGACGGTTATATCGTATACAAAGTTGAAACACATGACGGCAGAGTATTTCAGACGTTAAAGTTGGACCTTAAAACTTACGTAACTCATTGCGACAACGTTGCATATATCGGAAAAGATAAAACCAACATCAAGATAAGCGTTGCTACGAAAGAGAGCGCTTTCCGGTCGGCAGGTGCAATTTGTCCCACGGGCGGCGGCGGAGAGTATACGGCATTTACGGGAGACCTGACAACACGTCTGAACAGCGCAAAGGATACGTCCTTCGATTTGACTTCATATGTTATCGGGAAAACAATTGCTTATATAAAAATCGAACTTTTACATTTGACTTATGAAGAAATTGCAGAGAAAACAACTTCCGGCGTGGATTCTTTTATAGACGCAACGAACGGTTTTGTTAAGCGTCTCGGGGTTAGTTTATATAACGTTAAAATTGCCGCCGATGAAGAGACCAACGCTACGCAATCGGTGAAAAGTACAGTTGGTGAATTTGTTATCGAGGACAATTTTTGTAATCTTGCGGAAGGGGTTTCCGCGTGGAAACAACGCAGAGAAGTGAACGGACTAACTACTTACGATTACGGTAACGCCGTGTATGGCATTGTACCCGCAAATAGTTGGGGCGCGACGATTGATACGGCAAACGGATATGTGGTTTACCAGATTCCGTTAAACGGAAACGGTATAATCAATACCTTAGAAGATTTAAAATTAGAAATCGGCGCAGTACTGAACGGACAATATTATCACGGTGCAATAGTAGTTTCTTACGGATATGACGGCGGAAACTATACGGAACTTTTCCGTGCCTCGACAAACGGGGTATACTCTGAAACAAAAAAAGAATACAATTGCGATTTTAAGCAAGTAATTTCATCGGAACAAGCAAAAAACGCTAAAACTCTCTATGTTAAAATTTCGATAGAACACGATACCGCAACGGAAGTTATGCTTTATAAAGTGGCGGCAAGACTGTTAAAGATTAAGTTTATCGGTCAGCGCGCATTTGCAATGGAAAAGGGGGCGAGCGTAAGATTAGATAAAGTCGGTAACAGTCTTAAATTTACAACTATCGTAGATAAAGACCTGTATTATTCTTTGTCGAGCGCAGGCTACGAACTTTTATTCGGCACGATTGTAATGCCATATGATTATATATCGACCTACGGCGAACTCACGGTTGAAAATCTATTCACGGAAAATGCCAAGTACTGTTGGGGAACGGCTGTTCAGGGAAAAACGCTTATCCTTAACGGAACTGCAACGTTAGACGGAAACTATAATAACGAATATAGTTATACTTATTCGCTTCTCAACATTTCTTCGGACGACGTAAACAAAAAGTTCATTGCCAAAAGTTATTTAAGACTTAAAAAAGACGGCGTAGAAAAGTTTATCTTTGCCGAATATGCGCAGGAAGATATTCAGAATAACGTGGTGTCTGTTTCAAGCGCTGCACAAAACACTATGGAAACAGCCGTGGGTGACGATGTTTATTCTTTGAGAAACGAGTACTTAAATAAGATTAAAGGTCAAATGGTAACATATACGGTCAAACACATTTATTTAAGTGGTAATGATATTGTAGCAACGGCAACTACGACCCATACGGCAGAAGCGGGAACGGTCATCAGTGCTCCCGAAACCGCAAGAGCGGGATATACGGCGACAGACAGCGCAACAACGACGGTTGGGACTTATAGTTCGTATGTCACGGGGACGGTTTTAGCGGACGGAAGTCTGGTGTTTGTCCGCTACTACTTAAATAATGTTTAAGTAGGGAGAAAATAAGATGAAAAAAAGATTAGTAGTTTTATTATCATTGATATTTGCGCTTATTATAGCGTGCATGTCTTTTGTCGCTTGCGGAAACGGCGGCGGTGAAAGTGGCGGGCAAACAACGCCCGGCGGCGATGAAAGCGGTGGCAACAGCGGTGGAGAAGAAAACGGCGGAAATAGTGGCGGAGAAAGCGGCGGTGGCTGGGAACTGGTTTTACCAAAGCCTGTTGCCAATCCGGAGAATAACGACATTTTTGGCAGAATTCCTAACGGCAAGCATAATTATAACGATACAGACGAGTTTAACGGAACGGCAGTTCTTTCTTCAAACGGGTTAACACAATCAAGTACACAAGGTGTAAAGTCGGTACTTTATAACTGGGAAGACGCTTCCAAGTATCAATTAAATACTGCATTATTACCGTTTTGGAGAAGTAAAAACGTTTATAACGAAACGGTTACTTTTAAAAACAAAGACGATACGCCCCAACTTCTTTATACGCCCACAAAAATAATTTCTGTCTATGATTATTATTTGGAAAAAGAGTACAAGGAAGGGGATGACTTTGTTATCGAAGGCAACAGAATAAAATTGACGACAGACACAAAAATTAACTATTGGACTAATTTTTACAGCGACACCTATTATAACAATTTGCATAAATCAATGATAACCAAAGATGGTAAATATATTTATGCGTGGGAAATTGAGCCGAACCGTCATCAGATTTCAGTTTCTTATGAACATAACGGAGAGTGGACGGGAGCGGTGCCTGTAAATCAATCGGCGGCCATTCCTAAAACGATAGAAAAACTTAAAAAAGGTCAAACAATAAAAATAGGTATCACGGGCGACAGTATAACTTATGGCAGGGGGTGTTCGGGTGATTTCGGATACGGAGCAAAAACCCCGAGATACGCAAGCCTTGTCGACAATTATCTCAGGGCAAGATTTCCTTCGGCAAATATAATTACCGAAAACGTTGGCTATGGCGGAAAGGCGGCGGTCTGGGGCGCAGAATCTGTTCAAAGATTTACTATAATTCCCGATGTCTGTATAGTGGCACTTGGGGAAAATGATATTATAACTCCTACCGATACTTATAGGATTTATATGCAAAACACCGTTAATGCTTTAAGAGAACTTAACCCCGATATGGAGATAATTGTGGTTTCGCCGATGACGGGTAATAAAGAACTTGTGGGCAGCACGGGGACGGAAGGCGGTTATTATGGCGAAAAAGCAAAGTTTGAAGATGAACTTTGCAAAATAGCAAAAGCCGCAACAGGAGTTATTGTCGCACCGGTTATGAGCATAACAAAGTCTTTGTATGATAACGGCAAGCGGTTCGAAGACGTCAACTCAAATAACTTAAATCATCCGAATGATTATATTCACAGGGTGTATGCTCAAACAATATTAAAAACAATGTTAGGCGATGATTTTAATGCTCTGTAAAACAAAAAACGCTATTAAACATAGCGTTTTTTATTTGTTTTGATTTTACAAACCTGAATGCTTGGCGCAATACTTATAAAAATCTTAAAAACGTAAGCATAGCGCTGACGGGCAGCACTAAACTGAATTGCTTATAAAAAACTTTCAAGCGTAAAGGGACATTATATAATTTTGATGACAGTGTTTTTTATTTGCTGCATTAAGTGTTGCTGCAAAAAATTTAAGCGTTGCTTAACTCAAATGTTAAATATTACTGTCTTTACTTTGATTTTAGAATGTGATACTATGATAACACAAAGCGCTTTGAATTATTATATTGGAGAACATATTATAATGAATATTGGAGAAAAAATTAAAGAATTACGTACAGAACAAAAAATGACGCAAGAGAAACTTGCTAATTATTTGAATGTGACGGTATCTGCCGTTTCTCAATGGGAAGCGGGGAAAACTATGCCGGATGTTACGATGATTGTTCCTATTTGTAATTTATTTTCTATTTCTGCCGATAAACTACTTAATATCAGAGTGGCGGAAAAAGGCACGATTATTTCCGAAGTCAAAAATAAGGCGTTTGAATTTGCCGAAAAGGGAGAATACGATAAAGCCATAGCAATAGTGAAAGAAAAAATGCAAGAGTTTCCTAATGAACCCGAATTTATTGCAATATTTGCACAATTAGTTATGGATTTTGATAAAAGAGCAGAAGAACGTATAGAAGACAAAGAAGACCTGTGTCAGGAATTATATATTCTCGTTATGGAACAAAAAGCCTTGGAGAATTGGAAAAACAGTCCAAACTATGACCAAGATTTGGATAAAGAAATACTGGGATTTTTATGCAGGGCAATAATAACAAGAAACGTTCTGAACAATTCGCGGCAGTTAAGAAAAGAAGTCGAAGGTTTAATGAATGCAGATTTCACTCCGACGATTAAAAGCAAACTGACCAAAATAGTAGAAGAACAAGACGAAATCGGGGATGCGGCAAACAGACTTATAGGTTATGAAGTTATTATTTATTTGATGAAAACGGGTTTGGAAGAATATAAAAAAACGCACGACAAGGCGTTATTGGACGAAGTTATTGCTAACGGAGAGAATTTTTTGCAAAAAAATTCATCGTTACGCTTTTATTTTGATTGTTTACGTTATCTGATATCGGCAACGGAAGAAAAAGGGGAAAGTGCGGAAAAATATCTCGATTTGGTTAAATCTGTAAAAAAAGATATCGCAGGTTTGGTTGGTTGAGTAAAATTCGGGAATCAGGCAAATGTTTTTTAAAGGCGCGTTTTTTAGCAAGAAAAAGCCTGTGATTAAATAAAATCACAGGCTTTTTGGTGCACCCGGCGAGGCTCGAACTCACAACATCGGCGTCGGAGGCCGAAGTTTTATCCAGTTAGACTACGGATGCGTATTGTATTAAAGTGCGGTCTTAAACGCGGCATAAGTGCCGCTAAGTAAAACCACTAAATTATATTCAGAAACTTTGCCGCAAAATAGCGGCAAAGTTTTGAACGTTCGGTTAGTTTATTATGTTAATATATTGTTTTATATTATTCTTCTTCCGCCACGGGGTTTACCGTAACTTTGGCTTGCCACACCTTTTTAACGGTGGCTTTAAGAATTTCAAAAGACAGGTTTTCAAAATCGAATTTACTGCCGTTTCTCGGCATTTCGCCAAGGTATTCTATTATAAAACCGCTTAAAGTCGTCGCGTCGAATTTATCCGCTTCGTCCTTATCAAGTCCGAAAAACTCAAACGCGTCGTTTACGGGTGCGTTGCAATCTACAATGTAAGTGTTCTCGCCCGTCTTTTTGAAGTAGGTTATTTCTTCGTCGTGTTCGTCCCAGATTTCGCCGACAAGTTCTTCAAGCACGTCTTCCAGCGTAATCAGACCGAGCGTGCCGCCGTATTCGTCCAGAACGATTGCCATATGAATTTTGCTTTTCTGGAACTGGCGCAGAAGTTTAGATATTTTTATATGTTCGGTCGTATAAAAAGCGTTCTGCAAAATGTCGTTAACGTTTTGCGCGTGTTTAAGATATGCGTTGAAAAAGTCTTTTTCGTGAATAGTGCCGATAACCGTGTCTACGCTGTTTTTGTAAACGGGAATTCTCGAATATCCTTCTTTTACGAAAATCTTTTTAATGTCTTCCATAGACGAGTTTACGTCTACCGCAACCATATTCACTCTGGGAACCAGAATATCGCCCACTTCCAAATCGTCGAATTCTATAACCGAGCGGATAAGGTTTGTTTCTTCTTTTTTAAGGGTTCCGTCTTCTTCCGCTTCTTCGACAACGGTCATAATTTCGTCTTCGGTAACCACGCTTTCTTCTTTAATGCGGAAGATTTTGCCGATAAGCCATTTCCAGCCGCTGAACAAAAAGTTAAAGGGATAGAAAAGGTAATAGAGCGGAATTATAAGCGGATAGAACGCCATCGCAAGTTTTTCGGGATAAATTTTAGCAATGTATTTGGGCGTTATTTCGCCGAAAATCAAAACCGTAACGGTAATCGCAATAGTAGAAATTAAAGAAGAATCTACGTTTGCGCTTGTGATAACTTTCGCAAAAAACAGAGTGGAAAGCGTTGCCGCGGTTAAGTTTACGATATTGTTGCCGACTAAAACGGTGCTTAAAAATTTGTCATAGTTTTTTTCCGCAAGCGTCAGGACTTTGTCGGCGCGCTTGTTGCCGTTAGAAGCGAGCGCGCGGAGTTTAATTCTGTTGGCGCAGGAAAAAGAAGTTTCCGTCGAAGAAAAGAACCCCGACAGAATAACGAGTGCGATAATCGCGATTAGTAAAGGAACGCTGCCGTCAGGCATAATAATCTCCCTTTGAATAATTTAATAAGTAAATGATACCAAAAACCGATAAAATAATCAAGTGTTTTTTAAGAATAGCCCCTTTTAATTGATATATTCGGTCAATTGTGATATTATTATCGCAAAGGAGAATATTTTTATGGCTAAAACCGTTGTCGTCGGAATGAGCGGCGGCGTAGACAGTTCGGTTGCCGCGCTTTTACTTAAACAGCAAGGTTATAACGTTATCGGACTTTATATGAATAACTGGGAAGAAAAGGACGAGTGCGGCGCGTGTACGGGCGAAGAAGACTTTGCCGACGTCAGGCGCGTCGCAAACAAACTCGATATCCCGTATTATTCCGTAAACTTTGCCAAAGAGTATCTGGACAGAGTTTTTTCTTATTTTCTTTCGGAATATAAAGCGGGAAGAACGCCTAACCCCGACGTGTTGTGCAACAGAGAGATAAAGTTTAAAGACTTCAAAGAAAAGGCAATGGAACTCGGCGCCGATTATATAGCCACGGGGCATTATTGCGATATTCTTCACGATAACGGCGTGCATTACCTGTTAAAAGCCAAAGACCAGAACAAAGACCAGACCTATTTTCTGAATCAACTTTCGCAGTCGCAGTTGGATAAAGTTCTGTTCCCGTTGGGCAAGTTGGAAAAAGGCGAAGTCCGTAAAATTGCCGACGAATACGGTCTTGCAACCGCAAAAAAGAAAGATTCTACCGGCATTTGCTTTATAGGCGAACGCAATTTCAGAAAATTCCTGCAAAACTATATTCCCGCCGTCAAAGGTAAAATAATGACTTACGACGGAAAAGTGCTCGGCGAACATCTGGGGCTTATGTACTACACGATAGGGCAGAGAAAGGGGCTCGGCATCGGCGGACAACAAGGCGACGACGGTTCGCGCTGGTTCGTTATTGAAAAAGATTTGAAAAACAATATATTATACGTCGCTCACGGCGGAGAAGAACGGCTTTACAGCAAAGGACTTATTATGAAAGAAATGAACTTCATTCCTTTCCCGCCCAAAGAAAAAGTTCTGGAATGTACGGGCAAGTTTCGGTATCGTCAACCCGAGCAGGCTTGCACTCTTTATATTAAAGACGGTTACGTCGAAGTCGTATTCCGCGAAAAACAACGCGCGATAACCGAAGGACAGTTCGCAGTCTTTTATTCGGGCGATAAATGTATCGGCGGCGGCGTGATAGAAAAAGCGATTTTCTAACAGGCTATATTTAGCGGCAGTATTAAGCCGATTTAAAGCAGAAAGAAGATTTTACATAGAGAAACTTTCGGCTTTTTAGCGAACTTCTACAAGGCTTTTGGGCGCCGTATAAACGTTTCTATAAACATTATATAATATATAGCATTAACCACAATATCGCGCTATCGCGTCGGGCATATCGGAATAAGGCGGATGCTTCGGTGCGGCGGGAACCTGTTTGACGAAAACTTGTCGGACGAAAATTTATCGGATAGTTTTCTCGGAAGGATATAAGTCTTGGGCGCGTAATTTTAAACTGACGGGAATTCATATTACACGGATAAAATCGGGGCGACGGCAGTATCGTAAACCAAACGCATACTACCGCCGCTTTTATATTTAACGAAAAACCACTTATTTTAAATAAAAACGACTAATTTAAAAGAATTTTAAAAAAACGCGAAAAAACGCTTGACATATTAAAGGAATTACTTTATAATCTCAATTACTCTCGTATTTAGAGAGCGTCGTAAGCAAAATCGTTAGATAATATCAAATGATTTTCAAGGCAAACAGAACAAAATATCGTGGCTTTCGCAAAGAGTTATACAATATTTTGTGGGTTTTGGAAAGTAAAAAAAATACTTCAAAAAAAGTTAAAAAAACTTTAAAAAACCTTGAAAAAATGCTTGACTTAAAAAAGTGCTTATGATATTATATGTAAGCTGTCCGTTGGGGATGGCAAACGTCAACCGAAGTTGACGGGAGTTGTTTAAAAATTGAATAGAAGGAAATAAGACAAAATAATAGTTATTTTGAAAGTTTCTGTCAAAATCTTTGAAGTATGAAATATGTACTTTAAAACAGTCATTAAAATGACAATACGCTAAACAAAGCGAAATTCGTTAGAGCAGTTGAGAATTTATTCTCGGCTTTAAATAATTAAACTCAAGAGTTTGATTCTGGCTCAGGACGAACGCTGGCGGTGTGCTTAATACATGCAAGTCGAGCGGACATTTGGGGGCTTGCTCCTAAATGTTAGCGGCGGACGGGTGAGTAACGCGCGAGCAACCTGCCTATATCAGGGGAATAACACAGAGAAATTTGTGCTAATACCGCATAAGACCACAGTGGGGCATCCCACAGGGGTAAAAGATTTATCGGATATAGATGGGCTCACGTACCATTAGATAGTTGGTAGTGTAACGGACTACCAAGTCGACGATGGTTAGCCGACCTGAGAGGGTGATCGGCCACATTGGAACTGAGATACGGTCCAGACTCCTACGGGAGGCAGCAGTAGGGAATATTGGGCAATGGGCGAAAGCCTGACCCAGCAACACCGCGTGAATGATGAAGGTCTTCGGATTGTAAAGTTCTGTGATGGGGGACGAAGAAAGTGACGGTACCCCAAGAGCAAGCCACGGCTAACTACGTGCCAGCAGCCGCGGTAATACGTAGGTGGCAAGCGTTGTCCGGAATGACTGGGCGTAAAGGGTACGTAGGTGGCTATTCAAGTTAGTTGTGAAATCCCGGGGCTTAACTCCGGTGCTACAATTAAGACTGTTTAGCTTGAGTGCAGGAGGGGTAAGTGGAATTCCTAGTGTAGCGGTGGAATGCGTAGATATTAGGAGGAACACCAGTGGCGAAGGCGACTTACTGGACTGTAACTGACACTGAAGTACGAAAGCGTGGGGAGCAAACAGGATTAGATACCCTGGTAGTCCACGCCGTAAACGATGAATACTAGTTGTGGGAGGTATCGACTCCTTCCGTGACGACGTTAACACATTAAGTATTCCGCCTGGGG
>JAEYEN010000124.1 GCA_023403375.1 Bacillota bacterium
TCTTGCTGCCGAAAGGCGAGCAAAAACCCGTCTTTACGGGTGAAGCGGCAGATGAATTTTTTGTTTCCGACGAATCCGAAAACAAAGACGGCGGTATAGTCGTTGGCGGAAATAACGTTAACGGGGAAGAGGGCGAAGAGAATAACGCTAGCGCAATTATCGGCGCGGCGGAAAACGTTAAAGCGGAAGAAAACGAAGATTCGGGATTCGAAGAATTCAACGCCGCCGAAAAAAGCGACGGGACGGAAGAAAAGGGACTTGTTGCGGGAGAGAACAAAAAGAAAGAAAACCTGCCTGCCGTAAAGGGCGCCGCGAAAAAGAAGTCGGGCGGGGATTACGCCTGTTTCGACGCGCTTGCCGACCTTTTGAACGTTTCGCTTGAAAAACTTAAAGACGAGTGCTGTCTGTTCCAAATCAGGCAGTTGATGTCGAGATTGACCAAAGTTATAGCGAGATACACGGTAAAACCTGCCGAACTGACTAAGATACTCAAAAATTCTTTGCTGTTAGAAACTTCGGAAGTTCTTGTTACGTCTGCGTTTGTGGACGCCTGCCGAAAGGTTGTGGATAAAAACAATTTGCAGAAGCAGAGAATCTGCGCGCTTATAGATTTTCCGTTCGGCGAAACGAATATTAAAAGCAAGATTTCCGACGCGAGAATTTGTCTGAATAAAGGGGTAGACGGACTTACCGTTATGCTGCCCGTAATGCTTTTTGAAGCGGATAAAGACAAGGAACTTAAAAAGCAGATAAGAAAATTCGGGAGAATGACCAAAAAACCCGTAGGCATAGCGTTAAGCGCGACGGACGTTTCGACAGACGGAATAAAACGCGCGATAAAATTTGCGGATAAGAGCAAGGTTAAGTTTATAACCTTTGTATTCGGCGAAGCGGAAGAACAGGAGATAATA
Organism: Bacillota bacterium; assembly: GCA_023403375.1. Taxonomy (GTDB): domain Bacteria; phylum Bacillota; class Clostridia; order Christensenellales; family Borkfalkiaceae; genus UBA1259. The sequence continues at coordinate 912 of JAEYEN010000124.1, forward strand.
AGCAAAATTAAATATATAACCAAGAATAAAGGCAAAAAACCGATAAAAATTATGGGTAACGTTAAATCGCCCGAAGCGGTTATGCAACTCTTTAAAATGGACGTCAGCGATATAGTAACGCCTTATGCCGACGAAATAGGCGCGGAACTCATAAAACGGTTCAAAATCAAAAGCATAAAATTATTTTAAAAATTTTTATTTGTTCGGGAAATTTGCTTTACAATAATTAAACCGACATTTATAATAGCCTTGATAAATAAATTTTCAAATAAATAAATTCGATAAAAAAATTCTTTGGGGCGGGGTGGAATTCCCCATCGGCAGTAAAGTCTGCGAGCGGCAACGCTGATACGGATAGTTTCCGTAACCGACGGTATAGTCCGGATGGTAAAAGAATTACAGACGAAAAAATTTAGTTTATAATTATTTTGTTTATAATTTTTTAAAGTCTTTCATTGCGCCCCGAAAAGGGGCGTTTTGTTTTGAAAAAAGATTTAACGAAAAAAATAGTCGGAACGGCGTGTTTTGCCGCATTGAGTTTTGTGGTTTCCTTTTTAGAAATCCCGATATTCCCTGCCGCAGGCTTTTTGAAACTCGATTTTTCGTCCGTTTTCGTTATGCTGAGCGGTTTTACGTTCGGACCCGTTTACGGCGTTTTTACAACGCTTATAAAAGAACTTTTGTGTCTGACGAAAAGCAGTACGGGCGGAATAGGCGAAATAGCGAACTTTTGCTGCACGGCGGTGTATATAATCGTTCCGTCGGTTACCTATTGCTATCACAAAGGGCTTAAAACGGTTATACCCACGCTGATAATCGGGTGTTTTTTACAAACGGGCGTTGCGGTGCTTCTGAACAGGTTTTTGCTCTTTCCGCTTTTTTTCGGTCAGACGGCGGCGGAAGTCTTTTCGGGGGTATGGTATTACGTTCTTGCGTTCAACCTTATAAAAACGGTGGCGGTAAGCGTTATAACCCTGCTTATTTATAAGCGAATTTCTACGATTATCAAAAAAATTTGATTTAAGAACCAAGGTGTGATATTATATTTAAAATGGAAATTATTACAAGGTCTGCCGCACAAACCGAAAAGGCGGCTTTTGAGTTCGCAAAAACATTAAAGAAGGGTGACGTGGTGCTGCTTGAAGGAGATTTGGGTGCAGGCAAAACGGTTTTTACCAAGGGCGTTGCGGCGTTTTTCGGTTTAGACGGCGTTACAAGTCCTACGTACGCTTATCTTAACGTTTACGGCGACGTGCTTTATCATTACGATTGTTACAGACTGTCCTGCGGGGAAGACGCGGCGATGCTGGGGCTTACCGATTACTTCGGCGGCGACAACGTTTGTCTTATAGAGTGGGCGGAAAACATAAAAGACGTTCTGCCCGAAAACTGCAAAACAGTTAAAATTACCAAAATTTCTTCGGACGAGAGAAAAATAGAATTATGAATTATTTAGCGTTAGACACGTCTAATAAAAATTTAACCGTGGTTATCGAATACGACGGGAAAAGGGAGATTTATTTCGACCCCGATTGCGGAACGGAACATTCCGTCGCCGTTATGAATAAAATAGAAGAATGCGCCGAAAAAATCTCGGCGGACTTTAAGAAAATGGATTTCTTCGCCGTCGTTACGGGTGCAGGCTCTTTTACGGGTATAAGAATAGGCGTTTCCACAATCAAAGCGATGTGCTTTGCGTTCAATAAGCCTTGCCTTAATATAACTTCGTTCGACGAAATAGCATATAATAATCTTAGCGGGAAAGTTATGGCGGTTATAGACGCGCTTCATAACAGCGCTTACGTTTGCGGATACGACCAAGGAAAAGTGGTTTTTCCGCCCCGATTTATCTCCGTAACGGAATTATCGGAGTTGGGGAAAGAATATACTTTATTATCTTTTCAGAATATAGCGGGGGTAAACTCCCGAATAGTTCCGATAGACGAGGGACTTATAAAAGCGGTGCGCGCGTTAAAAGAAAACGCTACTTACGACTACGATAAAATTTTTCCGTTATACGTCAGAAAAAGTCAGGCGGAAGAAGGACGATGAAAGAAGTCGTTATAGAAAAATTATCCGTATTCGATGCCGATTATATCGCTTCCGCCACCGAAAAAGGATTCTCGGACGGCTGGAACAAAGACATGGTGATTTCGGCTTTTAACGGCGGGCGGTTCTGCGCTTTTGCAATTAAAGAATCGTGCGGAAAGCCGTGCGACAAGCCTTGCGATAAAGACGGCGCGCGTGGATTTATCGCTTTTTCCATCGGGGTGGACGACGCGGATATAGAAAGCGTTTTCATCGAACGGGAATTCAGAAAAAAAGGATATGCCGACAAACTTTTGTCTTTTGCCGAAGATTATATTTTCTCGCTTGAAAAAGAGAAAATCTTTCTGGAAGTAAAAGAAGACAATTTTGCCGCAATAAATCTATATATTAAACACGGGTTCGAGAAGATTTCCGTGAGAAAAAAATATTATCCCGACGGAAAAAACGCCTTGATAATGCTTAAAACCAAAGAATAATTATTCACGAAAGACCGATTGCGATAATCTAATGACGGAAAAATCTTTTAAGGAGAAAGAATATGGCAGTCGGTGTTTCTTTTGGCGGTTTTTCTTTCGGCGTGGGGGTTGTTCGCAGCGCAACCGACGATAATTCGGGTTCGCTTGGCAGAGTTGTATTTAACGACAATTCTGGCGGTTCCCGTGGCGGCTCTATCGGCGACTATTCCCGTGGCGGCTCTTTATATGGTAAATCAGGCGGCGAAGGCAAGAAAGACCTTTTGTTTTTACACGGATACCTTTCTTCTGGCGATAGTTTTGCTTATCAGAAAGGCGAATTTTCTAAAAACTTCAACGTTTACGCGCCAGACCTTAAAGGGTTCGGAAAGAACGCGGATATGGAGTATCCTTATTCGCTTGGCGACTACGTAAGAGAAACAAAAGAGTATATTCAAAAAAACGGTTTGAAAAAGCCGTCTGTGATAGCGCATTCTTTCGGCGGACGGATAGCCTTGCGGTTAGCCGCGGAAAACCCCGAACTTTTGGATAAACTCGTTTTAACGGGGTGCGCGGGGCTTAAACCGAGAAGAAACTTAAAATATTTTGTAAAAAAAGCGGAGTTCGATATATTGAAAAGGTTTTTCGATCGCGAAAAACTGCTTGCTTTTTACAGCGAAGACTATAAAAAGTTATCGCCCGTGATGAGAGAGAGTTTCAAAAAAATCGTTGCGGAACGGCTGGAAAAATATCTGCCCGAAATCAAAAACAAAACGCTTATAATTTTCGGGAAAGACGACAAAGAGACTCCGCCGTATATGGCGAAAAAACTCTTTAAGAATATAAAAAATTCTCAACTTATATTCATAGAAAACGCGGGGCATTTCGCGTTTATAGACAAACCATTCAAATTCAATACGGAGGCGGCGGAGTTTTTACTCTCCGACTAAATATGTTACCGACACAAGTTAATTATTTTTCTGAATTGTTCACACCGGCGCAAATAGCGGTGTATATTGTTCTCGCGGCGGGTTGCGGAGTGCTTATATACTTTGCGTCTATAAAATTTTTGCTGGTTTTTCAGCAATGCGGTTATCACGGAAAAAGATATTTTAAGTGGCTGAAAAGCAGCGAAACGCCCTATCTTTCAAGGCTTATGCTTTTGTGCCTTTTGGGATTTTTGTTTTTCTGCGTGCTTAACGTGTGTTTTTCGCCCGTGCTTAAAACCTTTTTCGGGGACGCAGGCAATTCCATATCGTCTTACATCGGGTTTTTCTCGCTTATACTGTTTGTGGTTGTTTATATCAACACCGAAAGCAGCGTAAACGCAAAAATTCCGCTGAAAAAGACAAAAAGGCTTGTGCGCCTTGCCATAACTTACATAATCTTGCTTACCGCCATAACTTTCGGGTTTATGGTTTTACTTAATTATATCGCTTATCTTATCAAAGACGAAATAATCGCCATTTTAAGATTTTCTCTGCTTTGCGGAATGCCCATTTTATCGCCTTATATCTTGTTTTTGGCATACGGCGTAAACGAACCGTTTGAAACGCTTATCCGCAGGCATTATATAAGAGGGGCGACGGATAAATTAAATAAAGCGGACGTTTTAAAAATCGGCATTACGGGAAGTTACGGAAAGACCAGCGTTAAGGAGATATTAAAAACGCTGTTGTCGCAGAAATTCCGCGTTCTGGCAACGCCCGAATCTTTCAATACTCCGCTCGGAATTGCGCTTACGGTTAAAAATTTAGACAACACGACCGACGTTTTCATCGCCGAAATGGGCGCGAGATATAAAGGCGACATCAAAGAACTTACAAAGATAGTAAAGCCGCAATACGGTGTGATAACGGGCATAAACTCGCAGCACCTTGAAACGTTCGGCAATCTGGAAAACACCAAATCAACAAAGTACGAACTTTTTGAAAGTCTTGGAAAAGACGGCGCGGGATTTTTCTCTTCCGACAACGTTTACAGTAAAGAAATGTACGATAAATTCGGCGGCGAAAAATATCTCGCAGGGCTCAATCAACCCTCCTTTGCGCATGCGGAAAACATAGTAACCGACAGATTCGGCACGAAATTCGACCTTGTTCTGGGCGAAGAAAAACCCGTGGAATGTTCCACCGTGTTATTAGGAAAGCACAGCATAAGCAATATCTGTCTAGCGGCAATGGTGGCATATAAGGCTGGAATGACGCCGATTGAAATCTCGCAGGGAATAAACAGACTTCAATGCGTGGGGCACAGATTGGAACTCGTGCCTAATAATAAAGGCATTGTTTTAATAGACGACAGTTACAACTCTAACGTAGACGGCATTAACGCCGCAATGGAAGTGCTGGATATTTTCAGCGGCAGAAAAATAGTGGTAACGCCGGGGCTTGTGGAGTTAGGCAAAGAAGAAAACGTTGCAAACTTTAATTTCGGCAAAACGCTTGCCGGTCATGCGGACGTGGTGGTAATCGTCGGCAGACACAACGCCGAAACGCTTATTAACGGTCTTACGGAAGGCGGAATGGCGCTTGAAAACATAAAATTCGGCAAAAACACGAAGCGCGGAAACGACGTGCTTAACGAAATGCTACAAGAAGGCGACGTGGTTTTGTTTGAAAACGATTTGCCCGATAATTACAATTAAAAATAAAATTTATCGGCTACTTTCGGTAAATTCACGGGTCGGTTACAAATCGGTTGCCGACAAATACAAAGCGTCGCGCGGCAGAGCGATAAAGACGATAAAAACACCAAAGCGAAAAAATTTTTGCGGAGGTGTTTTTTATGAAAAACGTTGCTGTGTTTTTCGGCGGAGTGTCCGTCGAACACGATATTTCAGTTATAACGGGCGTGCTTACGTTAAATTCGCTTAAAAGGAATTCGTTTATTCCCGTCCCCGTGTATATAGACGGAAACGGGGAGTGGTTTACGGGCGAAGAGTTGTTCGACGTGGAAAATTATAAAGGCGACAGGCTTAAAAAATTAAAAAGGGTGTCGCTTATCGCGGGCAATCCGTCGCTTTTCGAAGTCAGAAAAAACGGAAAACTCAAAAAATTATGCGTGCTGTCGTGCGCGATAAACTGTCTGCACGGCGAACGCGGAGAGGACGGAAGTATTGCTGGGCTTGTAAATTTATGCGCGTTGCCGCTCGCTTCGCCCGAAATGCTCGCTTCTTCCGTCGCGATAGATAAAAGCGCCACTAAAACATTCTTAAAAGGGCTTAACGTTAAAACCCTGCCTTGCATACCCGTTTCGGGAATAGCCGATTACGAAAAAGTGGAAAAGGAATTAGGCTATCCCGTTATCGTAAAACCGGCGCGGCTCGGTTCCAGCATAGGCATTTCCTGCGCGCGCGATACCGAAGAGTTGAGAGAAGCGGTACGGCTTGCGCTGCGTTACGGCGAAGAAGCGATTATCGAACCAAAACTTAGCGACTTTACAGAGATTAACTGCGCGGTATATTCGGGGGCGAAAGGACCTGTCGTTTCCGAGTGCGAACGCCCCGTAACGAGCGGTGACCTTTTGTCGTTCGACGATAAGTATTCGGGCGGGACGAGAGAGTTCCCCGCAAAAATCCCCAAAGCCGTGTCCGACAAAATCAAGAAAACGGCGATAAAGATTTTTAACGCTTTGAAAGTTAAAGGGATTATAAGAATAGACTTTTTCGTTTCGGACGGGGAAGTTATAGTAAACGAGATAAATACCGTTCCCGGTTCGCTCGCTTACTATCTTTTCGCAAAAAGCCTTACCGAGTTTTCGGATATTCTGGCGGAAGAAATCCGTATTGCGGAGAAGAATTTTGCCAAAGAACAGACGTTCAGGAAAAAATATCCGTCCGCCGTGCTCAATATCAAGGGTTGTAAAAGTTCAAAACGCTTGTAAATGCCTTTTGCGTGTGTTATAATTATAATGAAATACTTTATATGGAGCACGCGCTATGGAAAAAATTAAGATGAAAACTCCGCTTGTCGAAATGGACGGCGACGAGATGACAAGAATTCTGTGGGGCTGGATTAAAGAATTTTTAATCGAGCCTTACGTAGATTTAAAAACGGAATATTACGATTTAGGGCTTAAAGAAAGGGACAGAACGAACGATGAAGTTACCGTTTTAAGCGCGGAAGCAACCAAAAAATACGGGGTTGCCGTTAAGTGCGCTACAATTACTCCCAACGCGCAGAGAGTGGAAGAATACAACCTTAAAAAAATGTGGAAAAGTCCTAACGGAACGATAAGGGCATTGCTTGACGGCACTGTGTTCCGCGCGCCTATTCTGGTAGACGGAATAACGCCCTATATCCCCACCTGGAAAAAGCCTATCGTTATTGCAAGGCACGCTTACGGCGATATTTATAAAGCGGTAGACGGCAGTGCCGGCGTCGGCAAAGCGGAACTCGTTTTCACCGACAGAAAGGGCGAGAAGAGATCCGAACTTATACACGACTTTAATTCCGACGGCGTCGTTATGGCTATGCACAATACGGATAAAAGCATAAAAAGTTTCGCACGCGCTTGTTTTAACTACGCTCTCGATATGAAACTTCCGCTGTGGTTTTCCACGAAAGACACCATAAGCAAAATTTACGACGGGAATTTCAAACGTATATTTCAGGAAGTTTACGAGAACGAATACAAAGAAAAGTTTGAAAAAGCGGGCATTGAGTATATGTACACCCTGATAGACGACGTCGTTGCGAGAATCGTGAGAAGCGAAGGCGGTATAGTCTGGGCGTGCAAGAACTACGACGGCGACGTTATGAGCGATATGGTCGCTACGGCGTACGGCTCGCTTGCGATGATGACGAGCGTTCTGGTTTCGCCCGACGGAATTTACGAATACGAAGCGGCGCACGGCACCGTTACGCGCCATTACTATAAATATATGCGCGGCGAAGAAACTTCCACAAACCCCGTGGCGACTATTTTTGCTTGGACGGGCGCGCTGAGAAAACGCGGCGAACTCGACGGCATAAAGGAACTTGAAGATTTTGCGGCAAGACTTGAAAACGCAACGCTACAAACGATAGAAGCGGGCGAAATGACGGGCGACCTTACGGGCTTATTTAAGAAAGAAGGCGTAACGCCCAAAAAACTCAACTCCAAAGAATTCTTACAGGCGATAGCAAGCAGAATTTAACGCGGCGGCGGTAAATAACGAAAATAAAAAACTATTCGATAGGGATAAACGGACAAGCGGCTTATAAAAAGTGCGTTTAATCGTGCGGAAAGACTTGTTTTGGTGTGGGTTGTTTCTATCGGGTCTACTCGGTCAAGACTGAGTTTATCGCTTTTTAACAAGGCGAACGCGCGTAAAAACGGACTGTTTTTCATAAGAAATTTCGGCGCGGCAATTTTTAATAAAACATCGGGGGCATACTATGTACGGAACGGATTTACTTAAATATCTGATAAGTAAATCGACCTACGCCGTTTTTTTGGGCGGCGCGGGCGTTTCTACCGAGAGCGGAATCCCCGATTTCAGAAGCGAAACGGGGTTGTATTCGGAAAAATACAATAATCTTTCGCCCGAAATAATTTTAAGCCACGATTTTTTCGTGTCGGACACGCAGACTTTTTACGATTATTATAAGAACAATATGCTTTTCCCCGCGGCGAAACCCAACGCGGCGCATATCGCGCTGAGAAAACTTGAAGAGCGCGGAATACTTAAAGCGATAATCACCCAAAATATAGACGGGTTGCATCAACTTGCAGGGAGCAAAAACGTGATAGAATTGCACGGCTCCGTTATAAAAAACGAGTGTTTAAGGTGCGGCAAGGTTTTTGATATGAAAGACGTCATTAAAATAAAAGGCGTGCCTTGTTGCGACGTGTGCGGCGGAATTATCAAACCCAAAGTGGTGCTGTACGGAGAAAACCTTAACGAACGGGTTATTTCAGACGCCATAAACAACATTTCGCGCGCGGACTTGCTTATCGTGGGCGGAACTTCGCTTATGGTAAACCCCGCGGCGAGTTTTATAAAGTTTTTCCGCGGCAAACATCTTGTTATAATCAACAAAACGCCCACCCCGTACGACGGGTATGCGGAACTTGTTATAAGAGAGCCAATTGCAGAAGTGCTTAAAAAAGCGGTGGAATAAAAGACAGGGCGTAAATTTTAATAAAAGACAAAAAACCGAAAAGGTAAAATATGATTTTTATATCCGAACGACGTTCGGAGAAATTACGGAGGAAAAGATGAAAAAACTTTTAGTTTTAATACTTGCGCTTTTTATCGCGCTGTGTTCGGTATTCTTTGTCGCTTGCGGTAATAACGACGGCAACGGCGGAAACGGCGGCGGAGAACAGACAACGCCGGGCGGCGACGAGAACGGTGGCGGCGAAACGCCCGGTGGTAATGGCGACGGCGGAAACGGGGGCAATGGCGGAAACGGAAGTGGTGGCGGAAACGGAAGTGGCGGCGGAATAGAATTACCGCCCGACGTGTTCAATTAACGCCAAAAAACGAAATAAATATTAAAAAACGAGATAAATATCGAAATATCGGAAAACGAAACAAATACCGAAAAACAAAGTAAATATCGAAAAATAGGGTGGATAATTAAAAAACGGAGTAAAAATCCGAAAAATTTTTTCTGCGTTTGTTTAATCGTCAACTTTTGGCGCCGATATTTATTCGGTTTTTTATTTAGTATAGCATTTGTTATAGATTGTTCGTTTGGTAAAGAGATAAGAAAAAAATAAAAAATATAAGAGAGAAAACGGAGGAAAACGAAAATGAAGAAAGGGTTATGCGCGCTTGTGCTTGCCGGACTTTGCGTGGCTTCCGCGGTGTTCGGCGGTTGCGGAAACGACGGCGGAAACGGTGGAAACGGCGGCAAGGCGGATTATAACTACAACACGGTTTATGCGCAGGCGGTGGAACTCGGATACACCGGTTCGCTTGAAGACTTTATCGCGCTGATAAGCGGTAAAGACGGAAAAGACGGCGTAAACGGAAAGGACGGAGTGGGTATAGAGAAAGTCGAAATCGTAAACGGCGAACTCATTATAACTTACACCAACGGGGGAACGATAAATCTTGGTAAAATCGGCGGCGCAGAAAACGGCGAAAGAGAAAAAACGCACGGTCAGGCATTTTTCGGCACGGACGTTATTTATCCCGAAATGCTTTGGGACGCGCCTACGTTCAATTATTGCGCCGATTTGGACGTTGACGAAAGTTGCAAAAACGCGGGCGTTAAAGGTTTGTTCTTTACTTCCGTAACGTATAAAGGTTTAATGACCAAAGTGGCGGCTTACATAGGCTTCCCGGCAAACGCTTCCGCGACGAATAAAGTGCCTGCAATGGTGCTTGTTCACGGCGCGGGCGGAACGGCTATGCCGCAATGGGTTAAGTATTGGAACGATTTGGGATACGCGGCTATCGCGATAGACACCGAGGGGGCGGAACCGATAGAAGGCGTTACGTTAAGCAATCCCGTTCATCAGGCAAGAAACCGTTACAGCGGCGGTGCGTTAGACCCGAACTATACCGCGGGCCCCTACAATATGGGACAGCGCGACGGCAACGAAGATATAGAAAATCAGTGGATGTACCACGCGTCTTCGGCGGCGATTGCGGCTAACTCGCTTATATCGTCTTTCGATTGCGTGGACGAAAATAAGTTGGGCATAACGGGTATTTCTTACGGAAGTATCGTTACTTCGGTCGCTATAAGTTACGACGACAGATTCGATTTCGCAATGCCCGTTTACGGCGGCGTTACGATTGATAAATCCTGTTCGAGTTTTTATAATCTGTATTACGTAGACAAAACCGAAGAGTACAAAGAAAAATATTATCAGGAAATGGTAGACAGGTGGGATACTGCGGAAGGGTTAAGAAACACGCCCTGCAAAGTTTATTACATCACTTCTACCACGGACTTTGCTTTTTCTATGGATATAGCAAGCCGTTGCGCGGAGATTGCAAAAGGGCAGTGCAACTTTAAGGTGGGCTATAATCATAACAACGTGGACGGCTCTACCGAAAGCACGATAGCGGCGTTCGCTAACTACTGCACGGGTAAAACGGGCGACTTTATAAGAATAGTAAAAAGCCCCACGATTTATAACAACACGTTAAAAATCGAAAAATACGGCAATGCGGAAGTAAGCGCGATAAAAGTTATGGCAACGGATAGCGACAGACCTTACACGGGCAGGAGCGACGGTTTGGTTCCCAATGCGCTCGCTAATTGGAGCGTGGGCACTTCCGTTAAAAAGATAAGCGATACCGAATACAAGGTGGCTATCCCCGAAAGCAAACTTTTCTACGTCGTTGTAGAATATGCGGGCGGAACCCGTCAGGTTTGTTCTTATCTTTCAAGCGGCCCCGCGGCGGATATAGAAGTCGTTCCGTCGGTAGGAAAGTTCAGTATAAGCGATAACTTCGGTGCAGGCGGCGTAAAAGTGGAAGACAGCCACGTTTACGAATATAATAACGTTTCTAATCACGACGTAAACGGAACCATAAATTATTCCGAAGCGTTGCAACCGCAGTCCACGCCTATGCAGAATTTAGTGCAACCCGGCGACGGATATATAGTTTATAAACTCTCTGCCGAAGAAGGAACCACGCTTTCTAAAATAAGGCTTGATTTCAAAGCGCTTTATGCTCATATGGGCGGCGCATATTGGTATAATGCGGGAAATATGGCGTCCGGTCAGAACGAACTCGGCGCAAATCTTTACGTTGAGATAAGCGACGATAACGTAAATTACACAAAGATTTACGACCTTAACGACGAAAACGGAAAGTGGATAGAACAACACAATCCGCACGACGGCGGCGGCGAAACGCCTGAATCGACTGCGGCTTGCACGCTTAATCCCAAACTCGATTTGTCCGCTTATATACAGAAGAAAACCGAAGTATACGTAAGGCTTTATATGATGCACTTTACCACAGAAAAGACAAATGTTCCCGATTGGGCGAGCGGAATTCCTTATAATTTTGTCGGCATAAGATTATACAGCGTTTCCATTAAAGGAAGTTGCGCCGCCGCCGAATAACGGCGCGGCGGAAAAACCGTTTTTATGAAAAAGATAAAAAAGCACCGCGAAAATTTTTCGCGGTGCTTTTAATATTTTTGTTTTTTTGATATTTTTTTGTTGTTTCTGTTATTCTTAATTTTTTGCGGTACTTTTCGGTACTTTTATTATTTTTATTTTTGTTGTCCTTTGCGGAACTTTTAATATACTTGTTTTTTTGTTGTCTTTTTTTGTGGTCTACTGCGGTGTTTTTAATATTCTTTTTTTACTGATGATTTTGGTAAAATTGCGTTCGGAAAAAATAAAATTACACAAGCGCTTCTACCAGAAATTTTATTGAAAGACCTAAAAGTATTGCCGCGCCAAACCAAGTGGCGTATTTTCCGAAAATTTTTCCTAAATATTTACCGAACAAAAGAGCAACCGTAATTATTGCAAAAGTAATTGCGGCGATTATCGCAAAAGCGGCGAGCGCCGACGGAATAGAGTAGGTTATAAATGTAACGCCTACGGCAAGCGCGTCTATACTTGTGGCAATTGCCTGAACAAGCAATACCAAAAACGTAAACTTTGCGGTTTTTTGCGTTTCTTCCGCCGTTCCCTGTTTGATATCTGCCGCGCTGTTTTGCGGCAAGGCTTTTTCTTTTTTAGCCTTTATTATTTCTTGAATGTTATCGAAAACTATTTTGATTGAAAGAAACAAAAATATTCCGAAAGTTACGTATTTTATTACCGAAGTAAGGTATCCGAAAAAAATAGAGCCTAAAAAATAGCCGATGAGCGGCATAATTCCTTGAAAAACGGCGAACGCCAGCGGCATAGACCATTCTTTGAGCGGCGTGAGATTATTTTTGTATGTAGAACAGTTTGCTATTGTAACCGCAAACGCGTCCATAGACAGGGCAAGCCCTACAAGTAAAACGTTTAGAATATCCATAGATTTCTCGCAGTAGTTAAGCGACGTTGCCGCAAAACTTTGTTTTGGTTAACAAAACGACTTTTATTATAATAAATTATATTGCTTTTGTCAAAATAAAATGATATTATACTTTTGATATGATAAAAATCACCGCCGAGTGGGACGAGATTTTAAAAGAGCAGTTTTCGTCTTTGAGTTATGCTCGTCTGCACGAATTTTTAAAGCAGGAATATTTTAACCGTACCGTTTATCCGTCTATGTACGACATATTTAATAGTATGAAACTGACGGCTTTTTCCGATATTAAAGCGGTTATTTTAGGGCAGGACCCGTATCACGAAGAAGGGCAGGCGATGGGGCTTTCCTTTTCCGTGCCGAAAGGGGTGATGAAACCGCCGTCGCTCGTTAATATCTTTAAAGAGATAGAAAACGAACTTGACGTTAAAATGCCCGAAAGCGGCGACCTTACAGGCTGGGCAAAACAGGGCGTTCTGCTTTTGAACACGGTGCTTACCGTAAGGGCGCACGCGGCTAATTCTCATAAAGGTAAAGGTTGGGAAGAGTTTACGGACGGAATAATAAAAAAGATTTCGGACGGAAAAGACAACGTGGTGTTTATTCTGTGGGGCGCAAACGCGAGAAGCAAAAAGGCACTTATAGACCAAAGTAAACACTGCGTTCTCGAAAGCGCGCACCCTAGTCCGCTATCCGCTTATAACGGGTTTTTCGGGTGCGGACATTTTGTAAAAGCAAACGAATACTTGATAAAACACGGCGTTAAACCGATAGAATGGAGTAAATTATGAAATACGTTGTAATTCTTGGCGACGGAATGGCGGATTATCGCCAGCCTTTTCTGGGCAATAAAACCCCGCTTATGCTTGCCAAAAAACCTAATATAGACGCGCTTTGTAAAAAATCCGTCGCGGGATTGTGCAAAACTATTCCCGACGGAATGAAACCCGGCAGCGACGTTGCGAATTTATCCGTTTTGGGTTACGACCCCAAAAGTTGTTACACGGGGCGTTCGCCTTTGGAAGCGGCAAGTATCGGCATACAGTTAAAGGATACCGACGTTACGGCGAGAGCAAATCTGGTAACGCTGTCTGACGAAGATAATTTTGAAGACAAAAAAATGATTGATTACAGCGCGGGCGAAATTTCTACCGAAGAAGCGAAAATTTTAATCTCTTATCTGGCGGGAAAACTTAATAACGACAAAATCAAGTTATATGCGGGTATAAGTTACAGACATTGCCTTGTTATCGATAACGGAAAAATCGCCGGCGACCTGACGCCGCCGCACGATATTACGGGGAAACCCGTAAAAGGGCATTTGCCTGCTTCCGATATCGGCAAACTGTATCTCGATTTAATGAAAAAATCGGTGGAATTGTTAAAAGACCACCCCGTGAACAAAGAAAGGATAAAACAGGGCAAAAACCCCGCGACTTCTTTATGGTTCTGGGGCGAAGGCACAAAACCGAGACTGGAAAGTTTTGAAAAGCGTTACGGCTTAAAAGGGTGTATGATTTCCGCAGTGGACCTGTTAAAGGGTATCGGCAGTCTTACGGGTATGCGCGTTGTGGAAGTAGACGGCGCGACGGGAAATTACGACACTAACTTCTCGGGCAAAGCCGCCGCTTGCCTTTCCGCGCTTAAAGACGGTTGCGACTTTGTGTATATTCATATGGAAGCGCCCGACGAATGCGGACACCACGGCGACGCCGAGCATAAAATTTATTCAATAGAGCAGATAGACGAAAAAGTTGTGGGACCCGTTGCGGAAGGTCTTAAAAAATCGGGCGAAGATTTCCATATCCTGATTTGCCCCGACCATCCCACGCCCGTTTCGATTATGACGCATTGCTCCGACCCCGTGCCCTTCGTTATGTATAAAAGCGAGCGCGAAGCGGCAGACCAAAACGGCGCAGGCAAAAACGATGCCGACGGGAGAAACGGTGCCGACAAAATCGGCAAAGTTTTAAGTTACGATGAAGACAGCGTTAAAAACAGCGGCGTTTATATCGACAGCGGCGTGGGACTTATGCGCGAGTTCTTAAAATAATAGGGTACTAAAAATCATAATAAAAAAACGACCGTGTTATCGGTCGTTTTTTATTTTGTAGTTTTAGGTTTTAAGGCTCTCTATTTTTAACTTGCTTCTTACTTCCGGCTTAATTTTACGTTGTTAAAAACCTTTTAACTCCGACAGGTCTTATCAATACATAGAAAGCAAAGCGATTATAAGCGAATAATAATATATAAGCAAAATCAACGCTATAACAAAATCGATAACCGAAATAACTATCGCCGCAATGGATAAACCCCTGCCCGAATCGTCTGATTTTTTGGATTTGGACAGCCCTAAACAACCGAAAATCAATCCTAAAATCGGTATAAAAAAGGACAGGATAAACCCCGCTATCGCAAAACCGTTGCTTTTGCTCTCATTATAAACTACACGCGTGGACTGCATGGTCGTTTTTCTTAAAGTTCTTCCGCAATGAGCGCATACTTCGGCGTCATCGGGCGTTTGCTTTCCGCAATTAGGACAAAACATAATATAACTTCCTCCCGTTGTTTTTTGTAAGTTAATAACTTACTTTTTTAACCATTATAGTCAATTATAGGCGTACTGTCAAGTAAAAACTTACCGTAATGCATATAATAAACGTATGAAATTTAAAAATCGGTTTAACGAAGTGCTTAAAAACTGCGGTAAATCGCAGGTAGAATTAGCAAAAGCGGCGGGCGTATCAAAGCAGTGCATAAGCGATTATAAATCGGGGAAGAGCGTTCCGTCGATAGAAACGTTATATAATATCTGCGCTTTTTTGGACGTGTCCAGCGACTATTTGTTAGGGCTTTCGGACGATTTTTAGAAACGCTGTAATTTAGACCGTTAAAATAACGGGTCGAACGGTTTATAAAATTAAGCGCTAATAAAAAAACAATTTATAAAAACTTATTCGTAAGGTAAAAAACTCTCGCTCAGATAGTGGCGGAGAGTTTTTGTTTTTTGGGGATATAAAAATATTTTGGCGTAAAAAATAATGTTTCAAGCGCAAAAAATAGTGTTCTAATTTTTTTCGGACAAACGTATACTTATACAAACGGAATTGAAGGAGAAAAAAATTATGAACGAAAAATTGCAATATGCGGAAATGTTGGAAATACCCGTAAGCACCTGTACGATAACGAGAAAAGCGCCGAAAAAACGGTCGGGGTTTTTCAAGAAATTATTGGCGGGCGAAGACGTTAAACAGGAAGTCATCAACAAGGTGAACGTTGAAACGGAAAGTGCCGAGGTGTTAACGCAAAACCCCGAAGCGACCCTTGAAAACGCAGCGGAAACGGGGGATAGCGACAGACTTTTAACGCCCGAGATAGAAAGGCTGGGTGCAGTGGGGAACGCCCCCGGGAAAAAGAAAAAAAGACCTTTTTCTATGCCTAAATTAAAGTTTAACGTTGTCGGCGTGGAACTTCTTATAATAGGACTTCTCGCCGCAACTATCCTTTTAACGAACATTCTCGTGCCTAACAGCGGAATAAACGTGTTCTTTAAGAGCGTGTTCGGAACGCAGACCACGGAAGTTAAAGCCGATACGAGAAAATTCGACGAATTTACTCCCGTGCTTCCCGTAGCGGGCGGCGAAGGGCTCAGCGTTGACAAAGGCGTTATGACCATTGCGAAAGCGGGCAGCGTTTATTCGCCCTGCGACGGAAAGGTAACGGCGCTCGACTTTGACGAAGAAACCAAAACCTATACTATGGAAATTACGCACAGCGACAACTTCAAGACGGTTTTCAAAGGCATAACCTATGCGTATTCGGGACTGGGCGGCGCAGTATTTTCAAATATCCCCGTGGCTTACGTTAAAGAAAACGCCACGATGTGCTTCTACGGAGAAGACGGGGCGGTTATAGACGATTATACGGTGGAAAACAATTCGCTTAAATGGGCGGTTTAAAAGTCAAAATTCATCCGCTTTTCCTTATATTCGGGATATACTACGGCGTAACGGGCAGAATATCGGTATTTTTGATTTATACCGTCGTTGCGGTAGTGCACGAACTAGGGCATTCTTTCCTTTCGGCGTCGATGGGGTATAGGCTTAACAAAATAACGCTTATGCCTTTCGGCGCGGTGGTAAGCGGAAATATAGACGGACTTAAAACCAAAGACGAACTGAAAATAGCCCTCGCGGGGCCGTTGTGCAACCTTGCGATAGGGCTGTTTTTCGTAGCGTTATGGTGGCTTTTCCCCGAAACGTACGCCTTTACAGACATAGCCGCAGAAGCCAACTTTTCAATGGCGGCTTTGAATATGATACCCGTGTTTCCGCTGGACGGAGGACGGGTGGCGGCTTCTCTTCTGACAAAAAAATTCGGCAAATCGAAAGCCTATAAAATTTGTAAAATAGCGGGCGTTACATTATCCGTCGTATTTTTTGCGACCTTTATAGCCACGCTGTTTTACACGCCCAATTATTCCATTTTGTTTTTCGGGTTGTTCGTACTATTCGGCGCGTTCGATAAAAATAACGGCGATAAGTACGTTAAAGTCTACTCCGCAATAACCACGCCAAGGCTTAAAAGGGGCATTGTTTACAGAAAAATCGCAGTGGACAAAAGCGTTACGGTAAAAAAATTTTTGTCTATGTTAGACGCCGAATCGGTTAACGAAGCGGTGATTTATGATGGCGAAACGCCCGTAAAACTTCTTACGCAAAAAGATATCAACGCAATAATAGAAAAAGGCGACCTTTACGCTCCGCTTTCCGCATATTCGGGAGAAAATAATTGTTTTTTAAACGAGAACAGGGGCGGAGAAGCCCGTCGCTCGGGCGAACGGTTAAATTTATCGGTAAATCAATCGGGCGGCAAGTTAAACTCGTCCGACTTAAACCCGTCCGATAAAAAGTTAAGTTCAAGGGGTAAGAAGTTAAGTTTGTCGGACGGAATAGTAAACCCGGCGGAAGAAAAGGCGGACCTTTCGGAAGAGAACGAAATCGTGTGGAGCGAAAGATTAAACCCGCGCGGTAAAATTTTTAATAAATTCAGATAAAAATCGACTGAAAATCGGCGGAGAAAGAATAAAAAAGCAGTTTTTTAAGAATAAAACGTAAAAGGGCGCGGCACATATTGTGGCTACGCCCTTTTAAAACGCTAAATATCGGAAATAAAGTTAAAAAGGTAAAAAAAGCGGTAAAATAACTTAAAAAGTGGTAAAAAAACTTGACACTATTACTAATAAATGATAAAATCTTATAGCACTTCGGTTATCGGGGTGTTAATTTTTTGATTTTCGGATGGTGCATTATGGCTGCAAAAGGCGCAAGAAGCAAAATTACCTTGGCTTGTACGGAGTGCAAACAGAGAAATTACGATACTTTTAAAAACAAGAAAAACGACGCGGAAAGATTAGAAGTTAAAAAGTATTGCAAATTCTGCAAAAAGCATACCGCTCACAAAGAAGCGAAGTAAAAACGGATTTTTTCCGAATTCACCTTACAGGGGTTTTGTAAATGAGTAAAGAAAAAAACAGGTTCAACGACGGGTTTATCGCTCCCGAAGAACCGAAAAAAGAAAAAGAGGTTAAAAAAACCAAAAACAAGGATAAAAAGCCCGGATTTTTTAAGAGAATCGGTATGAAAATAAAAGATATTTTTTCCGAACTCAAAAAAGTCAGCTGGCCCACTTTCCCCAAAGTCGTTAAAAAGACGGGGGTGGTTATTATTGTTGTTCTGGCGTTTTTGGTCGTTATAACGGCTTTCGACTACGGTCTTTATAACTTATTGATTTTGGTTTCGCCCAAAGCGTAGGAGATATTATGGCAGTAGAAGAATTGAGATGGTACGTTATTCACACATACTCCGGTTACGAAGCGATGGTGAAAGACAGCCTTGAAAAACTTATTGAAAACAACAACTTACAGGATAATATCGTAGAAATTAAAATTCCTACCGAAGAAACCTTGGAAGAAAAGGCGAACGGAAAGAAAAAAATAGTAGAAAGAAAAAAATTCCCTTGCTACGTTTTTCTTAAAATGATTTATTCCAACGATATCTGGTATCTGGTTACCAACACCCGCGGCGTTACGGGGTTTGTCGGCCCGCAGGGCAGACCGCTTCCTTTAACCGATGAAGAAGTAGCGAGAAACCGTCTGGAAGAAGTCGTTGTAAACGCAGACTTCAAGACGGGCGACGAAGTGAACATCGTTTCCGGTCCGTTGGAATCTTTCAGCGGAAAAATCGTTTCGCTTAACGCGGCAAATCAGAAGGCTATCGTAAACGTCGAAATGTTCGGTAGAGCAACCGACGTGGAAGTGGATTTCGTTCAGATTAAAAAAATTCCGCAGGAAGCCTGAGTTTTCGTTAATATATAAGGCGTTAGGAATTCGTTAAACGCTTTCAAAAAACGTAAAAGCGATAAAAAGCGGCAAACAAACCGTAAAAGCGTTAAGCAAAATCTAAAACGTTTGAACGCCCTGCAACGTTTGTTAAGTCGCGTAAACGTTATTTGGTAACGAAGCAAAGCTTAAAAAAACAAAACAATATAAATATATAAACAAATTATATAGATATATAAAACAAAAAAACAAAAAAGTTACAGTTTCGGCAAAAACCGAATTATGTATAAACAAGTGGGAGTCGCGGTAAATTTTCACACTGGCGCGACGGTATTACCAC
>JAEYEN010000018.1 GCA_023403375.1 Bacillota bacterium
CGGCAAACAGCAACTATACCAGAACCGCTGCTTCTTACAATAAACTTTACGCTTATAAGGCGGGCGAAGAAGTAAAAGAAATTTTCGACGGCGAAGAAACTAAAACTTCATACGAAATCTCTTTGAATAAAGGCGGATACGTTTATTACACCGCGGCAAAAACCGTTTCTATGAACGAATCTGTCGGCTACGTTGCAAGCGTGGAAGAACTTTATAACGGTGAAGCGGGCAGCAGAGTGTTAAACTCTTCTTATGCGGACGCTAAAAACGTTATCGTCGGCAAAGACGAAGTTTATACGGTAAGTTCCGATAACGGCGACGTGAGAAAGGTAAGTCTTATTGACAACGGCGCCAAAGCCGAAAAGAAAGTCGCAAGCATAAACTCTGCAAGCACTTTGCTTTTCGTTAACGGCGAATACCTTTATTATCTTAACGGCAACACCAGGTTTGCAAGAATAAAACTTTCCGTCGAGGACGCGAAAGAACAGGTTATATCGGACGCGGCGGTGCCCACCGAATGGTATATGCCGATTTTAAGGGGCGAATACGCTTTCTACGTAGATAATTCCGAAATAGGTTGCAACTACGTTAAAACGGTAAAACTTTCGGACGCAAACCTTAAAGATAAAGAAGAAGACGACGAAACGGTCTATTACTTCGACGGCGTTGTTTCGCTTGCGATAATGGCAGCGGACGATAAGCCCGTATACTTCAAAGCGCTTGTAGACGACGTTACCGCAAACCTTAAAAACGGACAGATTGTTTTCGATAAGGACGACGACGGCAACGTAATTCTCAAAGACGGTAAACCCGTTTGCGAAAGAATAGAAAAGGCGGAAGCCGCTTATTCCGCACTTACCGACGATATGAAGAAAAAGGTGGAAGAAGCCACGCTTACCAACTATAAAAATTACAGCAAGGCTTTGGAAATCTCCAAAACGCTTTATGGACTTAACGGCTTCGATAACCTTTCTTCGGCGGAAAAAGACGCTCTTCGCGATACCGCTTATGCAGATAGTAAGAGCGCGATTGAATCGCTTAAAAAATCCAAAGATTATACCGCTTCGGTTGTTCGCGCATTGTTTGCAGAAAATATGAACTGGTACTATCAGAAAGCGACCCAATATTTTAAAAACTAAAAGGTTTTTATATTGCGGCGCAAAAAAGTAAATCTTACAAAACAAAATAAATTAAAGAATAATAAAATATAAAGCAAAACAAAACAAAAAACCCGCGAAACAAACGCGGGTTTTTGCTTTGTAAATTTTATCAAAAAACTACCGCCGGTTGGAGCGGCAGAATTAAAAATTCTTAAATAAAAGAAATCTTACTATGATTATTTGTCGTAGGAATAATAAAGTTAAATTTTCAAATTGCGCTTTACGGCAATAAATAAACAGCTTGCAAAACCATTTACAAAAATTTTGCGGGGAGGTTATTTTTTTGCTTTTTTAATTTTAAAGGCTAAATAAAAACCTAAACTATAAATTCGTCAAAATTCGCAAAAATAAGACAAAATTTTCCTGAAATTACCAATTTTTCAACATGAAAATCAATTATGTACAAAAATAAATTGTCAAGTTTTGGCGTTTTAAGTGGCAAAAAAAACTATTTTTTTGAAAAATCGACATTAAAATTCAGAAATCAATTTAAAATCGGGTTTTTGTACAAATATTTTGTTGTAAACGCTTTGAAAAATGAAAATTTTGTAGTACAATGTATATAATCAAAAAAAATTGCGCAAAAAGGAAGGAGTTTATGAGTAAAAAGACAGTAATTATTTTACAAGACACAACTTGTAGTTCGAAGGAACTAGAAACGGAATTTTCCGAGGACGACAGGTTTACGGTTATCGGTGCGGACAGCGACGTTGAGAGTGCGTTGCAAAACATTGAAAACAGTAAACCTGATTTTTTAATTACGGAAATTGTTCTGCCGAAATGCGACGGGCTATACGTTATAGACAAAACGCGCAAATGCAGTCCGCAGACCAAGATAATAGTTCTGAGCGTTTTAAGTTCGGAAGAAGTTATTATGAAGTCTATGGAAGCGGGCGCCGAATATTTTATGGCAAAGCCGTATAACGCAAACATTTTAAAAGACCGCGTAGCAGGGCTTTCGGGCGAAGAAGTAGCGGAAGAAGAAAGGTTAGAAAAAGCGGAGTTCAGAGAAACAAGACGTCGTACGTCGTTAGAAGAAAAGATAAGTAACATATTTATCAACGTGGGAATACCGCCGCACATCAAAGGGTATTCTTTTTTGAGAGAGGGGGTTAAAATGGCGGTGGAAAATCCGTCGATAATAAACAATATAACTAAAAAGTTATATCCTGAAATAGGAAAAAGATATTCTACCACGGCAAGCAAGGTAGAAAGAGCGATACGCCACGCAATAGAAGTCGCGTGGAACAGGGGAAGAATAGAAAGTATAAATTCGATATTAGGGGTAAGGGCTTACGTCGGTGCGGAAAAACCGACTAACGGAGAATTTATCGCACTTGTTGCGGACAAAATGCTTTTAGAAAGAGCGTAAAAACAAAAAAAAGAAAAAAAGAATAAAAAAACAGTTTACAAATGGTTATCATATAGTTATAATATAGCAACGAGAAAAGCAGCGCTGACAAAACGGACGCTTTTCAAAGAGATATATTATATATGATGTTAGACGGAGAGTTTAAATTATGGCTACCAAGTACGTTTTGTGTCCCAGATGTGAACTTAACTATATAAAAGAAGGCGAAGAGTATTGCGACGTTTGTAAAGCGGAACTTAAAAAAGGTCCGCAACTTATTTTCGCCGTGGACGAAGAAGAACCGGAAACGATGATGCTTTGTCCCGTTTGCCACCACAATTATATTAAAGAAGGCGAGCAGATGTGCGCTAAATGCGCCGAAGAGGCCGATTATAAAAACGATCAGGTAGATATGGATAAGGACGAAGAATGGAAAAACTTCATGGACGAAGACGAAGAAGAGGAAGAAGAAAGCGAAGAAATGCTTTCCTTAAATAAACTCGCCGAAGAAGAAGGTTCCGAGATGTTCAAAGACGAAGACCTTGAAGAAGACGAAGACATCGAAGAAGAACCTGTCGACGACGATGAAGACGACTTCGATTACGGCGACATCGACCAGTCAGACTTTGAAGAAGACGAAGACGACGAGGACGATGAAACCGACGAAGAAGATGAAGATTACGAAGAGGACGAAAAAAAGTAAGTCGGGTATAAAAAAATTAAATACGGCAATAATAGTCGTATGATTAAATGCAGTTCAACGGTATCCGAAGCAAAAGAAGCGATTAAGAAAATGCAAAGCAAACCGCTTACGGTTACTTTAAATCTCGGCAGAAACAAATATCTGAAATTTGAAGGCAAACTCACGGGTATTTATCCCGCGCTTTTCACGGTTTCGCCTTTCGATAAAAATTTCTGCGGAAAAACTTCTTATTCCTATTCGGAATATCTTTGCGGCAGAGTTCGGCTTAGCCCGAGCGACGACCGATACCTTTCGGAAAACAAAAAGTAAAATAAAAAACGGAAACTACGGTTTCCGTTTTTTTTGTTGAAAAGACGCGGCTTTTTTGCGGCGGTGTGGCTTTTTGCAGTTGTGAAGCGGCTTTTACGTTAGATGTTCTGCGGGGTCATTTTACAGGACTATTTTATAGAGCGGTTTTGATGCGGCTTAATTTCAGGCTTTTTTAATTGCCGCTTTGCGGGCGGCGTTTGGAGAAACGGCGCTTTTTAAAAATTTTGCCTGCGGTATCTTTATAGATTTTCGTGCATAAATTTAAAAACGCAAAAATAGAATATATTGATAAAACAAAGTGGAGGGAAAAATGGCTGTTAAACCTGTATATGAAAACTTTTGCGTTTGCGAAAAGAAAACCGAGAAAATCAAACAATTGAAAATAGAGTGTAAAACCGACTTATTGACGGACGAAATCAAAAAGGTTTTGTGCGTAGAAGTCTTTTTGGGAAAAACCGATAGTTCCGTTTCGGGCGGCAACCTTAAATACAGCGGCAACGCGCTATTTACCGTAATTTATACCGACGCAAACGGCGAAACCAGAAAGACCGAGTGCGGTGTGGAATATTCCGATACTGTTCCTACGGAACTTAAAGATAACGACAGGGTCAGCGTTTCCGTAACAGAAGAAAAGTGCGGCGCGGACTCCGTGGGCGCGCGGCTTGTCGTTTTTGCATACGTTTCGGTAGAAACAAGCGTTTGTAGCAATTCGGAAGTCGGGTATCTTACCGATGGCGAAGACATAGTAACCGATAAAAAGGAAGAAACGGTAGTCAGAAATTACGGGGTTAAAAACTGTTCGTTCCCCATAGAAGAGCAGTTCAGCGTAGCGTTTCCCATAAAAGAAGTGCTTTATCAGAAAGCGCGCGCGGTGGTAACGGCGGTGCAGTGCGGCGTAGGCACGATAATAGTCGACGGAGAAGTTTTCGTTGCCGCACTTTTGTTGCAAAATAACGAAAAAAGCGATATAATAAAAGAAGAAAAAATTATACCGTTCAGGGTAGAGATAGAATACGAAGAAGCAATGCCCGCAATGCGCGCGGTGGCAACCGTTAAAGAAAAATCTTTCAAGACGGACGTTACCGTAGACGAAGAACGGGGCGAAAGCACGATTGCGCTTTCTCTGTTATTATATTTCGACGGCGAAGCGTTTTCCGAAGAAAGCGTGTCCGTGGTAAAAGACCTGTTTAGCACGACGGAAGAACTGTCGGCGGAATACGGCGATTGCGAATTTATAAAACCGATGGAAATAAGAACGTGCAGAGAAAGAATAAGCGGCAGGGCGGCGGCTAATATCCCCGACGGCGCGCGTATTCTCGCCGTTGGTTGCGAACGCGCGGATATAACGTCTTTCAAGGCGAAAGACGACGGAATGACGCTTGTCGGCGTTCTGACGATGAAAGCCTTTTTCGCGGACGCGGACGGCACGGAATTTTCGATAAACGTCGAAAGCCCGTTTGAAACGGAAACCGACTGCGTGCTTCCCGAATGTTGTAACGTAAGGCTTAAAGTAAACGCGGTAAACGGCGGGGCGCGGATTGTTTCTTCTGACGAAATAGAAACGGGCGCGGAACTGATTATAACCGTTTATGCGGACGAAAAGTGCGCGTTCAGATACGTTAAAGACGTTAAAAGTCTGGGCGAGAAAAAGCACAATAATTCGGCGATAAGCGTATATATACCAAGAGAGGGCGAAGAACTCTGGTCGCTTGCCAAAAGACTTTCGGTCTGTCCCGAAAACCTGCTCTCTTCCAACAAAGAACTGCAATTCCCGTTGACGGGTAAAGAAAGAATAGTCATTTACAGACAAAACTGAAAAAACGTCATTAAAAGGTCGTTACGTGTAAAAACCGTCGGATACCGAACAGGTACCGACGGATATAATAGCCGACACATAACGGATATAAACAAAGACAATAAATAAAAACAAAATCGGAAAAAGGCGTACGAATGAGAAGAATAAAAACAAGAATACCTGCAAAAATCAATCTTACGTTAGACGTAGTCGGCAACGAAAAGGGTTATCATAATATAAATTCTTTGGTTACGAGCATAGACGTTTATGACGAAATAACCGTTAAAGAGAGAAAGGACGACTCGATAACGCTTGTTGAAACGGGGATAAAGAGCGGGTGTATGCTGCCCGATAACAATGCGTTCAAGGCGGCAAAACTGTTCAAAGAACATTATTCCACGCAGGGTGTAGATATAATTTTAAACAAGAAAATCCCCGTCGGCGGCGGGCTTGGCGGCTCTTCCGCGGATATAGCGGGCGTTTTGAAAGCAATGAACGAGTTGTTCTGCCTGAACGTGGACGTTAAACCGTTTGCCAACAGTCTTGGCAGCGATTCGGGCTATATGACCGACGGCGGGCTTGCCGTTCTGCACGGCAGGGGCGATATTGTAGAAAAAATCGACGGTAAACTTAAACTTTATCTGATAATTATTACCGAAGAGAAAATGGTTTCGGCAAAAACGGGTTATGCGCAATTCGACAAGCAGGGCAGAAAGTATATTCCCGCAACGGAAGACGCGGTAAACGAAATCAGAGGCGGCGGCGAACTCAAAGAGATTCTGGCTAAACTTAAAAACGACCTTTATCCTTCCGCAACGGAGATTTTGCCGGCAATCGCCGAAAACAAAAAACTTCTGGAAGAAGCCGGCGCGTTGAAAGCGGTTATGACGGGTAGCGGAAGCGCGGTTTACGGCGTGTTTGAAAACGTTGCAAAGCGAAACGCGGCGTTTAAGGAACTTGAAAAAATCATTCCGAACAAAATTATAAAGGCGCAAACGCTATAATTTCTCGCACACTATTCCAAAAGATACGTGCGGCAAAAACTTAGTGAAAAGTAGAGCGGTTCGATATATGCGGCACAAAAACGCCGTGATAAATTGCTCTAAGTTATTTCCTTAAAAATTTGAAAAAGCAGGCTTAACGCCTGCTTTTTGGTTTTTAAATCGGCTTTATAAACCGATTTAACCGTGCGGAAAGCCTGTCTGTAAGTAAAAAGCAGGGCGCCATAACGCACCCTGCCGATTATTTTAATTATCGTTTAATCAGTTGATATTTATTGGTTTTTAACAGTCTTGCTTAAAGTATCGAATTATTGTTTGTTTAATAAGTCGATGGAAAAGTCTAACCGTCTTAACGTTTCTTCTCTTCCTAACAGGTCGGCAATTTCCATAACGCCGCCGGGGGTGGATTCTTTACCTGAAATCGCAACTCTCACGCACCAGAAAATCTGACCCGTTTTCATCTGCATTTTCTGTACTAAATCCATAAGCGCGTCGTGAATGGCGTCGAAAGTAAATTCGGGCAGGGCGGCTATAACTTCTCTTGCTTTGGGCAGTACGAGTTTAGCGACTTCCGCGTCCGTTTTCATCTTTTTGTGGGTGTAAAGCGCAAGGTCGTATTCGCCGAATTCTTCTAAAAAGTTTATTTTATCGGGTATTTCGTCAAACGTTTCTATACGCGTTTTCAGAAGCGCCGCTATTTTTTTAAGGTCGTATTTGCCGTAAACTTTACTCTTTTTAAAGAACTCGTCCGCACGGCTTACCAACTCTTCGTCGGTCATCGCCTTAATGTATTCGCCCGAAAGCCATCTCATTTTAACTTCGTCGAAAATAGAGGGGGACTTGCTTATCCCGTCAAGCGAGAAGTTTTCGATAAGTTCCGCAAGGCTCATTTTTTCAACGTTGGATTTGGGGCTCCAACCCAAAAGCGCAATGTAGTTTACAATCGCTTCTTTAACGAATCCTTTTTTAACAAAGTCTTCGTAACTTGCGTCGCCGTTTCTTTTTGAAAGTTTATGCTGTGCGTCTTTCATTATCGGGGGAAGATGAATGTAAACGGGTCTTTCCCAGCCGAAAGCGTCGTACATAAGGTTGTATTTGGGGGTAGACGAAAGATATTCCGTGCCCCTTATAACGTGCGTTATACCCATTAAATGGTCGTCTATAACGTTTGCAAAGTTATAGGTCGGCATACCGTCGCTCTTTAACAAAACTCCGTCTTCTATGTCTTTGTAGTCTACGCTTATATCGCCGTACACAAGGTCGTGATAACTACCCACGCCGTGTTCGGGAATGTTCTGACGGATAACGTACGGCTCGCCGTTTTTGATTTTTCGGGCAATCTCTTCTTCGGACAGTTTAAGACAATGCTTGTCGTAACGCACGTTGCCTTCCGCGTCTTTTAACGACGCTATTCTTTCGGGCGTGCAGAAGCAGTAATATGCGCCGCCGAGTTTTACAAGTTTTTCGGCGTATTCTTTATAAATGGCTTTCCTTTCGCTCTGAACGTACGGTCCGTAATTTCCGCCTATATCGGGACCTTCGTCATACATAATTCCGCTGTCGCGCAAAGTGTCGTAAATAATCTGAACGGAACCGTCCACGTATCTCGCGGTGTCGGTGTCTTCTATTCTTAAAATAAAGTCGCCGCCCTGTTTTTTTGCGTACAGATAGCCGTAAAGCGCGGTTCTCAGCCCGCCGATATGCAGGTATCCCGTGGGGCTGGGTGCGAAACGTGTTCTGATTTTTGCCATAGTTTTCTCCTTAAAAGCCGTCGGAAAGGTTTTTAGCCAACTCCGTTATTTTAAAATTTTCTTTTATATAATCCATTCTGTGAGAGCCGTTGTAACTCAACGCGTCGTTTTTACCGACTATAACGTGGTCTAACAATTTTACGCCGTGAACGTAACACAAAAAGTAAACGTTTGCGGTGGTTCTGTCGTCCGCTTCGCTGGGGATAAGCACGCCGCTCGGATGATTGTGGCAAAGTATCGCGTATACGGGGCGGTTAATCGCAAGCGCTCTCGATATTTCGGGAATGTCCGCGGTAACTTCCGACCGTTCTTTGTCCTCGAATTCCAAAATGGCGATTTTGCGGAACTTTCCGTCTAAAAGTATCATCAGCAAAACTTCGTCTTTCCTTTCGGAGTAATACTCTATGAGTTTATCTTTATATAATCCGAAACTCGTGAAACGAAGCGGTTCGTCGGATTTTCTTTTTTGATAAATCGCGGAATAAATTTTGCCCAAAAGCACTATTTTTGCGGCTGTCTTTTTCCCTATGCCTTCAACTACCGTAAGGTCTTCGGGCGAAGCGGCGAAAATATTTTCCAAACTGCCGAACGTGTGGATAAGACTGTGAGAGATACCGTTGGTGTTCACCCGCGGAATACAGTCGTAAAGCAAAATTTCCAGAAGTTCGTGCTCGGTCAGAGAATCGGGATTTTTGTATAACTTTTCAATCATACGATTTCTGTGCCCCGAGTGTAAGTTATCGCTCTTATCCATACGTTTTATTATAACATTGTTTTTAAAAAATACAAAATAAAACATAAAATTTTTAACATAAGCGGCTAAAATATTGTATAATAAATATTGTAAAACGTTATATTTACCGTTTACTTACCAAATATTTGGCAAGATATTTGCGGTGTTTTCAAAAAACGCAAAAAAATTTATCAAGGTTTCGGTGAACTATGAAAGATTTCGATTTATTTATTTCCGATTTGGCGCAACTTATATCGTATAAATCCACGGCGGCGGCAGAAGAAAGCGGCGCGCCGTTTGGCGCGGAAAACAAAAAAGCGCTGGACTTTTTCCTTGACAAAGCGCGGCAGTTCGGACTTGAAACGATAAACTACGACAATTACATAGGGGAAGCGTTTATCGGCGACGGCGAAGAGATAGGAATAATCGGGCATTTAGACGTCGTTCCCGAAGGCAGCGGCTGGAAAACCCCGCCGTTTGAATTGACCTTTGACGGCGAAAACTATTGCGGCAGGGGCGTTTCGGACGACAAGGGACCGTTGCTTTGCTGTCTTTATGCGTTAAAAGATTTAGTTGCAAGCGGCAAAAAAATAAATAAAAAATTTCGGATTATCGCAGGCTGTAATGAAGAAACGGGCTGGAAAGACGTGGAATATTTCAGAACGAAATCCAACTTTCCCGAATACGGTTTTTCGCCCGACGGCGATTTTCCGCTGAGTTATGCCGAAAAAGGTATGGCGATTGTGGAGTTTCATCTGCCAAAATTCAAAAACTTTTCGTCCGTTTCGGGCGGCACCGTTATAAACGCCGTTTGCGGATATGCGGAAATGGTTCAGAATACTCCGATTGACGACGATAAGGTTAAACAAGCGGGCTTAAAAAGAGAAAAGGATAAAATAATAAGTGTGGGTAAATCCTGCCACGGCAGCAGACCGGAACTGGGCAAAAACGCCATTTTGCCGCTACTTAAATACGCTTTATCGTGCGGAGAGCCGATTGAGAACGTTATAGACTGCCTTTTTTGCGATAAGGGCGGGCTTAAAAATATCGTAACGGAGCAAGGCGACGTAACCTTTTCGCCCGACCTGATTTCCGAAACGGAAGAAAACGTGGTTATAAAATGCGATTGCAGGTATCCTTATCCCGTAAAGGAAGAGCGGCTTGACAAAATTTTTGCTTCTTTCGGCATACCGTATAAAATGAGCGTGAAACACGGCACGCAATACGTAGACAAAAAAAGCGTTATGATAAACGTGTTGTTAAACGCGTATAACGCGTATTCCGATAAAAAAGGCCAACCTATAAGTCAGTGCGGAAGCACGTTTGCAAGGGTTTTTGAAAAAGGCGTGGCGTTCGGTCCCGAATTCCCCGATAAACCTTCTTCTATACACGAACCCAACGAACGCGTGTCCAAAACCGACCTGATAAAAACTTACGAAATATATAAAAAGGCGATATACGACCTTAACAATAACGAAAAATTATAAAATTAACGGTTAGTAAAATAAAATTTGCAATTATTAAAAACGTGATTTATAAAACCGTCTAAAAACGTCGGTAAAAAAGCCGAGCGTTTAATATAAAAATCGTAAAAAACCGCCCCGAAAAGGGCAAAAAAGGAACTTTTTTCAGAAAAGTTCCTTTTTTTTGTTTTAAAAAACACGAAATGTTTTAAAAACGTAAAACTTAATCGTGGTAAGTTTTTTAGTTTTTAGTGGGCTTTCCGCAGCGTTAAACGAGATATAAAAGCCGTTCTTCTTTTGGTAGAGCGGCTTTCTATAAAGTTTAGAGAGCGGTAGAACAACCTTTCCCCGACGTTGTTTTACTTTTAAAGGACAACTGACTACAATATATAATGTTTTTAAGGCGAAAATAAAAATAAATTTTTATCGGCTTTAAGGTTAAGCCGAAACGAGGAAAAGAGTAGTGATAAAATTTATTAAAAGACACAAAAAGGGCACGACTATAACGGGTATAGTCATTCTGGTGCTGGCGATTCTTGCGGTAACCACCCTTATCATCGTAAATAAAATGGTCGGCAACATTAAACCGCCGGATGAAATTTCCGCAAGCGAAGATTTCGAGTACGATACGTTAGACGCGCTTAAAGTGGTCTTTGCCGTTCCCGAAGAAGAAAAAAGCCTTACGATAAACGATTATGCCGAAAACGAAGCGTTCAAGGTTTATCGCAGAGCGTACAATAAATTCTTAAACACGCCCGATTATTTTATTACCACGCAGGCTTTTACAGACGCGGGCGGAATTTACGTTAACATTACCAACGATAAAAAATTCGACGGCACCAACTTCTATATGCACGCCGTGTCTTTGGCGCGCGACGGGGGAATGTTCTCTTCCGCTTCCGACGGAAACAGTAAACATTATCTCTACGTCGGCGATAACGGAAACAATTACGCCACCGTCATAAGATTAGACCCGCACGACGACAGCAAAGTGCTTAAAGAAAAAGTGTTTACCGAAAAGGATTACGTGTTCAACTACGGCTCTATACCTTATGCGGCGTGCAATTATCTTATCAGAGAAAACACGATAGCGAGTTCGGAATTCACGTTCGATCGGAGCACGGGGTTTTATAAGGTTCATCTTGTTCTGGACCCTGTGCCCGCTTCGATAAATATGATAAAGAATATGGCGGCTATGTCCGGCACAGAAGTTACTTATAAAGACGGACTTATAGACTACACCGTTTATATGAACGAAGACTTTACCATAAGAAAAGTAACCGTTCTCGAAAAATACACCGTTAAAGCGATGGGCGTTTCGATGACTGCGGACGCAGGGCTTAACGACACTTACTACTATGCGGGCGAAGAAGGCTTTCAGCCGCTTAACGAAGACGAAAAATACGACCTTACGAACATCCCCGTAGAAGAAAATCAGGAAGAAATCTCCGCGGCGAAAAACGCTATGTCGGTTGCGGTAGATAAGATTGTGGGAAGCGGCGTAAATTCCGATATAAGTTTATCCCTTTCGGGTAACAGGATTTTAGACGGCAGAATACAGATAATCGCCAAAGACTACACGGTTATCGAACTCGAAACGGCACTCGGCGGCAAAAATATTACCGCACACGTACAGCTAAACGAAAATAAGAGCGGAAACGTTATCGTAGACGCGGACGGCTTAAAACTCGGCTTTACGTTCGACAATTTAGGACAGTTCGTTAAAAAGATAATCGATAAACTCGGCGTTGACCTTGGCGGAATATCTTCCGATACGGTTGCGACCATTGCGGATAACATCGATATTAAGGGAATTATAACCGGACTTAAAAACGCATACGGCAAACAACAGGACGGCGTGTTTAAGTTTGAATCAAACCTTAACGAAATCTCGAATATTCCGTTAGACGTTCCGTTCGATATAGTCGTCAGAGATAACACAATCGAAAGTTTCAAAATAAACAATAAAAACATAATGGGCGCGGTAATCGGCTTGTCGCTTACTCCGTCCGATAAAGCGCTTACAGCTACAAAGCGCGGTTTAACCGCAGACGTTGCGGACTTATCTTCGCTTATCGACAGCGGAATAGACGTTATATCTTCCGTTAAAACCGAAGGCTCGGTCGTTTCCGAACTTGTAAAACTTGTAAAAGGCGATAAAATCTCTTTAAGCGGAACCGTTGCCGCAGGCGGCAAAAACATAACGATAGACGGCTTTAAGTTAGAAGACGTAAGCAGCGAAAAATCGCTTATAAAGGGTATTAAAAACGGCACGTTTAACGCAAGCGGAACAATCGGAATAGACGGAACGAACGTCGGTATCGCATACGTGAATGACGTTCTTTACGTAGATTATAACGGCAAAGTTCAGGCAAAAATGAACAAAGCCACTTTAAATCACCTTATTCAGTCGGTCAAAAACAATTATGCGGAAATACTTTCGGCGTTTGAACTTTCAAACGTGAAAGAGATTGCCGATAAATTGCTTAATGCGAACGTAAACGTAAGCGATTTACCGATAGCCGCTATCGTTGCCGCAATAACCGACCTTAAAGTTAATAACGAAAGTATCGTTTTGGAGATGAACCTTTCCGGTCTTATCGACGGAATGGGTAAAGTAACCGTTAGCGTAACCAAGAAATCGGGCGGCATTGCGTTCGATATAAGCGTGGCTGATAAGGCGGACGTTTCGCTTACGCTTTCAAACGAAAACTTTACCGCTCTCTCCGCGCCGCAGGGCGACTATATAGAATTAAGCAACGTCAAATATATTGACTTTGCGGTAGACGTGATAAAATCGCTCAAAAAAGAAGGCACCACCGTAAATAATATTTATAAACAGTTTAATCAAAAATACTTTAACCTTTCGCTTAACGTTGTTGCAGGGGATAAGAAAGTTTCTCTTGAAAACGTTAAAATCGTAAACAACGGCGACCTTAAAGACCCCACGGGCGCGTTCGACAAAGGGCTTCTCGATATAAGCGGTAAAATCAAACTCGGCGATACGACGTTAGACGTAATTTACGTCAACAACACGCTGTTTGCGTCTTACAACGGCGCGCTCAACTTAAAGATGAGCAGAGCGTCCTTAGACGACGTGTGTAACCTTATCTCCGCAAACTTTAAACAGATTGTAGAACGCCTTAACTATTCCAACGTTTTAGACGGAATAGAAGCGGTTAAAAAACTCAAAAACGCGTCTGTCGCAGACCTGTTCGGTATGTTAAAAGACCTTTCGCTTTCCGATAACAAACTTGTGCTTTATATAGACGGCAAGTCAATCGGAATGGAAGAAATAACCGTAAAAGTCGGAACGGACGAAAGCGGCAACCTTGCGCTTAGCGGCAATATAGGAACGGACGGCAGCATTTCTCTCACGATGAACAATCAGCCGTTTGAAGAGTTAACCGAACCGCAAGGCGAACATATAGACTTCTCCAACGCAAAATATCTGGTGGAAGGTCTGGTAAACGCAATACTTAAAGACCCCTGCGAATATTATCTCTCCGGCAGCGCGAATATGAAGTTTGCGGCTACAAAGGTTAATATCGCAATGACCGTGTCCGCAAGGCTTGTGGATAAAACGGGCGGCGGCAAAGCGGTGGAAGTAGTGGTTACGCTTTCTAATATGGATACCACGATTGGTAGTTCCGTAATTCAGAAATACTTAAAATACGGCAAGTCGACGATGATATTTAAGGAAGATAAGGTTTATATCGAAAGAGAAAACTACGAATATAAATGGTTCAAACTTAAATCGCAAGGCACCGAGTACAGAAAGATGACTATGGTGTATTTCGGCAACGATATAATGCAGCAACTCGGCTTCTTTATGGGACTCAGCGACGATTTGATGAAAGAATTATCGTCCGGCAAGACTATAAAGATAGAAGAACTTGTTAAGAGTTATTCGGGTAGCGACACGGTTCAGTCAATCGAATTGAACGGCAGCAGCATAGACAGTATGATAGGCACCATAAAAGCGGACGTTTCGCTTGCGGAAGTGAACGGAGTCCGTCAACTTACCAAACTCGACGTAGTGCTTCCCATAACCTTTATAGGTATAGGGCTAGATATGAATATGAGTTTTGACCATCATCTTGACCAGAGCGGAAATTACGACGAGATAGCAAAAATCAACGAAAAATACGGTTCCGTAAAACTGCTCGAACTCGCCGCGTAAATTTCGGCAAAACGTCGGTAAAAAAGCCGAGCGTCAATAACAAATAATCGTAAAAAACAAAAAAAATAAAAAAGACAACCAAGCGGTTGTCTTTTTTATTCTTAAAATTTTTAATAGTAGATAATGTAAAGCCTGTTTTCAATTTTCATCGTCGTTTTATTCTTAAAATTCTTAACCGGAAAAATTATTGTTCGCTTGCGATAAAATAGGCTTTCGGGTGCGAACAGACGGGGCAGGTTTCGGGCGGTGTTAACCCCACGTGAATATGCCCGCAGTTGGCGCATTTCCAGATCGTCTCTTTTTTCTTTTTGAAAATCGAACCGTTTTTAACTTCCGTTTTAAGCGTTTCGTACTCTTTTTCGTGCGCAAGTTCTATCTGGGCAACGCCGTCGAACAATTCCGCTATATCGTCAAAGCCTTCTTCTCTTGCTTCTTTGGCGAATTGCGAGTAGAGTACCGTTCTCTCGTAATTTTCTAAATCAGCGCTGTCCGAAAGATTATCTGTTGTTGAAGAAACGCCGTGGAAAAGATTGAACCAGATTTTGGCGTGGGCTTGTTCGTTAAGCGCAAACCGAGTAAAAGTGTCGTAAACTTTTTCGTAACCTTCCTTTTTAGCTTGTTCGGCATAAAAGGTGTATTCGCACATCGCGCCCGATTCTCTTAAAAACGCGGTCATTAAATTTTGCTGAGTTTTGGTATCTTTTTGTTTCATATCGTTCTCCTTCTATTCTATATTGTTTATAATGTTTGCAATAAAAAAAAGAAAATACCAAAAAGGTTGAAAATTAGAAATAATTGTTGTATACTGAAAAAGCAAAAAAATTTCAGGTGATAAAATGAGTAAAAAAGTGGAGTTGGTCGGCAAAATCGGTTCGATGGCGCTGATAAACAAAGAAAACAATATTTTGGACTACACGCTTATCGCGCGTTTATCGCAGGAACTTAAACCGGGATATATCTGGGTTACCAGCGGCGCGGCGGAAACGGGGCGGCTTGATTATATTCAGCGTAACGGCAAAGAAGTTGACGGCTCTTCGGAAGACGCTAAAACCGACTATTCGGCGCAAGGTCAGGCAATTTTAATGGCGACGTACCGACAGTTTGTGGACCCTAAATATTCGTTAAGACAAGTGCTTGTGGAACACCAGCATTTTAACGACGAGATAAAAAGAGAACACCTTAAAGAAATGCTTTTCCGCGCGATAGAGCAAAACGCCATTCCTATAATAAATTATAACGACGCGGTAAGTACCGAAG
>JAEYEN010000022.1 GCA_023403375.1 Bacillota bacterium
CTATTAAAATTTGTAAACTTATGTGTTATCATAATATATAGACTTGTTATATAAACTTATTATTATATGAATTTATTATAAATAATTTACTATAAACTCGAAACTTGCAATTTGCTACAAACTTACGTTAGTTGTAATTATTTCACTTGCATTAGTTGTAATTATTTCAATTATTTATAACTCATTTGTAATTGTTCAAAAATCAGCAAAATTTATTCTGATAGGGGAAAGCGTATGTGCGGTATTGTCGGTTATATAGGTAACGACGTTGAAAACGTTATCATAAGTAAACTTAAAAAACTTGAATACAGGGGATACGATTCCGCAGGTATTGCGGTTGGCACGGCAAACGGTTATAAAGTTTTTAAGGCAAAAGGCGAAATTAAAAATTTGGAAAAAGTGCTGGAACCCGTAAACGACGCATATATGGGCATAGGTCATACCAGATGGGCAACCCACGGAAAACCTAACGAGATAAACGCTCATCCGCACGTTTCGGAAGATAACGAGTGGGCGCTGGTACATAACGGCATTATTGAAAACTATGCCGAGATAAAAGAAGACTTGTTAAAACAGGGTATGAGTTTTTATAGCCAGACCGATACCGAAACGGTAGCCAACCTGTTGCAATACTATAATTCGGACGACGGACTTGAAACGCTTGAAAAAACCATTTCCGCAATAAAGGGAAGTTACGGCTTTGCGATATTGAAAAAGAACGACAAACGCGTTTATTTTGCAAAGAACAAAAGCCCGTTATACGTTGCGGTAACCGAAAATTCGGCGATAATCGCAAGCGATATTATCTGCTTCGGCAACCTTGCCACCGAATATTACGTTATAGAAGACGGCGAATTCGGATACGTGGAAAAGGGCAAAGCGGTCATAAAAAATAAATTCGGGTTTGTGAAAAAAGCGCCCGTTAAGTTAGAACATATAGACGACGTGTCGGAAAACGTTTACGACCATTTTATGATTAAAGAAATTTACGAAACGTTGCCCGCGCTTAAAAACAATTACGAGTATTATTCCATAGACGAAAATCTTAAAAATTTATACGCGCTCGATATGAAAAAGTTTAACAAAACCGTGTTCGTCGGGTGCGGAACGGCTTATCACGCTTGTCTTTTCGGCGCGCAGTTTTTCAGAGAAAAACTCGACGTAGACTGCTTTACCGAAGTTGCCAGCGAGTTCAGATATTCTCATCCTAAAATAGACGAGCATACGCTTGTTATTCTCGTCAGCCAAAGCGGAGAAACCGCCGATACGCTCGCCGCGTTGGAACTATCCAAAAATCACGGCGCTACCACGCTTGCGATAGTGAACGTGGAGTACAGCACTCTTGCTTCTTTATCGGATATTTATCTTCCCATAAAGGCGGGTGTGGAAGTCGCCGTCGCTTCTACCAAAGCGTATAGCGCGCAGCTTGCAACGCTTGACGTTGCGGCGCTTGCACTTAAAGCCGCGGCGGACGGAGAAAAAGCAGACGTTGAAGAATTGCACCGTCTGGTAAAAGAATTCGACTTCGGAACAACCGACTTATATAAAGAACTTGCCGAAACGTTAAGGTATCAGCAAAAAATATTTATGATAGGCAGGGGCAGGGACTATTACAGCGCTAACGAAGCGAGCCTGAAAATAAAAGAAACCTGTTATATCAATTCGGACACATATTATGCGGGCGAACTGAAACACGGATTTTTAGCGTTGATTGACGAGATGACGTACGTTGTGGTGTTCGCAACTCAAAGAGACGTTTTAAGCAAGGTGCTTTGCAATGCGGAAGAAGCGTATTCAAGGGGCGCAAGACTTATATTGTTTACCTGTTTTTCGGATATAGACCGCTCTTTTATTGATAAGTGCGAGTTTGTTATTAAAGTTAAAGACACGAAAAACGGTTTGCAGGCAATAGAAAATATCGTTCCGTGGCAGTTTATCGCATATTATACTTCGGTAAACAAGGGTATCAACCCCGATAAACCCAGAAACCTTGCCAAAAGCGTTACCGTGGAATAAAATCGGCAAAACAATATTGAATTTTTACGGGGGATAAAAATGGAAAGAATTTGTCAGAGTTGCGGAATGCCGTTAAACGACGAAAAATTATATTCTAAAAACGCCGACGGCAGCACTAATTACGATTATTGTAAATACTGCTATGCGGACGGAAAGTTTATAGACGACGTGAGTATGGAAGAGTATATAGAAATGTGCTCACAGTTCGGCGCGCAGGCAGGTATGACGAATGAGCAGATGAAAGAATTTTGCGAAAAACTTTTTCCCACGCTCAAACGCTGGAAAAAATAATAAAGAGTAAAACGTTATAAAATCGAAATAATACGAAAAATTAAAAAAGCATTAGATCTTACTAATGCTTTTTTATTACGTTTATGTTTGTGCCGTTTGGTGGCGTTTTGCGGGGGAGCGTTTTTTAGTTTTTGGTTTTTAGACTTGTTTTAACTAAAAGCGCCGAATTTTGATAAATATAGATAGTAAAAAGATAAACAAAAAAGCGATTTCATTTTCAATGGTCGATAAACTACGAAAAAATAAATCGCCCCCTATCTGCCAAAGCGGGCATCAAGCTTTATTATAATAACATTTTATAAATAAAAACATATTATTTTAGACTTGTCAACGGTTTAGCGGCGGCAAGTTTATTTTAACCCGAAAAGTCGGATTTTTGACAATGAAAAAAACCCTTATTGAAAAAGGGTTTTTGGTCCGCCTTCGGGGACTCGAACCCCGGACACCCTGATTAAGAGTCAGGTGCTCTACCAACTGAGCTAAAGGCGGGATTAACTTGGTTGGGTGTTTTTTGGAGAGCCATCGGGGATTCGAACCCCGGACACCGTGATTAAAAGTCACGTGCTCTGCCAACTGAGCTAATGAGTCATATTAAATTTTATGGCAGGGGTGGCAGGATTTGAACCTACGAATGCGGGAATCAAAATCCCGTGCCTTACCGCTTGGCGACACCCCTAAATATTCTGGGGCGGGAGATGGGAATCGAACCCACGACCTCAAGGACCACAATCTCGCGCTCTAACCAACTGAGCTACACCCGCCGTTTTTGGTGCGCCTGAAGGGATTCGAACCCCTGACCCACGGCTTAGAAGGCCGTTGCTCTATCCAACTGAGCTACAGGTGCATAACCAGCAACCAACCGATTCCAAACTGTTTTGGAGCGGGTGATGGGAATCGGACCCACGCTGCCAGCTTGGAAGGCTGGAATTCTACCATTGAATTACACCCGCGAAATATCTCATCGACAATGCCTATAAATTTTATCAAAACAATTCGGTATTGTCAACTGTTTGACAAATTATTTTTAAATTTTTAACAAACATTTTTATCAGTTCTTTTTACTATATTTACAATGTAAAAAATAAAAAAACTTTGACAACTGCAAATTATGGTTGTATAATATATGTTGTGCTTTTATAACAATATATATAACGTAATATTCAATAACGTATGCGCAATTTTTACTTATATTGCGAGTTTAACGTCTGATAACGGTATTAAAGAGCAACCGTTGTCGGTTAACCGGCGTTAAATTGCTCAGATTATAGATTATGCAGATTATGGATTATATCGTTTATTGTTTTCTGGCATTTTATGTTTCAAGGAGATTATATGTATAAAGATTTATATAACGGCTGGAAGAACAGCGGCAGGTTATCCGATGAAGAACTGAAAGAACTTAACGCTATCGCTTCCGACGAGAAGGCTATCGAATACAGATTCGGTAAAGATTTGGAATTCGGCACGGCAGGTATGCGCGGACTTATAGGTATGGGCACTAATATGATGAACGTTTATACCGTTCGTCGTGCAACGCAGGGACTTTCGGAATATATAAACGCGCTCGGTAAAAAAGCGAAAAAGCAGGGCGTGGTTATTTCTTACGATACGAGAAGATTTTCCTACGAATTCGCTTATTGCACTGCGCTTGTTCTAGTTTCAAACGGAATTAAGACCTATCTTTTCCCGGACGTTCATCCCGTTCCTATGCTTTCGTTTGCCGTAAGAAGATTAAAATGTATTGCGGGTATTATGATAACCGCAAGCCATAACCCCAAAGAATATAACGGCTATAAAGTTTACGGGGCGGACGGTTCGCAGATGTCGCCCGAAGCGACTGCGGAAGTGGTTAAATACATAACCGCGATAGGCGACTGTATGTCGGAAAAAATCGTAAGCGACGATTCGCTCGCAAAAAAGATTATAAAAGTTTCCGCAAAGGTAGACAAAAACTATTATAGCATAATCAAAAAGTTATCGCTTTCCAAAGACGCGGTAAAGAAAGTGGGCAAAACCATAAAACTTGTTTACACGCCCGTTCACGGCAGCGGATATATTCCCGTTACCACCATTCTTAAAAAGATTGGCATAAACGCCACTCTTTGCGAAGAGCAGAAAAATAAAGACCCCGAATTTTCTACCGTTAAAGTTCCCAACCCCGAATACAAGGAAACGCTGGAACTTGCCATAAAAACGGCGGAAGTCAAAAATGCGGACGTTGTTTTCGGTACCGACCCCGATTGCGACAGATTGGGCGTTGCGCTTAAAAACGAAAAGGGCGAATTCGTCGCTCTGTCGGGCAATCAGACGGGCGTTCTGCTCCTTGATTACATTTTAAGAAGACTTAAAGAAGAAAATAAACTTACCGATAAGGGCTTTGTCGTAAAAAGTTTCGTTACGACGGGCATGGCAAAACTAATTGCGGCGAATTACGGCGTGGAACTTATCGAAACGCCCGTTGGCTTTAAATATATAGGCGAAAAAATCAAAAAACTCGACGATACGGGTTTGAAAAAATTCATTTTCGGGTTTGAAGAGAGTTGCGGTTATCTCCGCGGCACGCACGCAAGAGATAAAGACGCGGTTGTGGCAAGTATGTTGTTTGCGGAAATGGTCTGCTATTATAATTACCATAACCAGAGCATATTCAACAGACTTAACGAGTTATACGAAAAATACGGCTATGTTTTCGATACAAACGTGTCTATCGCTTATTCCGGACTTAACGCTATGAGCGAGATGAACGCGGTTGTGGATAAAATCAAAACGTTAAACATAGAGAAAATCGCGGACTTTGCGGTTATCGCAAAAAGAGATTATTCCACCCTTAAAAGAACGGTTATCGGCGGCGGAACGGAAGACATAGACTGTTCGCCTTGCAACGCCGTGTATTTTGAACTTGAAAACGGCTTTATTTGCATAAGACCGTCCGGTACGGAGCCCAAACTCAAAATTTACTATTCTATAAAGGCGGCGGATAAAGAAAGCGCTCTTTCTGATTTTGAAAAAGCGAAAGCGGCGTTTGAGAAAATTCTCAATTCCGAAAAAGCGGAAACGCCCGAAAAATCAAACGCTAAAACCCAGAAATCAGTTGCCAAAACGAATAAGGCGAACGCGAAAACCGATAAGGCGGAAAGCAAAGTAAAAAAGACGGAAAAAACCGCTAAAAAAACTGCCGATAAAAAGCCTTCGGTAAAATCCGCGGGGACGGTAAAGCCCGCCGCTAAAAAATCAGCGGCGAAAAAAACCGAGAAGAAAACCGACGCGGAAAAAAATTAAAAATATATAGAAGTAAATAGTTGAATTGTTGAAAACAAAAAATTAAAAGGAAAATTCGGATAAAACCGAAAAAGTAACGAAAGTTAAAAAGATTTTCACACAAAATCTTTATGGAGGTATTTATGAAAATAGTGATTGTAGGCGGAACGGGTCTTTTAGGACACGAAGCGACCAAAGTCGCTTTGGAACGCGGACACGAAGTTACTTCTATGTCCATTCCCGATGCGGAAGCTGAAAAGTGGTACCCGAAAGAGGCTAAAAACCTTATCGGCGACGTCTTTTCTATGACGGAAGAAGAAATTACGGAAGCGTTCAAAGGATTCGACGCTATGATTTACGCTGTCGGTCCCGACGACAGGGTTACGCCCAAAGAACCCGCTTATCCGTTCTTCCATTTAAGATTGGTAGACCACTGTGCTAAAACGTTCAGAGCGGCAAGAAAGGCGGGTATTAAAAAAGCCGTACTTTGCAGTTCGTACTTTTTATATTTCGACGAAAAATTCCCCGAAAAGAAACTGTCTGAAAGACACATTTATATAAAAGTAAGAAAAGAACAGTCCGAACTTATCAGAAAAGAAGCGGTGGACGAAAGAGACGGACTCCCCGCAATGGACGTTTGCGTTATGCAACTTCCGTATATTTTCGGTACTTGTCCTAACCGTCGTCCTATTTGGAGAGACGTATTCCTTGACAGATTTGCAAACGGCTGGAAAGTTATAATGTTCCCCAAGGGCGGCTCCGTTATGACCACAACCCGTCATATCGGCGAAGCGCTTGTCGGTGCGGTAGAATATGGTAAAGGCGGCAAAAGTTACGCTATCGGCGACGAGAACCACGACTTTAACTGGATGCTCGATAACCTGATGATAGGTATTCAGGGCAAACCGCGTAAAATCTGGAACCCGCCCGTATGGATGTGCGCTATGGGTGCAAATATGATTGCCAAAAAAGACCATAAAAAGGGTTTCTATCACGGTTTAGACTATAAATACGTTATGAAAGACATTCAGTCCGACTTCTTCTATTATCCCGAAGAATTGATAGAAGAAACCTGCAAAGAACTTCATATCGGCAGGGGCGGAGTACAGGAAGAAATCATTGCGGCAGGCAAGGCTTGCTACGATAATCCCGAAAAGGAATTTAAATAATACTTATGAAAAAAGCGATAATTTATTGTTTTTCGGGCACGGGCAACACCAGAAAGGTGAGCGAGTTCGTTGCCGAAGAATTAAAAAATTACGAAATCGAAACCGAAGTTTTTTCTTACGACAGAAAAAAATATAAAAGCGGAGATTTCCCCAAGCCGGAAAATTACGATTTGGTAGGGTTTTCATATCCGATTTACGGGTTTAACGCGCCTTTTATCGTCAACAGGTTTGTTAAAAAACTCGGTAAAGCAACTAATAATCAGCAGGCGTTTATAATTAAAACCAGCGGAGAGCCGTTTAAGTTCAACAACTTTTCTTCAAACGCGATAAAACGCTATTTAAGAAGAAAAGGCTATAACTTAACTTACGAACGCCATTACTTAATGCCGTATAACATTATGTTCCGCTATCCGGACGGGCTTGCAAAGCAGATGTTTTTAACGTCAGAGCAACTTGCAAAAGTTTCCGCAAAAAAGATAGCAAACGGCGATAAAGAACTGGTCAGACCCGCTTTTTTAAGTTTAATCGCAAGTTTTATCTGTAAACTCGTCTGGCTTGGCGGTCCTATAATCGGCAAGACCTATCACGTTGACAAAAATAAGTGCGTAAATTGCGGCAAGTGTGTTAAAAACTGTCCCGCACAGAACATAAGCGTAAACGAAAAGGGCAAATATAAATTTGCTTCTTACTGTATGCTGTGTTGCAGGTGTGCGATGAACTGTCCGCAAGACGCTTTGAGTATGGGGCTTATGAACGCATGGAAAGTTAATTCGCCTTATAACTTCAATAAACTTATTGCCGACGAAAGTCTTAGCGCAAACTACGTTAATGCCGAA
This sequence comes from Bacillota bacterium, assembly GCA_023403375.1. Classification (GTDB taxonomy): domain Bacteria; phylum Bacillota; class Clostridia; order Christensenellales; family Borkfalkiaceae; genus UBA1259. The sequence continues at coordinate 7,571 of JAEYEN010000022.1, forward strand.
ACAAAGGGATATTTCCATAATTTCAACAAATATTTCGACGCGGTAGACGAAGAACTTATTGCGTTCGGGGTGGAAACGGTGAGAGATAAGTATCCGCCTAATCCTTTCGCATTGATGACTAAAGCCGAAAAACGCGAATATTTAGAAGCGCTTTCGGAACGCGAAGAATCTTATGCTGAGCAAGAAGGCGAAGAAGTAAAAGCGGAAAACTAAAAACATAATAACCGAATAAGGCGGCGGAACGCAGACATTCCTTAATTTTCGGCAAGGAAAATGAGAAGGGGGGGAAAAGTATAAAAGCGGTTCATAACTGCCTTATTCTTTTATCCGAAAATTTTAAATGTATATTTCGACAAAGTATTGTTATCGAATATTTTAACGGAACATCTTTACTGAATATTTTATCTGAAAGTTTTATCGGGACGAATTATATATGATTGATTTTTCTGACGTGTTAAATAAAAAGGTTGACGCCCTGTTTTTGGACGAAGAGATAGAGAATAAATACGGCAAAACCCGCGCTCTGTTTTATACGGGCGAAAAATATAAGGGGGAAAGCACCAGAATTTTCGCTTATCTCGGAATACCGGACGGAAAAGCGCCGAGCGGCGGCTTTCCCGCGGTGGTTTTGTGCCACGGGGGCGGCGGTTGCGCGTTTTACGAATGGGTGGAATTTTGGAATAAAAAGGGGTACGTGGCGATTGCGCCCGATTTTTATTCGCAACAATT
>JAEYEN010000121.1 GCA_023403375.1 Bacillota bacterium
CGCGCCGAAGAACTTACCGCCTTCGCCGCTTTTTGCCGAAATGGTAATTTTAACGCCGTTTATTTTTTCTTTTAATTCTTTATTTGCTTTAAGCGTCTGTTGTCTGTGGAATTCCTGCGCGGATTTCTGGTTTTTATTATCGTTTATAGCCTGCGCGTCCGCGGCCTTGGCAAGATTATTTTTAATCAGGTAATTTCTGGCGTATCCGTCTTTTGCTTCTATAATGTCGCCTGCTTTACCCGAACCTTTAACGTCTTTTAACAATACTACTTTCATGCTGACGCTCTCCTTACTTATTTTTTTGCAAATATTTTACAATAAACTATAACTTTTGTCAATTGAAAGCGTATAAATTTGCTTGCTTTACGCACAATAGAAATACAAGGAGAGCAATATGAACAGAAATTATTCTATCAAATGCGACGTAACTAAGTGCAAACACAACGCAGAAGGCTGCAATTGTCAGTTAGACACGGTAAAAATTACCTGCGGCTGCGGCGACCAGTGTACTTGTTGCGGAGATTTTTCCGAAAAGGAATAATCTTTAACCGCTACGAAAGAAAATGGTTGTAAAAGGCTTACGTTTTTCAAAAAGAAGGCAAACGGCTTAAATAAAAAGCAAAAAGCGAAAGCAAGGAGCAAAATTAAAAAGCCGAACGCGTAAAAACGACCGTAAAACGGTCGCCAAAAAACCGAGAAAACAAAAGCCGAAAGCAAAAACAAAACAAAAAAACAAAAAGCGACCGTCCGATAATCGGACGGTCGCTTTTTCATATATTATTCAGAAATTTAACATTTAAAAATTCCGTAAAATTCGATAAATCGATAACCCCGACAGAAACCAAGCGCAGCCTTTTGACGGCGTCTGAAAGTTTAGAAACTACCTTTCGCAAAACTTTTTTACACTAAAAGTTTAACACAAATAAAAGTTTTGTCAATAGCAAAAAAAAATTTTTTGGCAAATAATAAGAATTTTTTGTTTTTTTGCGGCGAATATCCGTAGGCGAGGCGTTCTTTTTCGGCGGTAGAGTTGACAAAGCCTTTATAAATATAATATAATAACTAGGTTAAAAAGTAAATCGGCGGATAATTCCGCAAAGTTTAAGGAGAACTCTTATGGCAGAAGAAGTAATACTTACCAAAGAAGGCAAAGAAGAATTAGAAAAACGTTTAGAATATCTTAAAGTTACAAAGCGTGCGGAAATTACCGAACGTATCAAAACCGCGAGAGAATTCGGAGACCTTTCCGAAAACGCCGAATACGATGCCGCTAAAAACGAACAGGCGATGATTGAAGGCGAAATTCTTGAAATAGAACAAAAATTAAAATATGCGGTCATCATCAAAGACGGCGCTAAAAAAGGCACGGTTTCGCTGGGCAGCAAAGTAGATTTTGTCGACGACGACACCAACGAATCCTACACCTACGAAATAGTCGGTACCACCGAAGCGGACGTTGAACAGGGCAGAATTTCCAACGAATCGCCTATCGGTAACGCGCTTTTAGGCAGAAAGGCAGGCGAATCGGTAAGAATAACCGTCCCCGCAGGCGTTATGAACGTTACCGTTAAAAAAGTTTATCACGCATAAGACGCGTATTGCGCATAAAACACATATCGCGCACAGGACGCGTATATAAGCGCGCGGATAAATTCATAAAATCTTGCGCATAGCCTTGCGCGCATAAATCAACGCGTATAGACCAACGCATAAAAACGAGAGCGCGCTGGATTATGTTTTAAAAACGCGCAAAAATCACGCTTAAAAATATTTACGGGAAAATAAAATGGAAGAGAACAGAAACACAGTAAACACGGTCGAAGAGCAGGACCTTAACGAAATTTTAAGAATACGTCGCGAAAAATTGCAGAATTTAATTGCCGCAGGCAAAAATCCTTTTGAAAAAGTCAGATATGACAGAACCGATTTAAGCGACGCCATAAAGGGCGATTACGAAAATTACGAAGGTAAAACGGTAGGTATCGCAGGCAGACTTATTTCCAAACGAATAATGGGTAAAGCGTCTTTCGCCGTTATTCTGGACGGTGCGGGGACCATACAAAGTTACCTTTCCATAAACGACTTGGGCGACGATTATATCGCGTTCAAAGATTACGACATCGGCGACATAGTAGGCATAACGGGTACGGTGTTTAAAACCCGCACGGGCGAAATATCCGTACACGCAACGCATATCGAACTTTTAAGCAAGTCGCTTTTACCGTTGCCCGAAAAATATCACGGGTTAAAGGACGAAGATACCAGATATCGTCAAAGAGAAATAGATTTAATCGCCAATCCCGAAGTGAAAAAGACTTTCGTGGCGCGTTCTAAAATTCTTACCGCTATAAGAAATTATCTGGACGGCGTCGGGTATCTGGAAGTGGATACCCCCGTTTTGCAGCCTTTGGAAATAGGCGCGGCGGCACGCCCGTTTAAGACCTATCACAATGCGTTAGGGCTTGATATGTATTTAAGAATAGAAACCGAACTTTACTTAAAGCGCCTTATCGTGGGCGGGTTTGACAAGGTGTACGAAGTAGGAAGAATTTTCCGTAACGAAGGTATGGATAAATCGCATAACCCCGAGTTTACCACGGTAGAAATGTATCAGGCGTACAGCGACTACAAAGACATGATGAACCTTATCGAAGATATGTACAAAACGATAGCGAGAAAGGTTTGCGGAAGCGCGGTAATCACCTATCAGGGCGTTGAAATCGATATGGAAAAGCCCTGGGAAAGACTTACCATGGTAGAAGCGGTTAAAAAATATGCGGGCGTCGACTATAACGAATGGAAGACGGACGAACAGGCGAGAGAAGTCGCAAAAGAAAAGGGCGTTGTCGTAGAAGAAGGCGATACCGCTACAAAAGGACACGTTCTGATAGCGTTCTTCGACGCGTTTGTGGAAGATAAACTCGTTCAGCCGACCATTATTTACGATTACCCCGTGGAAAATTCTCCGCTGGCGAAAAGAAAAGCGTCCGACCCTGCGTTCACCGAAAGGTTTGAATATTTTATCTATTGCAGAGAAATGGGCAACGCGTTCTCCGAACTTAACGACCCGATAGACCAGAAAGAAAGGTTTGTAAAACAGGTGGAAGCAAAACGCGCGAAAGGCGGAAACGACGCGAAAGTGGACGAAGATTACGTTACCGCTCTCGAATACGGACTTCCCCCCACGGGCGGCTTAGGCTTCGGCGTGGACAGACTCGTTATGCTTTTAACGGACAGCGCGTCTATAAGAGACGTTATTCTCTTCCCCACGATGAAACCCAAAGCAAACTGATAAAGATAAACGTCAGATAAAAGTAAAAGGCAAAAAACGCCCGCTTATGGCGGGCGTTAGAATTATAAAAGAGTAATTTCGGCGAAAAAGTTACACGGGCTACAAAAAAATAACTTCGGCGGAAAAAATTTGCGCCGACAGCAAATAAATTCGGCAGAAACGTTGCGCAAATTATAAAAAAGTAATTTTTGCAAAGCCGAAAAAATAAACGGCGAAAAGACTTAAAACAAAAAAACGATAAAAACTGTAATTAAAACGGAAGCAAAAATGGGCGAAAAAAAGGTAAAACAGAATAGATTATCAACGTTTTTATCCTACGAGTGGATAATAATGATTGTTTGCGCCGTTATCGCGGTGGTTATGCTGGAACTTGTATATAGCGTTGCCGCCGTTCGTCTTTCCGTCGGACAGCAGTTTACCTATTATTACGACCAGAACATTTCAAGCACAAGCGATTCGGCATTTATATCTATAATAGATAAAGACGCCACTTTCAGTTACGACGTTTTGGAAGTAAGCGGTCAGCAACTGTCTTCCGACTTTAACGTTCTGGGCGCCCGAACCAGCGCACACGACGTGGACGTGTTGATTACGGACGATTCTGTGTACGAAACCGTTGCGGATTACGAAAAGAAAAGAAGTAATCTTATAATAGATACTTACGATATTTATTCTCTGGAAGATAAAGAAGGCGGAATTATTTACGACGCCGAAAATTATCTTAAACAGTTTGTTAAAGACGGCGGCGACCACCTTAACCCAAGCGACCTGTCGGAAGAAAAAATAACCGCGCGTTTCAACGAACGGATGAAGAAAGATAACCGCTACCTTCACGGCGAAATTTCTGCGGCGCAGGAGATAGCGCGCGTTAAAAAACTGTGCGAAGAAACGGCGTTTTTTAAAAAAGTTTTAAAATACGACGAAGCGCACCCCGAACAGTCGATTTTTTATTCCTATACGAGATACGAGCAAAGTTATCTTTCGGGGAAGAGCGAATTTAAAGAAAAATACGAAAATCAGACCGCCGCAAGATACGGCTTGAACGCTTCTAATTTTTCGGGCGGAAAATATAAGGCGGAAGATTATTTCAGATTTATAAATCCCGAAACGCAGGGCAACGTTATTATTCTCGCTTTCGATTTATACGAATTCGAACCCGATTTACAGTTTGAAACAATCTCTTTCCTTAACGGAATTATCAGAAATTTCACCGATTTATCGGAGAAAATATAAAGTGGAAAAATTAAGTAAAATCGCCGCGGCGATAAACAGTTACGCAAAACAAAACCCCGTAAGGGCGCATATGCCGGGGCATAAGGGTAAAAAGTTTTTGGGAATTCATCCACAAACCGACGTTACCGAATTAGACGAGATAGATAACGAAAGCGTGGTTAATGCGGCGGAAACCGACCTTGCAAACATTCTCGGCGCGGATTTTGTTAAAATTTTAACCGACGGCGCGACTTGCGGAATTCTTTCTATGCTGTATGCGGCAAAAGACTTCGGCAAAAAAATCATAATCAACCGCACGGCGCATAAAAGCGTTTATAACGCGCTTTCGCTTTTCAACATAGAACCCGTTATCGTTGCAAACGGCACCGAAAACGGTCTGCCGCAAATCGTATCGGAAAAAGAGATAGAAAAATATATCGATATGCCCGACGTTCTTGGCGCAATGCTGACGTATCCCGACTATTTCGGCAGGACGTTCGATATAAAAAAGATTTCAGAAGTCGTTAAAAAAAGCGGAAAGTACCTTTTGATAGATAACGCTCACGGAAACTGCTTTAAGTTTATAGGCGGCGCGGCTTACGCGGGCGAATACGCCGATATGTGGGTAGACGGCGTTCATAAAACCAACTACACGCTCAATCAAGGGGCGGTGGTTTGCGCAAAATCGCCCGATTTGGCTGAAAGACTGAAAAAGGCGACGGGTATTTTTGCTACCACAAGCCCTTCTTACATAATTGCGGCTAGCGTGGAATACGGCGTAAAATACAATTATTATAATAAAGATAAACTTTGTTTCGCCGCCCGAAAAGTTAAAAACCTTGGCGAAAAACTTGCCGCTTCCGGCATTAAAACCATAGATTGCGCGGACCCGCTTAAACTGACGATAGATATGGAAAAAAGCGGACTGCAATTTATTGCGGTGCAAAACGATTTAAAAAATTACAAAATCGCCGTGGAACTGATAAACGAAAGATATATATTGTTTATGTTTTCTTCGGCAAACCGAAAGCGCGACTACAAAAAGATTTTTAAGGCGATAATAAAAGCAAAAGAAAATTCCGCAAAAACCGAATACGAAAAAATCGAATACGCAAAAGTCGGACGCACAGAAATCGAAGCCGAAAAAAGTAACGGCGAAACCGCAAAAATCGTAGCCGCAGTTAGCGGTGAAACGGAAAACGGATTTTGCGGAGAAAGAGTTTCAGACTATCTTGCGGCGGTAAATGCAAAAAGCGCGCTTGTTCCCGTTTCGGAAGCGGTCGGTAAAATATGCGCAGAAAATTTCGGGGTGTTCCCGCCGTGCTATCCCTTGGCGGTGGCGGGAGAGAGAATAACGCCGCAAGTCGCAGAGTTTATTGAAAAACAAAAAAACACTTTCGGCATAACCGATAAAAAAATAAGAATCGTTTGTTCCGACGAATAATTTTTGACAAGTAATTATTGACAAGTAATTATTGACGAGTAATTCTTGACGAAGAATTTTTGCGGATATAAACAATTAAAAATCGGTTGCTTTTTAAAAAGTTATTGATTTTGAAAAATAAAAGATTTTGGGAAATAAAACGGTTAATAAATTGTCGGTAAACGGACGGTTTCGGAGAAATCGGTATCGGAGAAAGTTGCCAACTTTAATTAACATTAAAAACAAGAACTTTTAACTTTAAGGATAAGATATGAAAGGAAAATTCATCACGTTTGAAGGGTGCGAAGGCGTTGGAAAATCGCGCCAGATAAAAATGCTTGCCGAGTATCTCGACAAAGCGGGAATAGATTATTATTTGACGAGAGAACCGGGCGGCTCGGTTATTTCGGAGCAAATCAGAAACATTATATTAGACGGCAAAAACGACAAGATGACCGACGCTTGCGAAGCGCTTTTATATGCGGCGGCGAGAGCACAGTTGTTGGAAGAGAAAATAAAACCGCTTTTAGACGGCGGAAAACTTGTTATATGCGACAGATACGTGGATTCTTCGCTCGCTTATCAGGGATATGCGAGAGGACTCGGCGCGGAATTTATAGAGAACATAAACCATTTTGCCGTTAAAAACTTTATGCCCGACGTTACGCTGTTTTTAGACCTTTCGCCCGAAAAGGCGTTTGTGAGAAAGGGCGGCGCGGACGCCAACGACAGAGTAGAACTTTCGGGGAAAGAATTCCACGATAAAGTTTATAAAGGGTATCTTTCGCTTTCGGAAAAATACGGCGACAGAATAGTGCGAATAGACGCAAGCGGCGAAAGACAGCAAACGCACGAAAAGATTATTTCCGCACTTAAAAGTAAGGGAATTATTTAATAACCCGACAACTCGATTTTAACGTCGAATAAGGAAGATTAACGCAGAACCCTGTCGGGGAAAACAAATATAAATACAAAACAATCGGGAAAAACAGAAATAAGGTAAAACGATTAAGAAAACCGATAAGAATACCGACGATTGTAAAAGGTAGATAATGATAGATTTTTTATCGCTGTTTAAAAGCACGGACGCATACAAGATAATAAAAGCGGAGAAAGAAGCGGACAGACTTTCTCACGCTTATCTTCTGGTGTGCGGCGACGGCGAAAATTATATCGAATACCTTAAAATAATAGCAAAAATAATCGCCTGTAAAGAGGGCGCGCCTTGCGGAAAGTGCAGAAGTTGCAGACTGATAGACGGCGGAATGTACCCCGACCTTACTATTTATCCCGCAAGCGATACCGTTTTAAGCGCAGACGCCAACGACCTTATAGAGCAAAGTTACATAAAGCCGATAGAAGGCGCAAACAAGATTTTTATAATAAACCGCGGCGAAACGATGAACGGTTCGGTGCAGAACAAACTCTTAAAAACGATAGAAGAACCGCCGAAAGGCGTTCACGTCATCATCGGCGCGACAACGGAATCGGCTATTCTTCCCACGGTTAAGTCAAGGGTAAGAAAACTCGAAATACCGCCCTTTTCTGACAAAACTTTGTATGCGGCGTTAAAAAAAGAATACTCGGACGAAGAGCGGCTTAAAGAAGCGATAGCGTGCGGCGACGGAACGGTCGGCGCGGCGCAGAAAAATTATAACGACGAAAAATTCAAAAAGACGGTAGACGTGGTTGCCGAAACGATAACGGGGCTTACGTCCAGCAAAAAACTTTTATACTATTCAAATAAAATATACGCGTTAAACCAGCCCGTGGAAGAAGTGTTGTCGGTTATGGAACAATTATTTACCGATATGCTTTATAATCTTTCGGGAAAAAGCGAACTCGTGAGAAACGCAAACCGAATAAAAACGTTATCTTCGGCAGACGGGTTTAACAGGGGTGCAGTTATAAACGCGCTCGATAAAATTACGGAAGCGAAAAAGAGAAAATCATTCAACGCCACCGACCAGAGCGTTACGGAGTGGCTGTTGTTTCAAATATTGGAGGGCAAATTCAAATGGCGAAAATTTTAGGCGTTAAATTCAAAAACACCTGTAAAACATATTATTTTTCGCCCGCAACCGACGCAGAAGATTATGCGGCGGGTTCGGGCGTTATCGTTGAAACGGCAAAGGGCGAAGAATACGGCACCGTTGTTTTCGGAGCGAGAGAGATTCCCGACGAAGAGATAAAATATCCGCTTAAACCTATTATAAGAAAAGCCGACGAAAACGACGTGAAACGGGTTAAAGACAACGAAGCGAAAATTCCCGAAACGTTAAAAATCACGACGGAAAGAATAAACGCGCATAACCTTGATATGAAACTTATAGGTTGCGAATATTCTTTCGACGGCAAAAAACTCGTTATTTATTTCAGTGCGGAAGGCAGAGTGGATTTCAGAGAACTCGTAAAAGACCTTGCCGCCAAATTCCATTTAAGGATAGAATTAAGGCAGGTCGGCATAAGGGACGAAACCAAAATGCTGGGCGGTATCGCGCCGTGCGGCAGAACCTGTTGTTGCGCGGGCTGTATGTCGGAATTCGGAAAAGTTACCATAAAGATGGCTAAAAATCAGGGCTTGCACCTTAACCCGTCCAAGATAAGCGGACTTTGCGGCAGGCTTATGTGTTGCCTTGCGTACGAAAACGAATATTACGAATCGGTTTATAAAAAAGTTCCGAAGGTCGGCGGGACGGTAGAAACGCCCGAAGGGAAGGGCGTGGTTGTTTCTAACGATATGCTTAAAATGATTTGTAAAGTAAAAATTTCCAAGGCGGACGGCTCGGAAGTTTATAAAGATTTTCCCGTGGACAGGCTTCAATTCAAAAAACCTAAGCCGCAGGAAGAAGAAAAAGACGAAGATGATTTGGAGAACGCGGATAAAATATCCGATTAAGTGTTTACAAATCAAAAATATTGTGTTAAAATATTTTAAGAAAATTTTTGGAGGTATACTTCTATGGCATATAAAATCAGCGATGCATGTATTTCTTGCGGTTCCTGTGCGGATACTTGTCCCGCAGGCGCAATCAGTCAGGGCGACACTCAGTACGTAATCGACCCCGAAACTTGTATGAGTTGCGGCGCGTGCGCGGCGGGTTGCCCCGTTGAAGCGATTTCGGAAGAATAATATATATACCGAAATGTAAAGGCACGATTTTTTTCGTGCCTTTATTGTTTATTCGGGTTGTTTTTTAGTTTTATTATGGAAAGAACAGAAGATTTGTTACTTAACGGTCTTAAAATATATCAGGACGACGAACTGTATTGCTTCACGTCGGACGCGGTGCTTCTGTCAAAGTTCGCCACGGTTAAAAAGGGCGACGTTGTTGCCGATTTTTGTTCGGGCAGCGGAATAGTGGGTATTCACCTTTACGGTCTGAACGCGGCAAAAATCGCCTCGGTTACTTTGTTTGAAATGCAGAAAAGCCTTTTCGACTTATCTGTTAAAAGCATACGCCTTAACGGGTTAGAAAATGTTTTTTTCGCAGAAAACGTTAAAGTTCAGAATATCCCCGAAAAACACAGAGAAAAATTTTCGCTTATCGTCGCAAACCCGCCTTACGCACAGTTAAACAGCGGTTTCGTTACCGAAAAAAGAGAATTTGCCGTTTGCAGAGCGGAGATAGAACTCACGCTGGAAGAACTCATAGGGGCGGCGGCGTTTTCGCTTAAATTCGGCGGCAGATTCTGTATGGTAAACCGTGCGGACAGGCTTGCCGAGATTTGTTATACTCTAAAAAAATATAATTTGGAACCCAAAAGATTACAGTTGATTTCGGGCAAAGAAAACAAGCCGTATTTATTGCTTATAGAAAGCGTGAAAGGCGGTAAAAAGGGAATAACCGTCTATCCGCAAAAGGCAAATTTATAAAGAATAAATTTATAATTTATAAGCAAAACGTCAGTAAAAAATCGATGCCTTAAACCAAAAACGTAAAGTCGGATAACGGTATAAAGTCAGATATAGTATAAAATCGGGTAAAAGATAAAGAAAAATACCGTTTACAGGCAGACGATAGTAAAAAGTTTAGGTATTCGGTATAAAGGAAAATGTATGTTATATTTCGTTGCAACGCCTATCGGCAACCTTAAAGACATATCTTACAGGGCGATAGAAACGCTTAAATCTGTGGACGCGATAGCGTGCGAGGACACGCGCCGCTCGCTTACTCTTCTTTCGGCATACGATATAAAAAAACCGCTTTTTTCATATCATAAATTCAACGAAAAAGAAGCGGGCGAAAAGATAATAGAGCGTCTTAAAAACGGTGAAAACATAGCGGTTATATCGGACGCGGGCATGCCCGTTATTTCCGACCCCGGCAGCACGCTTATAAACTTACTTAAAGAGAACAATCTGGAATACACCGTTGTTCCGGGCGCTTCCGCCTGCCTTTCCGCATTGGTTTTATCGGGACTTTCGGGAGAAAGGTTTTGCTTTTTAGGGTTTCTGCCCGAAAAGAAAACGGAAAGGGAGAGCCTGCTATCAGAGTACTCTGAAATAGACGCAACGCTGATTTTTTATTGCGCCCCGCACGACGTTGAAAAAGACGTGAGTACGCTTTACGCGGCGCTTGGCGACCGAAAAGCCGTTGCGGTAAGAGAGATTACCAAAATTCACGAAAGCGCGGAAACCTTTAACTTAAAAGAAGGTTACACGGGGAACGTTAAAGGCGAATTCGTAATTTTAGTCGAAGGCGCGGATAAAACGGCGTTCTTTTCCGACCTTTCGGAAGAAGAACATATAAACAAGTATTTGGAACAGGGTATGGACAAAAAAGAAGCGATTAAAAAAGTCGCAAAAGAGCGCGGCGTAAGTAAATCTTCGCTTTATAAGTATACTATAAACAAATAACTCCGCTAATCGGATAAATACAATAAAAACGCACAGGAGAAGCACAGATGACGACGCCGATAATAGGTTATATATCGCTTTATCATATGTTTATGTACTTTTTCATCTACTCTTTTTTGGGGTGGGTGGTAGAAGTAATTTACGCCACGCTGAAAACGGGCAAGTTTGTAAACCGCGGATTTCTTAACGGTCCCGTTTGTCCGATTTACGGAACGGGTATGGCTATATGCGTGCTTTTATTAAACCCCTTTGCCGAAAGTTGGTGGTTGTTGTTTTTAGCAGGCGGCGCGTTTGCCACGTTGTTAGAACTGTTTACGGGTTTTCTTCTCGATAAAATATTCAAAACAAAGTGGTGGGATTATTCAAAAGAGCACTTTAACATAAAAGGATACGTTTGCTTAAAATTCTCGCTTATCTGGGCGATAGCCATTCTTTTAATGTTTTACACTCTCGTTCCGCTGACGGATACAATTATAAACGCAATTCCGTTTATGCCGTGGGGATTGACTATTATATGCGTTTTCTCGGCGGTCTTAATTGCAGACGTTATATCGGACTTGGTACAACTTAAAAGACTTAAAAACAACATTAAAGAATTTAACGTTATTGCAAAAATCATTCATACAAACTCCGATAAAATAGGCGAAAAGGTCAGCGACGCCACCGTCGCCGTCAACAAACGGGTTAAAGAATTGCGTGAAAAATTGCAATCTTCACGTTTGGGCAAAGCCTTTCCGCAGTTAAAGAAAAAGCACGACGACGCTATCAGCGAAATGGAAAAATCGGGCGCCGCGGAATTAGTTGCAACCGCTACGACGGATATGGCGACGGAACCCGAAACTAATGAGAGTACCGCCACGGAAGTGAAAACCGAAATAACCGAAAGTACCGTTACGAAAGCGAAAGCCGAACTTAACGAAAGTACCGTTACGGAAGTGAAAACCGAAACTAACGAAAATAAAGACGATAATTAAAACGATAACAAAACTAAAAGATAAACTATTAAAAACAACTAAATTGTAAAGGCAACCGACTTTCGATAAAGAACACGAATTTCGATAAGGAACACGAAAAAAAAGAAAGCCCCCGACTTAAAAGGTCGGGGGCTTTTTAGTTTACGACTTTACAAAAACTTTACAAAAGTTTTACCAAAACATGGCTGTAAAGAATTAACGATTGCGATAAAATTCAGGTGTAAACAAAATAAAGGAGAAAAAAAGTATGAAAAAGAAATTTTTAATATCGTTATGTGCATGCGTTATGGCGGCAGTATCTCTGATAGGGCTTGCCGGATGCAAAACTTTCGACGCTAATAAGAATATAAGCGTTGTAACAAGAGAAGACGGAAGCGGCACAAAGTCCGCATTTATGGAAATTATAGGCTTAAAAGGCAAAAAAGATATTTCGGGAATAATCGTTGCAACCAGCACTCAGGCGGTGCTTGCGGAAGTAAAATCCAACCCGCTTGCGATTGCTTTCGACAGTTTGGGTTACGTTACCGACGAAGTTAAAAAACTTACCGTAAACGGCGTGGAAGCGACGGCGGAAAACATCAAGAGCGGCGATTACAAAATCTCGCGTCCCCTTTCGATAGTGTATAAAGAAGAAAATCTTACCGAAGCGGATAAAGCGTTCAAAAAGTTTCTGGAAAGTCGCGACGCGGCGGACATTATAACCAATAACGGTTACGTGGTAAGCAGAAGCGAAACCGAAACCTACGTAAAAACGGAAGCGAGCGGAAGCGTAACGCTGACGGGCAGCACTTCGCTTAAACCGCTTATGGAAAAACTTGCAACCGCGTTTGAAAGCATAGAAAAGGCTATAAGCGTATCGGTCGGCGCAGGCGGTTCGGGAACGGGTTACAACGACGCGAAAAACAACGTATCTTCTTTCGGAATGATTTCGGAAACCTTTAACCCCGCAAAAGCGGAAGGTTGCGTATCGGAAGTGGTTGCGCTTGACGGTATCGCGGTTATAGTCAATAAAGATAACCCGTTAAACGATATTTCCGTAGAAGACCTTAAAAACATTTACGATATCGACGCAGGCGACAACGCCGTGAAGGTATGGAAACAATTAACGGAAAAAACCGAACAATAAAAGAGAAAAGGTATTGAACAAGTCGACTTGATATAAGTTACAGAGAAATAAAATGTATTCGCAAAAAAGAACGAAAATAAACGAAAGAACAACTAAATGCGCAGTTATATTTTGCGCGGTGTTCTCGGTGCTGGCGCTGCTTACGATAACGGTTTTTCTGTTCGGAAGCGGCGCGCCGTTTATCGCCAGAACGGGGCTTGGAAAATTTTTATTCGGGACTAACTGGGATATAACTTCTTCCAATCCGTCGTACGGGATATTGCCGATGATTCTGTCCAGCATATATTTAACCGCGTTATCGCTTTTGATAGGCGTAACGACGGGGCTTTTCACGGCGATAGCGTTATATAAGTTTTTGCCGAGAAAAGTGGTCGCGCCCATAAGCCAGACGATAAACCTTCTGTCGGGGATACCGTCCGTTATATTCGGACTGTTCGGTATGACGGTTATCGTGCCCGTCGTGAGAGATTACATATCGCCTAACGGCGTGGGTTACGGACTGTTTTCTTCGGCGATAGTGTTATCGATTATGATATTGCCGACAATCGTTTCCGTAACGCTTGACAGTTTAAACAGCGTGCCGAAAGAGTATTACGAAGGCGCGCTTGCGCTGGGGGCGACGAAAGAGCAGGCAACCTTTCTGGTAATGCTCCCTGCCGGTAAAAGCGGCGTTATGGCGGGCGTGGTTCTGGCAACGGGCAGAGCGATAGGCGAAACTATGGCGGTTATAATGGTTATCGGCGGCAGTACGGATATGCCCGTAAGTTTATTCCAGAGCGTAAGAACGATGACGGCGAATATCGCTATGGGCGCAATGGAAGTTTCGGGCGACGCGCTTTACGCGCTTATTGCGACGGGCGTGGTACTGTTTACGTTCACATTGTTGATAAACGTCTGTTTCGCATTATTAAAGAAAGAGAAAAAAGAAAAGGGTAAAAAGGCAAAAAAATGAAAAGAGCGTTATTCAATAAAAAAGTATGCTTTTCGCTGAGAATATTTTCCTACGTTTCTACCGTGCTTTCTTTAACCTTTCTTCTGGCGATAATAGTATATGTGCTGGTAAACGGGGTAGACAAGATAACGCCGTCGCTATTTCATGCAGACGACAAAGCGGGTCCCACCATACTCCCCGCGCTTGTGGGAACTTTGGAACTGATTTTAATATCGCTTGCAATCGCCGTGCCGCTCGGCGTGGGTTCCGCAATATTTTTAAGCGAATACGCGCACAGAAACAGCAAAGCGGTAAAGGTTATAAGGGTTGCGACGGAAACGCTTGCCGGCATACCGAGTATAGTTTACGGACTGTTCGGCTATCTCGTTTTCGTGGTGGCGTTAAAAACGGGTTACAATATTCTGTGCGGCGGCATAACGCTTGCGATAATGATAATACCGTTGATTGTCCGCTCTACCGAAGAAAGTCTTTTATCGGTGCCGAACGGACTGCGCGAAGGTGCGCTTGCGCTTGGCGCAAGCAAGTATAAAACCATATTCAAAGTAGTGTTGCCGTCGGCGGCGAGCGGAATAGTTACTTCCATTATCCTTGCCGCAGGCAGGGTAATATCTGAAAGCGCGGTGCTTATTTTAACGATAGGTATGGTGGTAAATAAAATCCCCGCGTCATTGATGTCGCCCGGCACAAGCCTTGCGTTAGACATTTATTACTTCGCAAGCCACGGCTATTCAAAAGATGCGGCGGCTACCGCGGTTATACTAATGGCGCTGGTGCTTGTAATAAACCTGTCCGCATACTTAATCGGCAGAAAAGTCAGGAAAAAAACGGGTGCGTTTTAAGGAGATAAATATGAGTTTTGAAAATATAGAAACAATGGAAAAGGGAATATCGGTAAAGAATTGTAATTTGTACTACGGCGACTTTCATGCGCTTAAAGATATAAACATAGAAATACCCGATAACAAAATCACCGCGCTTATCGGCCCGTCGGGTTGCGGCAAGTCCACTTTCTTAAAAACGCTTAACCGAATGAACGATTTGGTGGAAAATTGCCGTATAACGGGCGAATTCAAAATAGACGGAAGGGATATTTACGCCAAAACCACCGAAATAAACCTTTTAAGAAAAAAGGTGGGTATGGTGTTCCAGAAACCTAATCCTTTCCCGATGAGCATTTACGATAACATCGCGTTTGCGCCAAGACTTTTCGGCGTGAACAAGAAAGCGCAGTTAGACGAGATTGTGGAAACTTCTTTAAAAAAAGCGAGCATCTGGGAAGAAACCAAAGACAGACTTAAAAAAAGCGCGCTCGGTATGAGCGGCGGACAACAGCAAAGGCTTTGTATCGCGCGGGCGCTGGCCGCCGAACCCAAAATTCTTTTAATGGACGAACCGACAAGCGCGCTCGACCCCATTTCCACGGGTAAAATAGAAGAACTTGCCGAAGAGTTGAAAAAAGAACTTACGATAATCATCGTAACGCACAATATGGCGCAGGCGGCAAGAATCGCCGATTACACGGCGTTCTTCCTTCTCGGCGAACTTGTAGAATTCGACAAAACCGAAAAAATCTTCTCTTCGCCCTCCGACAAGAGAACGGAAAATTATATAACGGGGAGATTCGGTTAATCGCAGTGCGTTTTCCGAAAAATAACGTAAGGCTTGCGAAAAAACGGACGACTTCCGATTAAAAACGGACGGCTGCCGATAAGTAACGCGATAAGTACGCAAGGCTTGCGGAAAAACGGGCTATTTTAATAAGAGAACGGGCGGCTTATGTTTACGCAGGAAAGATTTGACCGAAATACTTG
>JAEYEN010000020.1 GCA_023403375.1 Bacillota bacterium
ATATTACGCGGCGGCGGACCTTTTCGTGCTGATGACTATCGGCGACGTCTGGGGACTTGTCATAAACGAAGCGGCGGCTTTCGGGCTTCCGATAATAACTACCGATAAATGCGTGGCGGGGCTGGAACTCGTAAAAGACGGCGAAAACGGATTTATCGTTAAAACGGGCGACGACAATGCGCTAAAAGAAAAAATAGATTACATTTTATCCGATGAGAAAATAATGGATTCTTTCGGGCAAAGTTCGCTTGAAAAAACAAAAAATTACTCCATAGAAAAAATGGCAGCCGTGCATATTGCGGCAATAGAAAGTTATCTGAAAAGTGAAAAGGCACAAAATGACCGATAAAATAATAATAAACGGCGACGATTTCGCACTCAATAAAAGTTGCACCGAAGCGATTGCGGAAGCGTTCGATAAAAACTTGATATCTTCCGCCACGGCGTGTGCTAACGGCGAGTTTTTGGGTCTTGCTTTTTCGCTGGCGAAAGAGAAAGGGTTTAATGAAAACGTGGGCATACATATAAACTTTACGGAAGGGCGTCCGCTTACAAAGAATATATTAAACGACGAATTTTTTTGCGCAGAAGGCGTTTTTCACGGGAAAATAGACAGACTGAAAAAACCGTCGGACAAAAGCGTTGAGAACTTAAAAGAAGAGCTTTCCGCACAGATAGAAAAATTAAAAGGCGCGGGTTTTACGCTATCGCACGCGGACTCGCATCATCATATTCACACCGCTGTTTTCTTAGAAGAACCGATAAAAGAGATTTTGTTTAAGTACGGCATAACGAAAATCAGACTGCACAGAAACGCGGGTAAGATACCGCTTTATAAAAAAATAGTAAAAAACATTTATAATTCCGCACTGAAAAAGCAAGGTTTTGCTACCACCGAAAAATTCGGCGGCGTTTCGGACTTTAAAGAGAACGCGCTTTCGGACAAGTTTTTCAGCGAGATAATGGTTCATCCCGATTTTGACTTTTCGGGCGCGCTGATAGACA
The DNA here is from genome assembly GCA_023403375.1 of Bacillota bacterium. Classification (GTDB taxonomy): domain Bacteria; phylum Bacillota; class Clostridia; order Christensenellales; family Borkfalkiaceae; genus UBA1259. The sequence goes on from JAEYEN010000020.1 coordinate 1,006, forward strand.
GAAAAGATTACGTTTCGGGCGTTCCCGTCGGGGAAAGTCTTTTTGCGGTTAAAGATATTATAAAGGACAAAACGCTTGTTTCTTACAGGCAGGTTCCTGGCAGGTAGGGGAGAAAGAATGAAAATAATTTACGGATATTCCAACTGTTCGGACCGACTGTACGAAAAAATTTTTAAGGACAAAGAACTTTTCGTTATGCGCCCCGACCAGAAGTACCACGGGCTTTTAATAAAAGGACTTGCAAAAAACAATGCGGAAGTTTACGCACTGTCAGGGCTTCCCATAAACCGAAACGTAACGAAAAAATTATTTATACACTATAAAAACGAAAAAGAAGACTGGGTGCGCTACAAATATTATAAAACGATAAACCTGCCGTTTTTAAGGCAGGCGGGAATATTCTTCGGCGGATTTTTCTCCACTCTCTTTTTTAAGAAGAAGAAAGAAAAAACGGTGGCGGTATGCGATATTCTGAACGTTTCCAACTGTTACGGTATAACGCTTGCCGCAAAACTAAGAAAAATCCCCGTTATCTGTATCGTTACGGATTTACCCGATATACTTTCGGGGAAGAAAGTTCAGAACAAAATCAACAACCGTCTTTTTAAAAAGGCGGACGGGTTTATATTTTTAACGCAGGCGATGAACGACAAAGTAAACGTTAAAAATAAACCGTATATCGTGGCGGAAGGGCACGTCTGCGAAAACGCGGCGGGAACGGACGAAAATCACGAAAGAGAAAACACCGTTGTTTACGCAGGCGGGATTTCGGAAGAGTACGGACTTAAAAATCTCATAGAAGGGTTCAGGGCGGCGGCGTTACAAAACACAAAACTTCTCGTCTTCGGCGACGGACCGTATGCGAAAGAATTAGAAAAAATCTGCGCGGAAACCCCGAACGCGGAATACCGCGGCGTTAAACCTAATGCCGAAGTGATTGCGGAAGAAAAACGCGCTTCGCTTTTGATAAACCCAAGACCTACGGGCGCGGAATTTACAAAATACTCTTTCCCGTCAAAAAACATGGAATATATGGCGTCGGGCACTCCGCTTCTGACAACGGCGCTCGGCGGTATGCCCGAAGAATATAAAAATTACGTTTATCTGATAGAGAAAGACGGCGCGGACGGCGTGGCGGAAGCGCTTAAAAAAGTGTTTTCGCTGACCGAACGGGAACGTGCTGAAAAGGGCGCAAAAGCAAAAGAGTTCGTTTTAACGCAGAAATCCAACGTGGCGCAGGCAAAAAGAATTCTTGATTTTGCAAAAACGCTGTAATATTTCGGTATTAGTTGAAGCCGAACTATTTATAACTTAAATAACCCGATTAAATCTTCGCCGCAAATACAAACGCAAAAAATTTAAGCGAAAAAAAATAAATTCAGCAGTAATTTTGAGATAGTTTTTGGTAAAAAAGTCCGATTAAGGCAAAAAACTAAAACAAAATTACGTATGGAAGAAAACTTAATGGTAACTGAAAACAAGCCGAAAATATCACTTATAGATTTTCTGTTCGTGATTATTATTTCTTACGGAATAGCCCCGATAGTTTCCAGAATTATCAGCAGCACCGTAACCACGTACGCATATCTTGCGATACAGATTTTCGTCTTGCTTTTTATTATGGCAAAAAACAAGGGCGTTTCTTTTGCCAAGTGTTTCGGTATTCTGGCGCCGTTTATAATTTGGAAAATTCTTTTATATTTCCTGAACGGAATGACGGTTACCGAATGGGGATACGCACTTTTATTAGATTGTATTCCGCTTTTAATAGGTTACGAACTGACGTTTAACAGCCGTTCCGGACTGAAAACCTATTCCGTTATAATAGTTTTGTTATGCACGCTGACTATTATCACCACGATAATAGGTTCTATAATGATACCGGGCGCGGCGAGATTTTTAGCGACTTCGCCATCCGCTTCTCATCCGAAAGTAGTGGAATACAGTTGGCGTAACATCGGCGGGTACGAACTGACGTACATAATCGTTTTACTGTATCCCGTGCTTATTCTGGCGTTCAAACGCGGAAAAATACATCTGTTCCCGACGCTGATTTTAACCGTACTTATTGCGACGACGATTTTTTACACCGAATACACGACCGCGCTTTTAATGTTTATAATTTCTTCTTTAATGTTCTTTATGCGCCGCGACTTCGGACTTGGCGGATTTATAGTTTTTGCCGTCATCGCGCTTATACTTTTGTTCACTTTATCGGACCTTATCGCTTTGGGGCTTAACGCGCTTGGCGACCTTATAAATAACGACACCGTGTCGCCCAGACTTTACGCGCTTGCAGGCGGAAGAGAAAGTCTGGAACAGTTTGAAGACAACCGTTTCGTGCTTTACGGATATTCTATAAACAGTTTCTTCAACAGTCCGTTATACGGCAGTTTGTTCTATTATACAGGACCGATAAGCGGACATTCGTTTATACTTGACACTATGGCGAAAGCGGGACTTATAGGCATAGCGGTAATGGTCGCTATGTACGTTACTATTTATAAAAACTTTTACGCGCGTTACAGGACTGAAAAAGGTTACGGTTTCGTGCTTTGGACCTTTTTTCAGGTGATAATGCTATCGCTTATAAACACGGGTATGTGGATTTCGGTTATAGGGCTTTATATCCCCGTGATTCTGGGCGGGATTTTTTCGGAGGAACGAAGATGAGAATTTTATGGATTGTCAACACGCTTTTGTCCGTGCCGTCCGAAAAACTGTATAACAAAAAAAGCAACGGACTGTGGATGGACGCATACTTAAAAGATTTCGTGGGAAAAGACGGCTATGAAATTGCGGTGGCAACCACGTCGAAAATAAAAAAGACCGTTGCGGTAAAGGATAAAAACGTTACCTATTATATTCTTCCCGACGATTATCCCATAAACTATGACGAGAACAAAATATCAAACGTTAAAGCGTGGCGGTCGCTGTTAACGGAATTCCGCCCCGACCTTATAGAAGTGTGGGGCACGGAGTTTACGCACGGAC
>JAEYEN010000084.1 GCA_023403375.1 Bacillota bacterium
CTATATATTTAAAGTATATTCCGTTCACATATGAACGAAGCAACGTATTTGGAGAAAAATATGCAAAATAGTAAAAAAAATTTATATCAGATAACGGAAGCGGCGCGCGCGTGCGGAGTTTCGAGAAGCACGCTTTTAAGGTTAGAAGAAAAAGGACTGCTTGAACCGGCATATATTTCCGAAGAGAGCGGGCGCAGATATTACGACAATTTTAACGTTGCACGCGTTTTACAGGTGGAAAAATTTAAGTCCATGGGGCTTAAAAACGAAGAGATTAAATCCTATTACGAAAGCGGCGGAGAAGCGGAGGAACTACTCTCTTCTATGAAAGCAAAATTATCCGAACTTCAACAAAGCGTGGAAGAATTGCAGTTACGCGTTACGAGCGAAGATAAGATTTCCGTTCAGGAAATAACGTTGCCCGAAACGGTGTGCCGTATGCGACAGGCTATGGGGCGAACCATTGCGGAAAAATATCAGACTATGTTCGATTTCTACGGCGAATGTATTCGCAAAGGCTATATTTTTTCGGACGAACCTATTTTTGATATTTGCGAGCGAAAGGATTTTTTAGACGGGTATATCGGCGAAAAAGACTATCCCTTTTACGTTTGTATTCCGATGAAAGAAAAAACGCCCGATTCCATAGTATTACCCGCCTGCAAAGCGTTGTCCGTATTGTATTACGGCAGTTACGCCAACGTAGACGAAGCGTGGCTTACGCTTGGCAGAGAAGTTAAAAAAAGAAACCTTAAACCCGTAGGATTTCCGCGCGTGATAGGTATCGTCGCGCCATATACGGGGAGAAAAATCGCTGCGGAACGCTATTGTTCGCGTTTGGTTATCCCCGTAGAATAGTTAATCGTATTCGGAATAGCCAAATATTTTTATAAATGTCAGTTTGTAAACGTCAGAACATAAAAGAAAAAAACAAAAAAGACGGCGGAATGGTTTGTTAATATTTTAATTTATCACTGTCTATCAAAAATGACGGCGTTAGTAAAAAAATAAAAAAAAAGACATCAAAGATTTTTGCTGTCCTTTCTCGTTTTATAATAGTTGGCTTTAATTGTAAATGCTATTTAATTAGTGATAATAGAAAGTTATCCTTGTAAATAATCTGCCTTTTCTATTTTATCCCAGATGTCTTTTAACAAATGCCCGTCTATATTTGCATTCTCTCTGAAATCTTTGACACCGTCGAATATATAAGTCTTTTCGCCGTATTCCATATGAAGCTCGTTTACTTGTTTAAAAAACAATACGGCTTCTATGTTTTTATAGAAAAATGAAGTTTCCCCGTACATTTCTAAGCCCGCAATAAAATAGTCAAAAGACGGCTTTAAGGATTTGCCGTTTTTATAAAGTTGCTTCGCCTTGTTTAGGGAAACCATATTGGGATATTGTACTCTGTCGGGTATAGACTCGGCAAAACTATTGAGTTTCCACGAACAATTTCTACAATCTCCGTTACCGTATTGGTCTACCGCACACAATTCGCCACAAACAGGACATTTTTCAAGATAATCTTTTGCATAAGGGTCATCATATTTTCCACTTAATTCTTTAAGACATAAAAATTCATTGTTGACGAATTGTTGTTTTTTTATTTCTTTCTCTGTTTCGTAATCAGTTTTCTTTTTCATAAAATTTTCCCGTCAACAATAATTTTTATAATCGATAACTCAAATGTTTTCTCTTGCATAAGTTGCATTCGTGCCGTGATTTGTTACTCCACCTGCTCCCATCATAACACATCCTTTTTGGCTTTTACCTTTTTTTCTTTATATATCTCACTTGTAACATAAAAACATATAAAGCCAATAAGAATATGACCGTAAAAAGCAAATATCCATTAAAAACGACGGACCTAACGAGTTAAATAAGTTATCGTAAAACAAAAAAAGACGGTTTTTTACCGTCTTTTTTGTTTTGGTGGAGATAACGAGATTCGAACTCGTGGCCTTCGCGTTGCGAACGCGACGCTCTACCAACTGAGCCATACCCCCGCGTTATTTATTAAATTTTATTTTGCTTAAATAATCAAAAAACAATTATAAAAGCATTTCAGGCAACAAGATTTTACGCTTTGTAAAACCTTATTGCCTAATGATAATATCACAAATTTTTTACAAATGCAAGCGCAAAAAGCCTGCGTATAAAAAAAATTAAAAATTTTCTTTAACCATAGGTTTATACGGCATATCCGAAAAACCTTGCTTTACGTAAAGTTTTTCCGCGCGGAGATTATCGGGGTCGATTTCCAGACGATAACGCTTTGCGACCTTGCCGTAATTATAGAAAACGTATTCAAAAAATTCCGAACCAAGTCCCCTGCTTCTGTATTCGGGCTTAACGTAAGCTTCTTCCAACCACAACGTAAGTCCGCCCGCTTCTATGGAATAGGTAAAAGACACCTGTCCGTATCCGACGGGTTTGCCGTCCGCTTCAAACATAAAGATTTTTATATACGGAGAGCCTTTAAGCGCTTCTTCAAAAGCGTTTTCACAATTTTTAATATCTATTTTATGCGAAACTGCGGGAGAAGAATAAAACTCTTCCGACAATTCGAGATATATTTTTCTGTCTTTCTCGGTAATTTCTCTAATCATTTTTTAACTCCTTGTTTTATTTTATCATAATAAATAACAATTTTCAATAAAAATACGCCGTTTACATATACTTACTATATAAAACCGAAAAGATTTTAAAAGTCGAAAATGAAAAAGATAGATTTAAAATTATTGTACAAAATATTGACGGCTGTTCTGATAGCGTTCTGGATTTCATTCACCTGCGCGTTTATCGTATACTTTGCCGAACGGCGGCTATATCCGCTGAAATATGCCGAACAAGTTGAAAAATACTGTGCGGAAACCGACCTTAACGACTATCTTGTCTATTCTGTAATAAAAGTCGAAAGCGATTTTAAGGCAGACGCGGTAAGCAGAAAAGGCGCGACGGGACTTATGCAACTCACAAGCGCCACAGCCGAATACGTTGCTTCTTTAAACGGTATAGAAAGTTTTGAATTAACGTTGCCCGAAGACAATATAAGGCTTGGTTGCCTGTATTTGAGATACCTTTTTAACAAATTTTCAGACGCCGACGTTTCACTTGCCGCCTATAACGCGGGCGAAGGAAACGCCATAGAATGGCTTTCGGACAAAAGATATTCCGACGACGGAAAAACGCTTAAAGTCATTCCCTTTAAGGAAACGGCCGAATATGTAAAAAAAATTAACAAAACTTTAATAAAATATAAAAATTTATACTTTAATATTGTTGACAAAAGCGTTTTTTTTGAGTAGAATAAAATGGCTATGTGAGGGTGGCGGAACTGGCAGACGCGTACGTTTGAGGGGCGTATGGTTAATCCGTGTGGGTTCAAGTCCCATCCTTCACACCAAATAAAAAGACTACGGCAACGCCGTGGTCTTTTTGTTTTTTACTATGTTTGGGACTTGAATAGGGAGCCGTTTTGTTTACAAAACGCTTTTGCGCTTGGCAAAAGTGGACAGTCCTGTGGACTGTTCAGCGGGTAGGCCGCAACAAGCGGAAGTCCCATCCTTCACACCAAATAAAAGAGGTTGCAATCAAATTGCGACCTCTTTTGTTTTTGTCAACACTATCGGGACTTGAATAGGGAGCCGTTTTGTTTCCAAAACGCTTTTGCAATTAAATCTGAATACCGTTATTTATCTTGTTTTTTATCTCAGAATATGCTATAATGTTTTTACCACATTATTTTCGAATATTATTTTAGGCGTATAATACGTCTTTTTGGGAACGATAATCATATTGGTAGCAATATACCAATCGCAGCAATAATCGTTCTCTTATGGTTATTCGAAAATAGTGTGGTAACTATGCGAAACGTATATTCTACGGTGTCGTTTCGTATAGGAACGACACTTTTTTTACGTAGGAAAAGGAGAACATTATGCCAATTATCAAATGTCCGAAATGCGGACAAATCGTATCTGCCAGCGCAAACTTTTGCAATCGATGCGGCACTGCGATAAAACCCAATCAAAATTCCATTACGGAAACCACAATGAAAACGACCTCACAAGTCGAAATGCAACCGACGCTAACATCTGCCGCAATCGAAAAAACCGAAAAAATCGCCCCTTATATTTCTTTGCCGAGCCAATGCGTTACAGTTGAAAAAAACAAACGCAAAACAATAGCAATAATTATTTTGTCCTGCGTAACCGCAATTTTTTTGCTTTTGTCCTTAACTTTTTTTATTTTGGAAGCAGAAAACTCCAACCCTTTCGGAAACAAATACAAAAATATGTCCTATAATAAAATAAAACAATTAACCGAAGGAACATACAATAGTTCGTTTCCTGCGACTAAAAATATAAAAAGCCAAAATTATAACTCCATAATTAAACTCACCGTTAAAATGACGGACGAAAAGTCTATGTTGATTACTGTTGCGATAACGGATTATTCATCGGGCAATATAAAAGCCGATTATCGGTTCAGCAATAATCGTATAATCTATTCCACAACCACTGTCGACAACATAAACGGCACTTTTACCGCCAATTCCTATCAGGAAGTTATGTCGCCGTCTTTTTCCAGAAATTCAGACATATTATCTGCTACTTATGATTTGACAAATCTGGCTATTGAATTAGTGTTAAACGATTGTGGAATTGCTTTCTTTGATATTGACGCATTAAGTATTATGCAAGACTATTTACAAGGCAGTAAAGAATGCTTAAAAACAAAGGAACAAAATCATACTACCGCCATAGTTTTTGCCGTTCTATGCGCGCTCGCCGCAACAACGCTAATCGGCGTGGCAACGATAAAAAAGCGCAATAAAAAGATTGTCAATGATTTTATGCATTTATAATCAGACTATTATGAATATTTTAGTAACTTAATAACTTTTACATATTTATAAATACAGTCTGTAAACACAAATAATAAATGCAATATGCAAACATAAAGTCAATCAACAAAGATAAAAACCACCTGCAATGCAGGTGGTTTTATTATTTTTAGTTTTTTATTTTACGTCTTTTCCAAGTGCGAACAGAATCCATTTAATTGCGTAAGAAGCAAAACCGTGGTCGCAACTTGCGGTTATCTGTTTATGTTCCCACAAAGTTCCCGTTCTTTCCGCCATAGACAAGAACAGGTCTATGCACTCTTTAAGCACGTCTTCCCTTTTGCCTTCTCTCATAAGAAGGTCTATTCTCATATACAGTCCGAATATAACGTTAGACGTTTCTATCTCGGGGCGGTAACCTTCTTTTCTTTTAACGCCGAGATTGTTCATCAGTTCAAAATACAGCGCGGGATATTCTTTTTTGTCTATTGTTCCGAACCAAAACGCGTAATACTGACAAACTTCCGTAATTAAACCGCTTTGAACAAGTTTTCCGTCTTTATTTCTTATAAGGTTGTCAACGAAAAACTCGCCGTTAAACGCATTTTCTTTGATATACTTCTTTATATTAAGTGCTTTTTGTATATACTTTTCTTCGCCGAAAAGTTTAGCCGCCGCTTCGAGCGCCGCCGCATAACAGACGTTGGACGGAATATTTACGCCGCAGGTATGGTCGTCATAATTTGCCGCGCTCCATTCGATAAATATCCAGCCTTCCAGATTTTCCAAAAGTCCGAATTCGTTTTCTTTGGTTTCAAAATATCCTAAGACGCCGCGTATTTTATCGAGCGATTTCATAACCAACTCGTCTTTTCCGTAACGGCGCATATATTTTTCCACTTCAATAATATACCACAAATCATAGTTTGGTATATAAGTGTCTATCGGGTCAGACGGATAGCACATAGGCACTATTCCCTTGGGCATACCGGTCGTATCGCAAAGCGCATAGTTTTCCAAAAAAGCCTTTTCCGCATTGTTTTTGCCGCTGAACAGATATTCCGCGTCGGAAGAAAAATACGAATCGCCCAGCCACCCCGCGCGCTCTCTCGACGGACAGTCGGTCAAAAGGTCTACGGAATTTTGCGCCAGAGTATTCCTCGCCGCTTCCACTATTTTATTTACCCGTTCGTCGTCGCAATCGACTTTAAGTTTTTTCATATCGGGATTTTCATAATCCCTTATACGACATTCAAATTCTATTCCGTCGGTGTAAACCACGCATGCGTATCTGACGGTGTACGGCTCGAAAGTAGAAACTTCGAATTCGCCGCCCTTTTCAAACGTCCATTTGAACACGTTAGAACAGGTATTCCGCTCGAAATTGACGTAATTTTCGCCTTTTCCCGCCTCTACGTTTAATATTTCATCAAAGATAAAATAAATTTTTCCGCCCGATTTTGCTTTGACTTTAAGTTCGGTAAAACCGGTTATTGCCCTGCCGAAATCAAGCGTCTTATATTTCAGCGCGCCCGTTTTTCCGTTCGGTTTATAAACGAATTTACTCGCTTCGTCGGTGGGGAAGTCTTCCCATTCTTCTATTTTAAATCCGTCTAAATTTTTACCTATAAGGGTATGCGCTCTGTCGCGCCAGACGGGTGCGTTTTCGTCTATATCCACGGCGCCCGTTTCTATTACCGACAACGGGAAGTGAACGTTATATTCGGGTTCCGGACAATATGAAGGAAGCAAAACGGGAAGCGCGACTTCTTCGGTTTTAACGGGTATTGCCACACGGCTATCCGCCGCGTCGGCGCCCGTATAAAACGCCGTTCTGTCTTTAATGAGTTTATAAACTTCCGCAAAGCCGCGTTGATAACTGTACCGCTGTACTTTATGAACCCTGTCCGTTAAGCGATAGCACGAAAAGTCTGCCGCCGAATAAGTTTGATTGCCCGCTTTCAGCTCGCAGGCAAAAAACGGCTGCTGCTGAATCCAGCAAAAGTTTTTATCGTGCGGCGAATTTATTTCCACCACTATGCGTTTAGCGGTAAATTTATAATCGTTTACGCGCGCATAACCGTGCGCAGCCCTTTGCGGGCCGAAACAAACGAACTTCCCGTCAGCGTAAATTTTATAACAGATTTCCGCCGCCATATGCATTGTGCATTCTTCCGTTTTGTCCAAGTCCAGAACGAACGCAAGCATAACGTTCATCTCGTTACCGAGCCCTTTACCCCAGATTGCTTTCATACTTCTCTCCTATATCCTAAATATCAAAAATTTATAAGCGGTTAACTTTTTTTCCGCATTTTTATTAAATGAGTTTACGCATACTTAATAAACGCTTTTATATATCTTTATTGCGCCGTTTACCGCGCAGTTTTTCACGTAATTTATAAAAAGTCATTTATCAAACGCTACTTATTAAACGTCCTGATAAAAATTCAGAACGAAAGGTTTTTAACAACGTTTTAACAAAGATTAGTAATTAAACGTTTTTACCCATTTCGTATGCTTCCGTAAAAGCGGGCAAAGAGTTTATATCGCCTATCGCTTCTGCGCCTATGCCGTAAACCACGCCTTTAAGCGAAACGCCGTCAAAACAGTCTATCCAACCCTGAACGCCTTTTATCGCGCCGTCCATTGCGCTTTTATCGTTTTCCGCGGCGGTGGCGAGAAGATAAACGTCTTTAAATTTATTCTCTCTCGGATAGAGCGGATTAAGTCTGTCTAAAAAGGTTTTAAGTTGCCCTGCCATTTCGTAATAATAAACGGGGGTGGCAAAAACAAGAACGTCTGAATTCTGAACTCTGTCGTACAAATCGTTCATTCCGTCTTTAAGCGAGCAGCCGTTATGCGACTGGCAATACATACACCCTATGCAGAATTTGGGCAAATTGTCGCGCAGGCTTATTTTTTCCACGTAGTTTCCGCTCTCCGTTGCGCCCTTTTCAAACTGACGCGCCAGAATCTCCGAATTGCCGTTTTTACGCAGAGTGGACGAAACAATAAACACCTTTTTATTCATACTTTTTTTCGCCTTTACTTTTTTCAAAATTATAACATATACGCTTTAATTTTGCAATGTCTTTTATTTTAATTTTTGCGTAATGCGCAGAAAAAAATAAAACCGAACGTTTTTTTGTTATAGTCCTTTATCAGTGCCGATTTCCGCGAACGGGCGACTAGAATTTCAGGGCGGAAATTTAACGCGATAAAAAAGTTTACAAAAAACAAGTCGCCGAAAGTAAAAAGTCGGCTTTACGCTTTCGCGCTTTGCCGACTTTTGGTACTCCCGGCGGGAAGCATCTCCGCATTGCTACGATGGGCTATGCCCCTTTTATTTGTCCGTCTTTGCCGCCCGAACCGTGGGTTCAATTCGAGTCGCCGAAAGTAAAAAGTCGGCTTTACGCTATCGCGCTTTGCCGACTTTTGGTACTCCCGGCGGGAATCGAACCCACAACTGCCCCTTAGGAGGGGGCCGTTATATCCATTTAACTACGGAAGCAATTGTTTCTATTCAATTTATATGTTAAATGGATGTAACGTGAACCGTTTTGCCGAGACACGAAGTGTCGAACGCCGCCTGATACAGCCGACATATCCATTTATACTTTGGAAGCAATTATTTTTATTCAAAATACTTAGTTGAAACAACGTTATTTTACTACAAACGACATACGATGTCAAATATAAAAAGCCTTTTTTGTTTTTTAACTTCCAAACGGTATATCTTTTATAAAAAAAGGGTAAAAAAATAACCGTGATAACAAAAAACTTTAAAAAATCATACTATGATAACGGAAAATACTACAAAATAAGGCTTTGATATTATGATAAAACGCGGAGAATTATATTATGCCGATTTAAGCCCCGTCGTTGGCAGCGAACAAGGAGGAATACGCCCCGTTCTTATAGTGCAGAACGATACAGGTAACAAATACAGTCCGACGATTATTGCGGCTGCGGTAACCAGCAAACTCAACAAAGCAAGGCTGCCCACCCACATAGAACTGAACGCAAACGAGTTTGGGCTTCAAAAAAATTCGGTTATACTTTTGGAACAGATACGAACGCTTGATAAAAGAAGACTTTTAGAGCGCATTGGCGAACTGCCGCAAAAGACCATGCAAAAAGTGAACTACGCCCTATTGATAAGTTTAGGGTTCAGCGACTTTTCGGACCTTAAAAACATTATCTGATTTTATTGTTTGTCGCTCTATTATTTATAAAACTCAAAATATACGTTAAACTAAAAAGATTTATTAAATTAAAAAACCGAAACTTTATATAAAAACGAATCGACGCCGCGAACCCTTTTGTTCGTGGCGCCGACTTTTTTCTTGCCGTTTATTACGACTGTTTATTTTGCTTTATTTATAGCCGCTTCTTCGTTATATCTTTCAAGCGCTTTAACGTATCTTTCCGAAAGACTTAAAGTATATCTTTGTTTTTCTTCGTAAGAAAGTTTATTAAAAATCTCCTTGTCTGTGAGCCGCCCGATAGCGTCGGAAACTTCGCCCACTTCATCCAGAAGTTTTTTAACCTTTAAATAGAACTCTTCTTCGGAAGAAGTTTCGTTTTTAATATCATCCGAAATTTTCTGCGAATAATATTCTTTGACTTTCGACGGCGAAATGCCCTGTTCTTCCGCTCTTCTGATGCTGTCGCTTAAAGTTGCGTGATAATTTTGCCAGAATCCGCTTTTCAAACGCTTCATCGCTTCTTTACAATACTGCTTTAATGTTTTTCCTTCTTCTTGCATAATTTTCTCCGTAAAATATTATTTCGACAATTTGCGCCAAATTTTGCGCGGTAAAAATAAAACCTACCAAAGTTTATCTTTGGTAGGTTTTGCGTTTAGCCTTTGATGCTTCTCTTTCTAGCGGCTTCGGATTTCTTTCTTCTTCTTACGGAAGGGCTTTCGTAAAATTCTTTTTTACGCATATCACCGATAATGCCGTCTCTGGAACATTTTCTCTTAAAACGTCTTAATGCGCTATCGAGATTTTCGTTCTCGCCAACTCTGACAGTACTCATTTATTCTCAACCCTCCTTTGCCGTAAGACACTTATTCAACCGCTTTCTTAAAAGCATAATTAAGTATAATTTACCCGAACGAAAAAGTCAACGCTTTTTAACGGGATAAAAACATTTTTTTATCTTTTTCGATTTTTATTTTAATCGATACTCTTTCCGATTTATTCGGCGACTGCCGTTTCATCCTTTTCGTCCGCGTCTAAACTTGCAGCCATTGCGATGTCGATTTCGTCCGCATTGCAACCCGTGTCGCATTTTCTGAAAAAGATGTAGTAAACGGCAATCGCTATCGCCAGAAGCGCGTATGCGGTAAGCACTACAAGCAAGCCGTAATTACTTAACTCTCTCACTC
>JAEYEN010000062.1 GCA_023403375.1 Bacillota bacterium
CTATATAGCCGTGCGTAAGGTTAGAAACGGCAAAACTTTTCCCGTTTATGACGAAAGTATTTGTAACCCTGTCCGCCTTTTCGGAAAATATATGGCGTATATCCAAATCTTTCGCGCCCTTAAAAGCGTTTATTATTTCGTTTAAGGCAAGAGCGCATATTTCTACCGATGTGTCCAGCATATTATTTTCTTTTTTTGTTTTTTCCGTTTATTTGTTATAGATTATTTTTCGTATTCAATAAAACGGTTAAATTGCCTTTCGTGAGAAAGCGTTGTAAACGCGCCGTGCCCCGGATAGACGTTATAGTCGCCGTCAAGCATAGCGAGTTTTTTTACCGAATTTATCATATCCGCCCTGTTTCCGCCGATAAAATCCGTTCTGCCGACCGATTGATAAAACAAAGTATCTCCGCTAAAAATATTTCTGTCTACTATAAAACAGGCGGAGCCGTCCGTATGCCCCGGCGTTATCATAACCTTGATTTTTATTCCGCAAAGGTCAAGTTCTTCGCCGTCCGAAAAGCAATAGTCGGGTGTGAAAGACTGAAACTTTTTGCCAACCATTGCGGCAAGATTCCCGTCGCCTTTAAGTTTGGGTGCGTCTGTCGCCGAAATGTAAACCTTCACTCCGTCGTCCTGCAATTTTTTGGCGTTGCCCGCATGGTCGAAATGATCGTGTGTTAACAAAAGATATTTTATGTGAAAGCCGTTCTTTTTCTCGGTTTCTTTTATTAAATTGTAATTTTCTCCGCAGTCTATCGCAACCGCTTCTTTGGTGTTCTCGTTAACCAGAAAGTAGCTGTTGACTTTTAACAGACCGCTTATTAAATGATATATTTTCATACTGACAATTTATACTGATAATTTATAAAGATTTTACGATTTTCCTCAAAGATTATCGGACCGAAAAAATCAAGTCGCCGTTCTGAACACGTCCGTAATTTTGGGATGTTGTTTTATTTTCTTAATAAGGTCTTCAAGCTCCGCTTTGTCGGTTATCCTTATATTAAAATCAACTATAACCTGTTTTAATTTGGCGTCCGTTCTTCCGTTAGTGGAAACAATGGAAAGTTTTTGTTGGGAAACAAGCCCCGCGACAATAGTTAAAATCTCCGTCTGGTCGTTGCCGATAACCTTTATGCCCGTATTGTAACCGCCGCCCGACTTATCCGTCCAACTTACTTCTATAAGTCGTTCGGGAATAGCGTTTTTAAGGTTCGGGCAGTCTTTTCTGTGAACGGTAACCCCCCTGCCGCGCGATATAAAGCCTATTATATCGTCGCCGGGGACAGGGTTGCAGCACCCTGCGAACCTGACGAGTATCCCGTCCATTCCTTTTACTTTAACGCCGCTTTTATCTTCTTTCTTCGTTCCGTAAGAAACCTTATTGTCAATGTTAACAGGCTGGCTCTTTCTGTAATAATCAATAAGTTTTATTGCGATTTGCGCGGCGGAAACCGCACCGTAGCCGATAGAAGCAAACATTTCGTCCTGCCCCGAATAGGAAAATCTGGAAGCGATGTGCATAAAAGATTCTTCCGTAAGGAGATCGGAAAGCGCATAGCCCCTGTGCTTCAACTCGCCTTCAAGCATAACTTTACCCGTCTTAACGTTCTCTTCTTTCATTTCGCGCTTAAAGAACTGCTTGATTTTAACTCTCGAAGAAGAACTTTTAACTATTTTAAGCCAGTCCCAACTCGGTCCTTTGGAATTCTGCGAGGTGATAATCTCTACCACGTCGCCCACTTTAAGCGGTGTGGAAAGCGGCACCATTTTGGAATTGACTTTCGCCCCGACGCATTTGTTGCCGATAGCGGAGTGAATATGATAGGCAAAGTCGAGCGGGGTTGCGTCTTTCGGCAAACAGACAACGTCGCCGTTAGGCGTAAATACGGGAACTTCCGAACTGTAAAGGTCGCCTTTTAAGGTGTTAAGGAACTCTTTACTGTCTTTAAGCCCGCCCTGCCATTCCATAACTTCTCTTATCCAGTTAAGTCTGGAATCAAGGTCGTCGCCTTCGCGTTTTTCTTTATATTTCCAATGCGCGGCGATACCGTATTCCGCCGCTTTATGCATTTCGTAGGTTCTTATCTGTATTTCAAACACTCTGCCGAAGTTGGTAACGACCGTAGTGTGTAGCGACCGGTACATATTCGGCTTTGGCGTTGCGATGTAGTCCTTGATTCTGCCGGGAACGGGTTTCCACCTGTGGTGAATTTTGCCCAGAATTTCATAACACTCGTCCACCGTGTCGACAAGCACCCTTACTGCAACCAAATCGTAAATCTGGTCTAACGATTTACCCTGTTCTTTCATCTTGCGGTAGATACTGTATAAGTGCTTTCT
Organism: Bacillota bacterium; assembly: GCA_023403375.1. Classification (GTDB taxonomy): domain Bacteria; phylum Bacillota; class Clostridia; order Christensenellales; family Borkfalkiaceae; genus UBA1259. The sequence continues at coordinate 2,347 of JAEYEN010000062.1, forward strand.
CCTGCCGAAAACTTCGCCTTTTATATTAGAATCGACAAGCATTTTTTTAAGTTCTTCCACAACGGTTTTAACAAACCCTTCGCCTTCGATAAGAAGTTTATCGATATTTGTGGTCAGATACTCGTAAAAATCGGGTTCCAGATATTTTAAGCATAAGTCTTCAAGTTCGCATTTAATCTGAGAAATACCGAGCCTGTCCGCAATAGGAACGAAAATATCCAGCGTTTCTCTCGCAATGCGTTGCTGACGTTCTGCCGAAAGAAAGTTAAGCGACCGCATATTATGGAGTCTGTCGGCGAGTTTTATGATTATAACCCTTATATCTTTCGCCATTGCGACGAAAATCTTACGGAAGTTTTCCGCCTGTTCTTCTTCTCTCGAATTGAACTCTATCTTATCTAACTTGGTAACGCCCTGAACAAGTTCCAAAACTTCGTCGCCGAATTCTTTTTTGATATCGCCTTCCGAAACGGGCGTGTCTTCTATTACGTCGTGAAGAAAAGCCGCGGCAACGGTGTGCGCGTCCAGTCCCAAATCTATTAAAATTTTAGCAACGGCGCAAGGATGAGTAAAATACTCTTCTCCCGACACCCTTTTTTGGTTTTTGTGCGCTTCTTTTGCAAAATAGTAGGCTTTTTCCAGAAGCGCCAAATCGTTACCGGAGTAATTTTTTTCCAAATCTTCTAAAATTTGCAGCATATTATACCTTTAAGTTTTTAACGGCGTTATATATGGTCGAATTTTCCAAAGGATTTTTAACGCTTACGTTTCTTTTGAGTTTACCGTTTATGCACTCTATTATTCCAAGTTCCATAAATACCTTAGTCGCAAAAAGCATTTGCTCTTTACTAAGGTTAAAATCGTTTTCTTCCACGAATTGCAATGCAGAAAGGCAGTCGAAAGGCGTTTTATCTATTATTTCCTTATACGCCGCCGAGACCCCTTCTCTCGAACAGTCGAGCGAGCAAAAAAGCGAAGCCCCGTTCTCTTTTATACACATACTCTCGCCGTCGAACGGGAGCGATGAAAGCGGTTTATCGAGATAAACCACTCTTTTATAACCGAAAGGAACAGCCGTCGGCGAAACAACGACGCAGGTTTTAATAATATTTCCTTCGGGAACGAAAAGCGTTGCGCCGATACTTGCGAGTTGCGGGAATTTTTTAAGCGTTTCGTATTCGGTAACGGCGTAAAAAGTTTTGTCTTTGAACACGTTGTCAAAGTCTTTTACCCGTGCGTTGCCGCCTGCTTTTGCCTTTTCAAATTCGTTATCGAGAACGTTGAGTTTAAGCGGCTTAAAGTCCGAATAATCGGGAACGACCGCCTTTACAAAACCTTTTATATATTCCTTACCGCGGAAAACCGATACGTTGGTTTCAAAAACTATTTCTTTCTCTATGGGAAGACTTAAAATTTTTGCGTCCGCTTCTCCGTTGAAATCCAGCATTTCAAAGCCGTTTAAGTTAAACGAATAATGTGCCGACCCCGTTTTGATGGGCAAAGAAGCCACCGCTTTTTCCCTAACCGCGAAATACGGACGGCGATTCCCTACGCCGAAAGGTTCTAACAGTTCTATTTCGTGCGCAAATTCGGGCGATATGCCGTTTACTTCCCACTCCGCGTATATCTTTTTTGTATAGTCCAAATCTTTATAATTATCTCTGATATAGCCGTTAAGACGTTTTTTTAGCGCGGAAAAGCGTGCTTTTTCCACCGTTACGCCTGCCGCCTGAGCGTGACCGCCGAATGCGGTTAAAAGGTCTTTTGCGGACGAAATGACTTCGTAAATATTTATGCCGTCAACGCTTCTTGAAGAGCCTTTCAAAAACCCGTCGTGGCTGCCGAAAACGATAACGGGACGAGAATATTCTTCAACGAGTTTTGCCGCCACTATTCCGAGAAAACCCGTTCTCCACTTCTCGTCGTAAATCATTATTATTTCGTCGTTTATAAGGTCATACTTTACTATCAGTTGTTTGGCTTCTTTATAAATGTTGTCACATTCTATCTGTCTTTCAACGTTAAGAAGTTTCAACTTTTCTGATATTGCGCTTATTTCGGAAAGATATTGCGCCATAAAAAGTTTCAGCGCAAGGTTTGCGTCGCCCATTCTGCCGCCCGCGTTTATTTTGGGCGCGATTGAAAAAGCCAGCGACTGCGCGTTTACGGTCTTTTGATTATCCGAAAGCAAAAACTTAAAGCACGGTCTTATTTTATTTGCCGAAAACAGTTTTAAGCCTTCGTAAACCAAATCTCTGTTTTCGTCTATCAAATCCATACTGTCCGAAACAGTTGCAAGCGCAACGAAATCGAGATATTTATCTGCGGCGGCGCCGATAAGCGCACTCCCTAGTTTATATGCGACGCCTGCGCCGCACAACCCCGAAAAGGGATATTCCTGCCCCTGAATTTTGGGGTTTATTATCGTGCAATCGGGCAAACGTTCGGGCGGTTCGTGGTGGTCGGTTACTATTACGTCTATATTTAATTCTTTTAAGCGTTCTATTTTATCCGCGTCCGAAATGCCGCAGTCTACCGTTATTATCAAATCTATATTATTGTTTGTTTCGGCAATGATTTTTTCTACGTTCAAGCCGTAGCCGTCTTCTCGTTCGGGAATAATGGTTTTAGCGTTAATGCCGAATTCTTTTAAGCAATAAAACAAAACCGTAGTCGCGGAAATTCCGTCCGCGTCGTAATCGCCGAAAATAAGAACTCTTTCTCTGTTTTCTTTGGCTTGTTTTATGCGTTCCGCCGCAACGGACATACCTTTTAACAAAAAAGGCGAAATAAAATTTTTCTTATCGGGGTTAAGAAACCTTTTTGCCTTTTCAACGCTGTCTATATTACGATAAAACAAAAGTCTTGCGGTATCGAAAAGGATACCACATTCTTTTGCCAAAGATTTTATTCTCTCCGTTGTATACGGAGTTAATTTATCGTTATATATAACCTGCATATCTTTTAATTAAACAAAAATTAAAGTTTATTTTAAATGTTAATGTTTGTTACAAGCGTTAAAGTTAATTCCGCCAATTTTCTAATTCTCAATGCCGAATTGCATTGAAGATTAGAAGATACGAAAGCGCCCGTTAGGCACGCCACGTTAAGGATAACGGCGCGCCGCCTTGATTACAAAACAAGGCGGGACAAAATCCCGCCTTTGCATTTTTATAAAAACTATTCTGCTTTAATGCTTGCGGACATATCTACCGACGTTTTTTTCTTTTTTCCGTCAGCGCCGAGATGCGCCCAGAAAAATCCCGAATAAGCGTAAGCGATAACGGTTGCAACAACGTCCGCTATCAGAATTTGCGCGCCCGCATATCTTATATAGGACGGTCCGACTATAAGGAATAGCGCGCCGAGAACCGCCGCTGCCGCAAAAAGCAACAACACTCTGAGTCCGCTGGCCTTAGTACCTGCCGCAGCGATTTCCGCGTGAGAAAGGTTTTTACTGCTTTCAAACTTACAAGTCTGATTAAATCTGTTAACCATAACGACGGAGATTATCGCGCTTAAAAGCACCGAAAGCGTAAGCCCTGTCGTAAAGAAGGGTTTTGCGGGAAGTCTGACAAGCCCTATCGCCGCAAAATAAACTATTCCCGAAATTATGGAAACAATCGATACGGTGAGCGCGCCCGAAATTCTTTCAAATATAAGCGCATAAATAAAGGTTGCCGCCACTCCGATTGCAAGCGCTAAGGCGATAAACCACTGCGTATCGCCAAAGTTTACTCTTACGTTCAAATTCGCTTCGGGAGTAACTGCGGTAAGAAGTTCAACACCGTTCAGTCCTTCTTTTATAGCCGCTTTAAGTTCGGTAAGGTCTATTTTATCGGACACGTCGTTTTTGAATTTATAAACGTAAACCGCGCCGTCGTCAAGTTTTTCTACGCTATAAGAAGAAACGCTTACGCCTTTTTTAGCAAGATACTCGTCGGTAGAAGTTTTTAATACCGAAGGAGCGGTACCGATGTTCGCGTCTACCGAAACTTCAAGTTCGTAAGACTGTTCAGCCGTATAATCGGGCGTGGAGTTAAAACCTAAAACGCCGAATAAAACAAAGCCCGCAACGACCACCAGAAGAGCCACAACCGTTATAACTTTTAATTTGCTGTTTAACAAACCTTTCATAATCAGTTATCCTCCCTTTTAAGTTTAAGGAATTTTTCTTTTTTATCGGTCATGGGAAGAAGCAATTCAGTGAACATTCTGGAAAACAGAATAACCGACACGAAAGACAAAACGGAGCCTATCGCAAGGGTTATACCCAAAGCCTGAACCGCGCCGCTCGTCAAAGCGAATATCATAAGTCCGATAAAGAGCGTTATAAGATTTGTGCCGAGCACGGGGAACAACGAACGTCTATACCCCGTTTTAACGGACGCTTTGACCGTTTTACCCATCATATACTCTTCTCTTATTCTTTTAACGACTATAACAAGTCCGTCCGCGCATATAACCGTGGCGACGCCAATCCCCACAAGTCCGGCAAAGGAAACCACTATGCCCGGTATTGCGATAAGGAAAGCAAGTTCTAAAATTTCAAAAAGTAAAAGCGAAAGCCCGCCTATTATACCGTAGCCGCGGAACAGAACTATCATCGCCGCAACTATTACAGCAAACAACACGCCGAGCGCCGCCGCAGCGTAAACGGGAATATTCTCGCCGAGAAGCGGAGCGGCATTGACTTGCGTTAAATCGTCCAAATTATATTTATAACTTAAACCGCCCGTTTTAATCTGCATGGCAAACTGTCTTGCAGCCGCTTCCGACTTAACGTTTACGGAAACGGATTTATTCGTTATTGCCGAAGAAGAAATCGCGCCGTTTAACAGTTCGTCTTCTCCGAGCGTTATTTTAAGGTAGTAATTCTCGTTTGCGTCTAACGCGCTTTTGAGAGTTTTATAACCGTAATCGGTAAATTCCACGGTGGTTATATAGGGCGTGGACGAACTTTCCGTGCTGACGCCCGCATAATATGCGTTTTTAACCGCCTTTTCTTCATTCATAATCTCCGTTGTCGGGGATTCGGAAGTGCCGCCGTAAAATTTAATGCTGCCGTAAGCAAAAACCGCTTTAACGTCGCTTTCCACGTTCTCGGTCTTTTTGAGGCTTAATCTGATAGAATAATCTTCCACCGCTTCGTTCGCTTCTTTCACCGCGGTTAAAGAATAACTTTTATAGCCGAGCGAGTTTAAGCGTTGGCTCAAAGTGGAAAGCACTTCGTTTACGTCTTTCACTTCTTCTTCGTTTTCTCTGTCGAGAGAAACGGTGTAAGAAACCCCGCCGTTTATATCGTAGTCCAAGTCTATCGCGCCGACAACCGAATTATAGTTTTTTATACCTATCGGGAACGGAACGAAAGTAAAAACAATCGCCAGAACCATAATCACGGCGATTATCGAAAAGAGAGTTATTGCCTTACCCTTTTTCATTTCTGCCTCCAAGCGCAACCCTTGCGCTTTATTTACAATAATACTTATAGATTATATAACATAAAAGGGCTTTCGGTCAATAGAAATTTAATAAAAAAACCGATAAGCCCTTAACTTTACAGAGTATTTTGTTTTATTTAAGTTTATTTTCCGCGTAAATGTGCATTGCGCATTCCATTCTCGCTTTCATCATTTCGCAGGTTATTTCGTAAGGAGCGTTTATATC
>JAEYEN010000087.1 GCA_023403375.1 Bacillota bacterium
TTATAGTCCACGTAATGAATGTTTTTAAGTCCGCTTTCCGCCGTGATTTTCTTAAATTCTTCGGTAGGTTCTCCGCCCACGACGTAAAACCCGACGTCGGGCGTCGCGATTTTCCCCGCCGCCTTTATCAGAACGTCGTACCCTTTCCCGTAACCGTTAAGGTAAGTGAACCGTCCGACGGACAAAATAACGCGTTTTTCTGTTATTCCGAGTTTTTTCTTTAATTCTTCCTTTCGCTCTTTCGGTAAAAAGCGCATTTCTTTTGCAAAAGACAAGTCTTTTTCAAAAGCGGAAGTAAAGGGATATCTGATTATTTTTTCGGGACTGACCCCGTATGCGGTAAAATAACCGTCGTCCTTTCCGCGCGGACTGAAAAATCCTGCCGCGCCGCAGAACACGTATTTTTTTATTCTGTCTTTAATTCCGCCGCCCGAACGGTAAAGCCCGCCGTCGCTTTCAAGAAAATAAGGTATGCCTTTTTTTCTCATATACCGCGCCGCCAGAATACCCGTCGGCGACGTGTAATCGGAAATTATTATAAAATCGAACTTCCCTTTTTTTATAATTCTTTTTACAGACGGACAAAAAGCGTGGTCGGTGGACACCGAAATGCTTTTCATAAAAACGGCCTTGAACGCCCCTTGCGCGTTTTCTTTCCATTGCCCTTTCCGCTCTGTCGAACGCTTTTTCTCGAACGCCACGGTAAGGTCTGCGCTTTTACCGAGTTCGTTAAAAAAATCTACCCTGTAAGGGGACGGAACGTTTGTTACAAACAAAATTTTCATAAATTGCCCGCTTTGTTTATCGCTTCTTCGTAAGTTTTTATATATTTCGCAATTGCCGTTTTTTTGTCGAAATCGCCGTTAAACAGTTTTTGATAATCGCCGCTTTTTATCTTTTCCGAAACCGCGACAACGTCGCCCTTATCCACCACGTTCTCTTTCGGCACGCTCTCCACGCTCCCGCCGGTGCGGTAGGTTATAACGGGCGTTCCGCAAGACTGCGCTTCTAAATTGACGGTAGGATAATTGTCTTCGTACGTCAAATTGACAAACAAGTCCGCCGCACAATAAATCGCCCTTAATTCTTTAAGACTACTAGTGCGCGTTATCCCCGTAACATTAGCGCCAAGCGATTTTTTCTGTTTTTCGGTAACGCCGAGCATAACCGCGCGGTACCCGTTACCTAATAGTTCCGCAAGTCGGATAAAATCGTCGTAACCTTTTTCTTTTGTCCAGACGCTTGCCGCGGCGAGAACGATTTTATTGTCGGAAGAAAACGCTTTCAACTCTTTTCCGATTGCTCCGCTTAAAAATTCTTCCCGTTCTTTATCGCCGATAGGATAAAATTCGTCGGTCGCAATGCCGTTATTGATAACCTTTATTTCAAATTTGTTAAGGAAAGATTTTTCCGCCAGATTTTTAAGCCATACGGACGGCGTAACTACCGTAACGTTTTTAAGCGAAGTAAAAAGTTTCTTTTTTAACTTATAATTTTTGGCCGTGCGGGAAAAAACCGCGCTCTTTGGATAAACCGACTTGTGTTTACAGTTTTTACATCCGTTAAAATACCCGTCGCACCCGACGTTATCGAAATAAGCGCAATGCCCCGTAAAGGTCCAGCAGTCGTGCAAAGTCATAACGACGGGCTTTCCGAATTTTTGTAAAAATTTTAACAACGTTTTAACGTTAAGATAATACCCGTGAAGATTATGGATATGAATAACGTCGGGATTATATTTTTTTATAAAGCGGATAAGCCGTTTCGTCGAGAGTGTGCCGCATAGCCCCGCATTATCGAATATTCTCGATAAAAAAGCGTTAAAGTAAACGCCGAGTTTTCCGCACGTTTTATATGCGTGGTCTTTTAAATTATCAGGAGCGGCACCACGTCCGAAAGCGCAAACGCACTCGTTACCGCCCGCAATAAGGCTTTCGCAAATATCCGAACAGATACGCCCCGTACTTCCGTAACCGAAAACCGTGTTGATTAGCAAAACTTTCATCGCGCAGCCTCTTCCAGATATTTTTCGAGATTATCAAAAAACGCCTCCCTCGAAAAATATTTTTCGTAATAATCGGTCGCCCGCTTTTGAAGTTCGGAAAGGTCGCCGTCGTGCGCCTTATAATATTTGATGAAAGAATTTATGCTGAGAACAAGCCCGTCCGCGTCTTCCGCGCCGCCGCAGAATCCGCAGCCGCTCTCTTCTATCACTCCCGCGGTTTCCCCGTCTATCGCGCCTATTATGGGCTTACCCGCCGCCATATACGTCTGAACTTTCCCGGGGAGCGTCAGACTTAACACGTCGCTCTTTATCATTGTAACCAGCATTGCGTCCGCCATAGAATAAAACTTCTGCATTTCGGAAAGCGGTTTCCTGCCGTAAAAGAAAACGTTTTCAAGCCGCATTGCGGAAAGCATTTCCAGAAGCCGCCGATAATCGGAACCGTCGCCCACTATGTGAAAACGAATTTTTTTGTTGTCCTTAAACTGCTCCGCCGCAAACAGAATCGTTTCCACGCTCTGCACGCCGCCGATGTTTCCCGCAAACATAAGGTCTATATATTCGTCGGGTTTTTTGGAACATTTTTCGGGCAGAAAAATCTTCTCGGCGTATTGCGGAAGATAGTGTGTGTTTTCTATCCCGAATTCGCGCGAAAAGTAATTTTTGAACATTTCGGAAGTGTTTAGAATTATATCCGCCGATTTATAAATCTTTTCGGATACTTTTTTATAATGCTTGAAAAGGAGCGAATTTTTCTTTACTCCGCCGGCAGTCAGAGATTCGGGCCACAAGTCGTAGCACAAAAGCACTATTTTTTTGCCGTATTTTTTCTTATACTTCAACGCGGCGTACGCCATCATTATCGGCGATAGCGCGCCCGTCAGAATAACGTCGAAATCATCGGGGAGTTTTTTTATAAATTTAGAAGACGACAACGCAAAACTGTAATAGTTTAAAAAGCGGAAGAAAACGCCGCGTCTTCTCGCTATCGTAAACGTACGATAAACTTTCACGCCGTTTATGTTTTCTTCTCGCTTCTGCTTTTTCTTATAACCGTCGTAAATTTTGCCCATAGGATAATTCGGCACGCCCGTCAGAACGGTTACTTCGTGCCCCATACCGACAAGCCCTTCCGCAATATCGTTAATACGGAACGGCTCCGGATAATAATATTGGCAAACAAGCAAAATTTTCATAAAATACCGCTATCGGCTTTTTGCCGACTTACGTCCCCTTATCCAACCTTATTTATATCTCAAAATATCTATATCTTAAAATAACGCTAACTATTATTTAAACATAATATCTCTATTTAAGTATAACATAAATAAAAACGATTACAAGGCGTTTTAAGTTTTTTTTCGATTTTTTGCCCGCTTTTTTAGTCGTTTTTGGCTATTTTTTTAATCTTTCGGTTAATTTTTTAAAACTTTCGGTCAAATTTTAAAACTTTTCGTTTAGGCGTAAAAAATTTTATTTAGTTGTAAAATTTTTTAAAACAAAAAAAGAACCGCCTTTTATAACCTGCGGTTCTTTTGTTTTACCGTTATTTATCCATTTTGCCAAAAGCAATCAGGACTTTTTATAAAGCAGTCTTCTGCACTGTTCGCACTCGATGATTTCGCCGTTTTTAAGTCTGTTGACTTCCGCCATGGAAAGTTCCATATTGCATGCGCCGCAGACGTTGCCGTTAATCTCATACAGAATGGGGAATATTTTTTCCGAACGTTTTTTAAGGTACCTTTCCATAAGCGAGGGTTCCACGTTCTTTTTAAGCGCGTCGAGTTCCGCTTCTATCTTTTCTCTTTCTTCCTTCTTGCTCGCTTTAAGGTCGTTGTACTTTTTGCCGTATTCCGCGTATTGCGCCTGTGCGGCTTTTGTTTTCGCCTTAACGGAAGCGTATTCCGTCAGAATACTCTGAATTTCCGCGTTTACGCCGTTTATTTTTGCGTAAATATTTTTGATTTTATTAAGAATTTCGTCGGTCTTTTTTATCAGATAAGTTGCGCTCATTTCGTCGCACACCCCATCCAGCGCTTTGTTAAATTCGCTTTCCTGACTTTTAAGTTGCTCTAATTCGGCAATCGCGCTTTCGTAAGAAATGGTGAGTTCCTGCGCTTTCAGGTCTAACTTCGCAACCGTTTCTTCAACGCTTTCGATATACTTTTTTGCCGAAACCGCTTTCTTTCTCTCTTCGCTGCCGGAGAGTTCTATCTCTATCTTGCGCAAGCGAGAGTCCGTTTCCTGATACTTTAATAATTCTTCAACCATTGTCGTTCTCCTTTATCTGAATCTTCTGTCCGCGAAATATAAAAATTCGGCTTTTCCGCCCGACCTGTCTTTCGCAGTCTGATAAAATTTATTAAATCCGTATTCTTCCGCCGCATAATGCGGTATAAGAATGATTTTTTTGCCCTTTTCAACCAACGCTTTTATAACGTGGTGCGGCATATCCGAAGTGATGATAACGTCCGCTTCCGTTAACTTTTCGTTAACGCACGTCAGGGCGTTAGACGAACCGCCGCCGCAAAAAGACGCCGCCGTTTTTACTTCCGAAGACGGCTTTCCGTAACAAACGATTTTATTTGTATTAAGGTTTCGGGAAATACGTTTTTTAAGGTCTTTGAGTTTAAGACCTTTAACCGAAAACTCCCGTCCGTAGCCGTTTGTCGGCGTTACGTGTTGTAATATTTTATATTTTTCCGCGCCTGCCGCCTTACATAAACAAGTGTCTATCCCGTCGGACGCAACGTCTAAATTCAAATGCATTGAAATAACGTTAAGTCCGCTTTCCGCAGCGTAAATCACTGCCGCTTCTTCGCCGTCTGTACTTAAACTACGTATCGGGCTGTATATTGCGGGATGATGCGTAACTATCGTATCGCAGGAATTTCTCTTTGCGACGCGCACAGCTTCTGCCGACAAATCCAGCGAGAACAAAACTTTATTCGCGCTGTCGGAACACTTTATGATTATTCCGCTATTATCGTATTCGCCCGATTGAACCAACTTCTCGCTCAGTTCTATCGGCGCGATTTCGTTTAACAATGCGTACAGTTCGTTTAATTTATACATATTTGCTTAACCTTTCGATTTTTTCCGTCATTTCACGGCGAACGTCGTCCGAAATTTTGTCGCAGGACAGGTACTTTTTTAGTTTTTCGCGCTCAATCGCAATTTTCTCTTTGAAATCTTCGCCGCGGAAAATTACGTTATCTCTTCCGAATTCTATCTCTTCTTCCGTAAGCGCGTATTTATCCGCGTCTTTCAGAGCGTCTTCAAGTTTTTTTATAACTATAAGGTCGTAAAACTTACCGTCCGCCTTAAACACAAAGTCCTTAACCACTCTATACCCGCGTTCTGCCGTATAACGGCGCACTTTGTCGCAATTTTTCATCGGTTGCAAGACAAGGTTTTCGGGCAGATTTTCTGCGGCGGAAAGTATGTTTATAATCTCTTCTCCGCCCATTCCGGCAATCAATGCGCAGTCGCACACAGGGAGATTTTTAAACCCGTCGGATACTATTCCGGTCGCTTTTCCGCACTCCGTTTCGGCTTTTAAAAGTCGTCCGGCTTTTTTAAGACAGTCGCGGCTGACGTCCGAATAGATAATTTTTTCGCACTTACCGCTTTTTGCCATCATCTTGGAAATATAACCGTGGTCGCAACCTATGTCGGCAAAAACCCTGCATTCGGGCAAAACGGAAAATATAATTTCAAGCCGCTTTGTCATT
>JAEYEN010000005.1 GCA_023403375.1 Bacillota bacterium
GTACGGCGAATTGTAATAATCGCTCGGGCTTTGAAAATCTTCAAGCAAAAGGTAGGGGACAGTAAGCGCAATAGGAGAACCGTCCACAAACACGGCGACCCTGCCTTCTAAAATTTTGGCGGCTAAAATATCGGGTTTTTCGGTGTTTCCCACCTGCCTGAAAACGGAAGTTTTATGCTCGCCCAAAAATTTGGCGATATAAGAAGAATCAAGCACCGCGTCTATCGAAATGGCTTTTAACTTTTTTAAAAGAACGTCCACGATACGCTTGTCCGCAACGCCGTCTACGTAGCAAAGCGCAACGGGCGTTTTGGAATATCCGCCCACTTTAACGTTTATAAATTTAAGGTCGGGCGTTTTAAGTTTTCTTCGCATAAGCGATATGTTTACCGAAAGGTTTTCCACAAAACCCTCTCTCGGACCTTTTATAACGGTGGAAGTCGGCGGCTCCGTTATCGAACGTTTTTCAAACTTTTTAAGCGAAAAAACAAAGGCTTTTTTAATACCGTCCGCAATAAGCGCGGTAGAGCCGGAAGCAATTTCGTCCAGAATTTCTTCCGCGTCGGTAAAAATGCGCTTTTCGGGGCTTAAAAAGGCGTCAAGCAAAGTTTTTTCCGTGGGTTTCCCTTTAAGTTTACCCGCAGGGCGCAATATAAAATCGCCTATCTTTTCCTTGTCGGTTATGTCTTTAACAAAAATTAAAACCGATTTTCTGTCGCCGAGTTTAAGGTCTATAAACTCCACGTCGTCGGAAGATAATCTTTTTTTGAAAAAAGTCAGGTTTTTTTGTAAATCGTTCGATAAAAGCATATAGGGTTAGTATTCATTAAAATTAAATTTTTATGCCGCCGCTTTCCGTCAGACGTAAAAATTGCGTTTTGCTGAAAAGAATAAATACGATAAATAACGAAAACCCGTAAAAATCGTAAAAGAAAAGCGCCGCCGGATGGCGACGCGAAAGAAGTTTGGTTCTTTTATTTTTTGCGCTTTATTCCGTTAGCGGCGTTTACGCTTAAATCTATAAGATTTATAAGGGCGTCTAAGTTTTCTTTTTCAACGTTCGGTACGGCGGACAAAATCTCTTTTAATTCTGCTTTGAAAGCCGTATTGTCGAGCGAAAGAGAAAGAAGACAAATCTCGTCGGTTAATCGGTCAAGCGCTTCGTTTTGCAAAAATTCCGAAAGAATTTCCCTGACGACGGTGTAATTTGCGCTCTTTAACGGTTTTCCGCTTTTTAAATTCTTTATAAAAGCGAAAATAACGTATCCCAGCGCGCCCGCCATAATGCCTGCCGTAACGTTCTTTTCGGTTAAGGCAACTTGTTCCCCCACGAAAATAAAATCGTAGGCGAGATATAGAATAACCCCCGTTACTGACGGTATGTAACTTCTTATCTCGAATGGAATTTTTTTGGAAAAAAATTTGTCTGCCAAACCAAATAAAACCGCGCACAGCACCGCTATTATCACGGACGGTAAACCGTAATCGGTGAATAATGCTTCTATTTCGACCGTATTCATAAGAACCTTCCTTTAAAAGGGAAGTATATCAAAACTTTCAGATACGTTTAATCCTAAAAGACGGTCGTAATATTTAAAATAATCGATAAAAACGTAACGTGTTATTTTTACTGCCTCCCTTTAAATTTTTCCAAACGCTATAAAAAGGATACTTTGGCTTTTTTAAAAAGTCAATCGGTATATGACGAACAGGCTTTGGTTTTTATGCTTTTTTTGTGTGTTTTGCACGGTTTTTTCTTTTTGAACAACTCTTTCCGATAAGACTGTTTAGTATTTATTTTGTCCGAACGGATTTACGGACTTGCCGTCCGATATATCGGGGGCTATCGCCGCATAAACTCTAATAAATAAACTTTCGGGGGGATACAGAGTTGATTTTAGAGTTTTTATCTTACGTTCTCGGTAAAATAGTCTTTTTTACGGGCAGCATATTAAACGGCAGTTCTTTCCCGCATCCGTTGTCGTACGAAGAAGAAGCGGAGTGCTTAAAACGTGCAAAAGAGGGAGACGCGGAAGCAAAGGAAAAACTTATCAACCACAATTTAAGACTTGTGGCGCACATAGTCAAAAAATATAACGGAGCGGCGGAAACAGACGACCTTATTTCCGTCGGCAGTATAGGACTTATAAAAGCGGTAAACACTTACGAACCGTCAAAGGGCACCGCGCTTGCAACGTATACCGCGCGGTGTATTGAAAACGAGATTTTAATGCTTCTTCGCGCAAATAAAAAACATAAAAGCGAGATTTCGCTTTCCGACCCCGTCGGCAGCGATAAAGACGGCAACGAACTTACGCTTATGGACCTTTTGTGCGAAAAGGACGACGTGGTGTTTTCCAAGGTGGATAAGAGTATAGAGCGAGAAAAGTTCGTGAAATTTCTGAAAGAAAATCTAAGCGGCAGGGAGTTTACCGTTCTGTGTTTAAGGTACGGCATAAAAACGGACAGAAGTTATTGCCAGCGCGAAGTGGCGGCTATGCTTAAAATATCGCGCTCGTATATCTCGCGCATAGAAAAAAAGGCAATAGAAAAATTAAAAGCGTGCGTCAAAAAAGGACAATTCAATTGCTAAATTTCGTTTAATATGATAAAATAAATAAAAAAACGCAATAAGGTTTTTTATGGATAGTAAAATCGCCGTCGTGGCAATAATCGTAACAAATCCGGACGCAGTTTCAAAAGTCAACGAACTTTTGCACGAATACAGAGAAGTTATCATCGGCAGACTGGGTATTCCGTACAGAGAAAAGGGCGTTTCGGTTATAAGCGTGGTTTTGGACGCGCCGATAGAAAAAATCAATTCTCTTTCTGGAAAGTTGGGGCAGACGGAGGGCGTGAGCAGTAAAGTGCTTACGACTAAATAATATGGCTTATACGTTTATATCGGGCGCAACGGGCGGTCTCGGAAAGGCTTTCTGCACGGCTTGCGCAGAAAAGGGGTACGACTTGTTTTTAACAGGCAGGTCGGAAGAAAAACTTACCGCGCTAAAAGAAGAACTGTGCGGTCTGAACGATAAAATAGATATTTATACTTTTGCCTGCGACCTGACTAAAAAAGAAGAACGCAACAAAATGACCGATTACGCCAAAAGCAAAAATATTGTTTTCGACAGAATTTTGCTTGTCGCGGGCGTGGATATTCAGAAAGCGTTTACCGATTATACCGAAGAAAAAGTGCTTTTCCAGATAGGCGTTAACGTAGAAGCGACCATTTCGCTCACACACGCGCTGTTAAAACTTAAAGCGGATAAAACCGAAATTGTGGATATAAGCAGTATGTCGGGCGTGTCGCCTATGCCGTACTTTGCTTTGTATTCGGCAACCAAAGCCTGCCTTACCAACTTTTTTACTTCTTTGCATTACGAACTGAAAAAGGACGGCGTTTCGGTAACGGTCGTACTGCCGGGCGGCATACCTACGCGCCCCGATATTATAGAAGATATAAAAGGGCAGGGACTTTGGGGCAAACTTTCTTCCAAATCGCCCGAATACGTCGCCGAAAAATCGCTTAAAGCGGTAAAGAAAAATAAAATCAGATATATACCCGGCGGCTTTAATAAATTTTTGTATTTTCTGATGAAAATCGCGCCCAAAAGAATAACCCTTTCTTTTATTGCAAACCGTTGGAAAAAGCAGACAAAAGACGCATTTTAATAATTTAAAAAAAATTATTTCTATATTTTTATAAAATAATTTCTATATAATTTCTAAATAAAAGTTAACGAACAATTTAACGTACGACAGATAATTTACAAAAGATAACGTACGAAAGTTAAGGAGAAAAAATGAGTTTAGCGGATAAAATATTTATACAAAACTGCACGGATATTATAGAGAACGGTTTTTCGGATAAAGATTTGCCCGTGCGTCCGCGCTGGCTTGACGGCACGCCCGCACACACCGTTAAAAAGTTCTGCATTGTAAACAGATACGATTTAACAAAAGAATTCCCGATTATAACGTTAAGAAAAACCGCGTTCAAATCGGCAATAGACGAAATTTTGTGGATTTGGCAGAAAAAGTCTAATAACATAAAAGACTTAAACTCTCACATCTGGGATAGTTGGGCGGACGAAAGCGGTTCAATCGGCAAGGCTTACGGCTATCAACTTTCCGTAAAACACAAATATAGCGAAGGCGAATTCGACCAGGTGGACAGGGTGCTTTACGACCTTAAAAACAACCCGTCTTCCAGAAGAATTTTAACTAATATTTACACCTTTCAGGATTTGCACGAAATGCACCTTTATCCGTGCGCGTATTCTATGACGTTTAACGTTTCGGGCAACGTGCTTAACGGAATACTCAACCAGCGTTCTAACGACGTGGCTGTCGCAAACAATTGGAACGTGGTGCAATACGCCGTGCTTATGTATATGTTTGCGCAGGTTTCGGG
>JAEYEN010000027.1 GCA_023403375.1 Bacillota bacterium
GTTTTAGCGAGATATTCTTTCAAATTTTCTTTTACCGAAACCGAAGAAAGCGCGGCGCCGTTCCCCAAAACGTCCAGCGTGAAAAAGCAATCGGGCATAATGGAATAACCGCCGAACGCGAAATAACTCGCCGTCCGCCCGAATCCGCTTAACGTTTCGTTGACGAAAAGCAAAATATCGCGCGCTTCGCACACTTCCGATATAAGTTTAACAAAATCTTTCGGCATGTCGGCGGCGGTCTTTTCGTCTATCAAATCGATAACCACCGCACAGGTCTTTTCAGACAGCGACGCGATAAAGTTTCCTATATGGTTACAAAACGCATATCGTAAATTAAAAATATACCCGACTTTCTCGGAAAAAAACTTAAAACTGCTCTCGCCAAGAAACAAAATTTCGTTCCTTGTCGCCGCATATTTTTCGGAAGAATAATCAGTTGCGACTTTCATTGTGCCTGCCGCCGCTTCAAACGAAGAACTAAAAAGCGAAGTATCGCCCATGGCAGATTTTTCGCTTATAAAAGCGCATAGTTTATTAGCCGCCTTTTCTCCGCTTTTAAGTGAAGCGGAAAGCGCAGCCGCCTGATTTTCGTCCGGCACGCCGAATATATGATTTTTACACGAAGAAAAATCCAGCGTTTCGGTAATAACGTTTTCAGCCATTGTTCACCGCTTAAATTATTCTTCTTTTTTACCTACGCAAAGCGTCATAAATACCGCTATCACGTTAAACAAAAATCCTGCCCAGAACCACAATACTTCGTTGCTTTCGGACTTTTTGCTTCTAACGATTTCTACGCAAATTCTGCCGCAAACGTATCCGCCGAGAACGTAGATAACAAATGCAATACACCATAAAACAATGTTTAAAGCCAACATTTCGTTTCTCCTTTTATTTGCCTGTAATTTATTATATTCCGAAATTCCGAATTCTCTGTATAATGAAAACTTCGATTTATTCAATAACGATATACTCAATATGGATATACTCAATATCGATATACTAAATATTCTTTATATTCAGAATTCTCATATAGTTAAATTATTATTTACTTTTTAATCATTATATACGCACTTTCAGGCGTTTGTCAACTCGTATTACAGGTTAAAAGCGTCATAAACGCCTTAAAAGCGCGTTTTTTGCCCGAAAACAGAGCAAAATTATTTGTTTCTTTTAAGAAAAAGCGAAGATAAAATGACAATGGCTTCTGCCGGAACGCCTATTATAAACATCAGCCAGAAGTTCATTTCTATATACTGACAATAAAACGCCGCCAAAAGCGACCACACGAACGCCGATAAAAACACCGCTCTTTGCACTTTTCCGCCCTTTGTCCTTAAATTGTAAATTATACACGCCAAGCAAGAGCAAGGCACCGCCCATACGTAAGCCTGCCAGTATAAAACGCCGCCGTTACCGTAATTTAATAAATAAACGAAAAACATTGTCGCTATCAAAAATATTACCGCCACGACCAGACTTAAAATAACTATTTTTTTGTTGTTTTCAGCCACGGCGTTAGCCTTGTTCACGGTCGTCGCCTTTTCCACGGCGTTTTCTTTAACCAAATCGTCAAGCGTGATTCCGAACATATCGCCAATCTTAATAAGCACGCTTATATCGGGCATAGAATTCCCGCTCTCCCACTTGCTTACCGCTTTGTCTGAATAATTCAACTTTTCGGCAAGTTCCGATTGCTTTAAATTGTTCGCCTTTCTTAGTTCGACGATATTTTTGGCAATGACGTTTTTAACGTTATCTTCCATAAAGTAAATTCTCCGTTTTTACCAGATTTTCCTTTTTAGAACCTTATTTTAATTAAGTTATACCACAAAATCGCCCAAAAATCAAGCCTTTCTACCGTTCTACCGAAAATAGACTGCAAATTTTGAGTTTCACACGCAGATTTTTTTGTTGCTCAATCGAGTTTCCGTTACCCTTTTTATTCCCCCGTTAAACGGCAAAAGATTTTCGGTTTTAAATAAATATTTATTTAAAAATACGTAAAAGCCTTTACGGCGTTTGCTTAATATAGTTGATTGTGCTAAAATATTTTAAGACCATTATGAAAAACCAAAGCAGTTTAACTTTTAATAACGGCGTTAAAGACGGACTGCCGATAGGGCTCGGATACCTGTCGGTTGCTTTTGCGTTCGGCGTTCAGGCAAGTATTTTACAAATACCCCTTATCGTTACTATTCTCATTTCGATGACAAACCTGACTTCTGCTGGGCAACTCCAAGGCATAAACGTTATTGCCGCAGGCGGAACGATTATCGAAATGATTGTAACTCAACTTATAATCAATTCCAGATACTTTCTGATGAGCATTTCGCTTTCCCAACGTTTAAGTTCGGATTTTACCGTCGGCAAAAGACTTGTTGCCGCAACGGGCATTACGGACGAAATTTTTGCCGTTGCTTCCTGCAAAACTTCTCCCGTCAATTTCAAATATTTTACGGGACTTATGCTTTTGCCGTATATAGGCTGGGTTGGCGGAACCGTTTTAGGCGCGGTGGCAGGCAATATTCTGCCGCTCAATATTCAGTTAAGTCTCGGTATTGCGCTGTACGCGATGTTTATCGCCATTATTCTTCCGCCTGCTTCCAAATCTTATAAAATACTTTTCGTAGTGCTTTTAAGCGCGGCTTTAAGTTGCGTTTTTTACTACGTTCCTTTTTTGAAAAACAACGTTTCGGGCGGATTTATCACCATAATCTGCGCGCTTTTATCTTCTATGATAGCCGCCGCCATATTCCCCGTAAAAGACGATAACGCCGATAAGACGGACGCAAAGCCAAATGAAAAATCGGATGATAATTCAGTCGATAAATCGGGCGAAAAGTCAAATGAAAAATCGGATAATAATTCAGTCGATAAGTCGGACGAAGAACAAACGATTGACGTAAACGCCGATGTAAGCGAGTGCGCCGAAAACGAAAAGGGGGTAACAGAAGATGGAAATAGGTAACTTGCTTATTCTGGTGCTTGCCATGGCGCTTACAACCTTTTTAATAAGGGCTATACCGCTTACTTTTATAAGGAAAAAGATAAAGTCGCGCTATATATGCAGTCTGCTTTACTATATCCCCTACGCAGTGCTTTCGGCAATGACGTTCCCCGCAATATTCTATTCTTCGGGTTCGTTTTACGCCGCGCTTGTCGGAACGGTCGTCGCAATAATCGCGTCTATCGCAAAGCGCTCGCTTATAGTCGTTGCTCTTCTCTCTTGCCTTGCGGTATTTTTAATGCTTCTGATACTTTAATATACTTTAATGCCTTTTGCGCAGCGCCAAAGGTTAAATTAAGGTTAAATTAAAAAATAAAATCAAATTAAAGAACAAAATCAAATTAAAAAATAAAGTTAAGTTAAAGAATATAAAAAGAATATAAATTTTAACAAAACGGTTGACAAAAGGTTTTTTTCTGTTATAATAAATAAAATTTACTTAAAATAAGGAGAATTTATATGGCACATTTTTACGAAGAACAATCCAGAACGTTCAGCGAATATCTTTTAGTCCCCGGATATACGGACGAAAACTGTATTCCTGCCAACGTCAGTTTAAAAACTCCTTTGGTAAAATTCAAAAAAGGCGAAACACCCGCCATATCGCTTAACATTCCTATGGTTTCAGCAATAATGCAATCGGTTTCTAACGACACAATGGCTATTGCCCTTGCCAAAGAAGGCGGCGTTTCTTTTATTTACGGCTCGCAAACGATTGAAAGTCAAGCGGAAATGGTTGCCAAAGTTAAAAGATATAAATCGGGCTTCGTTGTGTCGGACAGCAACCTGAAAGTTACCGATACGTTAAACGATATAATCAGACAAAAACAATTAAAAGGTCATTCCACTTTCGCCGTAACCGACAACGGTAAGTCCAACGGCAAACTTTTAGGAATAGTTACGGGCAGAGATTACAGAGTAAGCCGTATGACGGGCGAAGAAAAGGTCGAAGAGTTTATGACTCCACTATCAAAACTCATCACCGCGCAGGAAGGGGTTACGCTTTCCGAAGCCAACGACATAATCTGGGAACACAAACTCAACTCTCTCCCTATCGTCGATAAAAACGGCAACCTTGTGTCTTTCGTATTCAGAAAGGACTACGATTCTCATAAATCCAACCCCTGCGAATTGTTAGACGAAAACAAACGTTACATAGTAGGCGCAGGCATAAACACCAGAGATTATGCGGAAAGAGTTCCCGCACTTATCAAAGCAGGCGCGGACGTGCTTTGCATAGACTCTTCCGAAGGATATTCCGTATGGCAGAAAAACACCCTTAAATGGATTAGAGATAATTACGGCGACAGCGTTAAAGTGGGTGCCGGCAACGTCGTTGACGGAGAAGGTTTCAGGTTTTTGGCAAATTGCGGCGCAGACTTTGTTAAAGTCGGTATAGGCGGCGGTTCTATTTGCATAACGAGAGAAACAAAAGGTATCGGCAAAGGTCAGGCAACAGCAGTTATAGACGTTTGCAAAGAAAGAGATAGATATTTCAAAGAAACGGGCATTTATATCCCCGTTTGTTCGGACGGCGGAATCGTCCACGATTATCACATAACGCTGGCTCTTGCTATGGGTTGCGACTTCTGTATGCTCGGCAGATATTTTTCAAGGTTTGACGAAAGCCCCACTAACAAAGTGTTTATCAACGGCAATTACATGAAAGAATATTGGGGCGAAGGAAGCGCAAGGGCGAGAAACTGGCAGAGATACGATATGGGCGGCGACGCAAAACTTTCTTTCGTAGAAGGCGTGGACAGTTACGTCCCCTATGCAGGCAGACTTAAAGATAACGTTTCCGCAACGCTTGCCAAGGTTCGCTCTACAATGTGTAACTGCGGCGCGTTATCCATTCCCGAATTGCAGGAAAAAGCAAAACTCGTTCTGGTAAGTTCCGTTTCTATCGTAGAAGGCGGCGCGCACGACGTTTTGGTTAAAGACGTGAACAGCGTTAAATAAGTAACATTACTTAGTTTTAACTTTTGCAGCGCAACTTAGTTGTCACTTAAAACAAAACAAAATAACGATAAAAATAAAATACGCCGACGGCAATAGTTCCGTCGGCGTTTTTTTGTATGATACTTATAATCTGACTTTATCTTTTAACGTTTAACGTTTTATATTTACTTTATCAGATTTAATACTTAATATATCCGTTATATTGTATATATCCTTTTTGTTAAAAAATAGTTTAACTCTTTACCGAATGTCGTTCGCGATACTCTCTCGGCGAAAGTCCCGTTTGCGCTTTAAAAAAGCGGCTGAAATAATGAACGCTTTCAAATTTAACTTCTTCTGCGATTTCCGTGAACGTTTTGTCCGTTGCCGCAATTTCTTCTTCGGCAAGTAAAAGTATTTTGTAGTTTGCGTATTCGGTAATTCCTTTCCCCGTCAATAATTTGAAACTTTTGCAAAGCGTAGAACGATTGGTTCCGAACAAAAAGGCAAGGTCGAAAGTCATATCCTTATGGCACACTATCTCGACTGCGTTAAATTAGATAGAATAGACGACGTAAAACATTGGTTTACCGAAAGCGCAAGGGGCGCAAACAAAACTTTGGGCAAAGAAATGGTAAACAAATCGCTTGAATACCTTATTAACGCAATCAAATAAGTTTCGTTGTTTTTAATTTATGACGTAATCTCCTGTCATTAAATAAATGACTAAATTAAAAAACAATAAAAAACCGACCGTGAAAACCATCTTTCACGGTCGGTTTTAGTTTTAACGCCTTATTTAGTTATAGTCTTTTTTTAATAAGCGGCTGTTTTTTATTGTTTTTAATACTCTCTTATTGTTTTTTGCAGCAACTCGTAAAAATATTCGGCGCGTTTCATCGCTTATATTGTAACTTTATTGTGTATAGATTTTTCTACTAAATCTTTTTGTTTTTTTGCTTTGTAAACGATTTTTCCGTCAACTATGGTATAAAGAATATTAAAATCCTTATCCATAATTGCAAAGTCTGCGCGCTTACCTGTTTCGATACTTCCGCGTTCTCCAAACAAACCGATATTTTTTGCAGGATTTGCAGAAGCAAAATCAACTGCGTCCGTAAAAGATACGCCCGCTTTTTCTACAAGGTTTTTTATAGCGATATTCATTTTAAGCACGCTGCCGGCAAGCGTGCCGTCGGCAAGTCGAGCCTCCCCGTTTCTGATAAAAACCTGCTGACCGCCAAGTTCGGAAAGCCCGTCGGGCATACCTTTTGCGCGCATAGCGTCGGTAATCAGCGTAAATTTGTCGTGCGGTTTGCTTTTGATAATAATTTTTATTGCGGGAACGCTTACGTGAATCGTATCGCAAATCATTTCGCAGTTAAGTTCGTCCATTAGCATAGCGGCGCCCACAACGCCTGCTTCACGATGTTTTAACGGGGTTTGCGCGTTGTAAGTATGGGTTACGCTGCTTGCGCCTGCCGCGACAGCCGCTTCTACGTCAGAGTATTTTGCGTCCGTATGCCCTATCGAAGCGACAATGCCTTTACTTTTCAGATGCCTTATTAAGTCAAGTCCGCCGTCTACTTCCGGAGCGAGCGTAACGATTTTTATGTTTCCACCCGAAATTTCATTAAATTTATCAAACGTTTCGGGCGTTGGCGCAATAACGTATCCGATTGGTTGCGCACCCGCGTGTTTTTCTGAAATGAACGGACCTTCCAGATGAACGCCAAGCATTTCCGCACCTTTGTACTTACCTTTTTCAATAACTTTCTTAACGTTTTTAAGCGCTTTTTCTATATTTTCAGGGCTTTGCGTCATAGTCGTTGCAAGAAAGCCTGTGGTTCCTTCTCTTGCGACGTATTCTGAAATTGTTTCAATGGTTTCTTCGGTTCCGTCCATTACGTCTGCCCCGCCGGCTCCGTGAATATGTTCGTCGATAAATCCGGGTAAAACTATGCCGTCCGTAGTTAAAATAGGCTCTACGTCGAGTTCTCCTATTGCGCTAATCTTTCCGTTTTCAATCGCAATGTCTGTTTTAATCAGACCTTTTCCGGCGATATATGCGATTACGCCTTTAAGTCCTTGCATACTCAGCCGCCTTATCTGATAAGAGAAGCCGCGGCTTCGTCTAAAATAAGCACGCAATCGGGATGAAGTTGAACAACGCTTGCAGGAAGGGCTTCCGTAACTTCGCCTTTAACAAGCCCGTAAACCGCCTTTGCCTTGTTTACGCCGCTTACCAGCATAAGAAGTTTTTTTGCGTTCATAATGTTTTTAATCCCCATAGTGAATGCCTGACGCGGCACTTCATCTATTGACGCGAACATTCGCGAATTGTCTTTTATCGTACTTTCGGTTAGGTCAACGATATGAGTTACACTGCCAAACGGAGTACCGGGTTCGTTGAACGCAATATGTCCGTTAGAGCCTATGCCGAGCACCTGAATATCCTGCTGCATAGTCGCAAGAAGCGCATTGTACCTGTCGCATTCTGCCTGACGGTCCGCCGCTTTGCCGTTTTCGATATTAGTATTGCTAAGGTCAATATCGATATGGTCGAACAGATTATTGCGCATAAAGTAAACGTAACTTTGTTTGCTGGAATAGTCGAGCCCTGCGTATTCGTCAAGATTAAACGTCTTTATATTCTTGTAACTCGTTCCGTTTTCTCTGTGGTCGCGAATCATGTTTTTATAAAGCCCGATAGGCGTGGACCCCGTAGCAAACCCAAGAACCGCCTGCGGATTGGATTTTACGACTTTTTCCATTACTTCAAATGCTTTTTCGCTCATTTCGTCGTAATCTTTTGCAATAATAATTTTCATTTTTATCTCCTTTGCCGCACAGTTAAACGACAATTATCTTTTTATCTCCGCAAGCGAAGCCGCCGCGATACTCTGACCTACTCTTCTGTTTTTTTCGTCGGGCATTTCAAGTTTGAATTTAAGTTCCGGAAACTCGACCGCAAGCACTTCCCGCGCTTTCTCAATAATGATATTGCCGCCCTTACCGCTTGTAACCCTTCCGAGTAGAAGTACGTGTTTTATATTGTAAAACATTGCATAGAAAGGAAGCGTATAGCCGAGATAAATACCGATATTTTCGTAAATTTTTTTTGCCAAAGAATTGCTTTCTTCCATAAGGTTTTGAATAATTTTAAGTTTTTCGGCAGGGCTTACCCCATTTTCAAACCGAAAGCCACCCGCTTCGGCAAGTTTAATCACTCCGTCCTGAGAAAAATACTTAACGCCGCAGCCGTAATCTCCGCTCCACTCGTCCGACGTGGCATTTTTATTATAATCAACGGGCACAAACGCAAGTTCGCTCAGCCACCCGTTAAGTACGACGTCGCCGTTTATATATCCTACCGCCTCACTCGTCCCCATTGCAATTCCCAGAATCTCGCCGTCGTTAAGGTCCATTGCACCCGCCAGAGCGGTTACGTCGCCGTCGTTGGCAACTTCTAGCGGAACGTTCCCCATTTCTTTTGCAATGTCTATATACATCGTCTTTACGTGTTTTTCAAAGTCTTCCTTGCTTACTTTAAGAAAAAGCGACGCAGCCATAATTTTATTGCTTACGTAAACGCCCGCACTTGAAACGCCGATAGCGTCTACTCTCGGCATTTTGCTTGCCGCCGTTCTCATCGCTTTAAGAATTTCACGATAATGGTATTGAGGGTCCGAGTTAACTTTGGGAAACCATACGACTTCTTCGCTGTAAACAACCTTGCCGTCTATAACCGCGCTTACTTTACGGTCGCTTCCGCCGGCGTCAAAGCCGATACGACACCCGTCAAGATGTCCGCCAACTTTAAGCGAACACTTCTTCTCCGTCGGAAAATCTTTCTCGGAAGTTTCTATTACTTCAAATTTATGCTCATAAATTCGTTCCATAAAAGATTTGTCAAATGCTCTGATTCCCTTTTCCGTATACGCCGCTTTTATGTATTCGTATACTCCCTTGTCGCCGCAAACATAAATTTTATAACCGCCTACAATCCAAAGAATCGCTTTTATGATACGTTCCGCCATACGGTTGTTCTCTTCTTCATGCCCGCTCTCAAAAATATCGTATGCGTAAACATAATTATACCCGTCGTTCCGCTCAACGCAGATTTTAAGCGGCTTCCCGCACCCCGCCTTTTTCACCTTTTCACCGTACTCTCTGAATTTCGGATATATCGGACAAAAACCTTTGTCGAGAGTGGGTACAAATTTCATATCTTTCTCCTGAAACGTTCTTACTTGTATTATAATTTACTGCCGCAAAAAGGCATAGTTAAAATCTTTGCTGAAATTTATACTATATTTCATTGATTATAAATAAAATATTTTACAAAACTTATAATACGTTGTATTATATAAAGGGGGCAAAAAAATGCAGAAAACTTTTTATACGTACAAAATAAACGGGCTTCTGAACATTACTAAAATTGTTACGATTCACTACCAAAAACTTCCGAAAACATATTCTTTCCCGAGTGAAAGTCATGATTTTTGGGAAATAATCTATTGCGATAAAAACGAAATGTTCGTAACCGCAGGTAACGAAACGCATACGCTAAAAAAGGGCGAAATTATTTTTATCGCCCCCAACGTCGAACATTACGTGCTTTCCAACGGACTTGAAAATCCAAATATTTTCATTGTAAGTTTTGAATGTAGGTCAAAATCGATGGGCTACTTCCGAAACAAAGTTTTCACCGTGCCCGACGAGTTGAAATACCTGTTAGCGTCCATTATGACGGAAGCAAAAAACACTTTTGTTATTCCCGACTTTAACCCCGAATTGAATGGTCTTGTGCTTCGTCCCGACCCGAATATAGGCGGCGCGCAAATCATAAAAAACAATCTTGAAGAACTTTTAATAAAACTTATCCGTATCGAAACCGCAAAACCAACTTCGCAGACGGTTTTTATTTCAAAAGTTGATAATTCGGAAGCGCTTGAAGACGAAATCATCCGCATTCTCGAACGTTCCGTTTACGGTAAAATAACGCTTGACGATATATCCTGCGAACTTCATTACGGCAAAACTTCGCTTTGTCAGATGTTCAAAAAACATACAGGCAAAACTATTATATCCTACTATCTGGAACTCAAAATCGAAGAGAGTAAACGTCTTATCCGCGAAAACAAAACTTTTTCCGAAATTGCAGACCTTTTGTGCTTTGATTCTCTGCCCCACTTCACAAAAACTTTTATCCGCATAACGAGTATGACGCCGCGTGAATTTAAAAACAGCATCTTGTAAAAATATATCCCCTACAATATGTTTTAACTACCGTTATCATCAAACTCAAATATATAAATTTTGTCAGCAGTAATATAAAGCACTAAAAAACCGACCGTGAAAACCATCTTTCACGGTCGGTTTTAGTTCTAACTTTTTATTTAGTTATTGTTCCGTCTGTACAAATTATGGTATAATCATAAAACTCATAATTCCAGTCATCTTTACTAATAGAATTCCATTGTTCCATATTACCTCTGTAATTTATTGTTTTTAAATTACTGCAATCAGAAAAACGTATTTTCTTCTTTCAAAATCTTATATGGACCGTTAATTTTACTATAATTAGTCTTTTCGTTGTTTTACGCTTTCTTAATCTGCTTGCCAGATTTCCGTATTATTATGGTAGCCGAACGTTTTTGCCCCATCGGTTTGTCCCTCGTAATTTTTAACGAGAGAATAACCTTTCACCACGTCGGGAGAACCGTCCTGCAATTTACGTAAATCCCAGTCGGTTTCGGTCGCATCGTCTTTAATAAAGGTTGCCCGATAGACGTTGTATATAGTATCGTTTTCCGTCATCTCCGCAAGTTCAGCCTTGCTTTTTTTTACGAAATACATATATATCGTATACACTCCGTCTATTTCATTAGAGAAAGTTATGATTACGGAAACGTTTTCAACTATATCTTTTCCGTATACGTCGTTCCCATAAGTGTTGTCCATAGTTCCCACATAGCCGTAGCCGCCCCTGCCGAAAAGGAAAGAATGCTCTATTGCTTTTCTCATGCCCGCACCGATTCCGCTTGCATTTAACCCATACGTCGTGTCTTTTTCGGCAACGCTTAAAATAGATTGCAAATCTTTTGTAAATCCCGGCGGATAATCGTAAACAAACTCTTCAAGTCCGGCGGGTATGTTTTTACTTTCCGGAGTGGCGTCGCTTTGGGCATATTGAAAAACAGCAAAAACTCCGCCGATTGTCAACGTAACGGCAAGCAATATGACACAAAGAGTTAAAAGAAGTTTATTCATTCTCGCCCCCTCCGCCTGTCTTTCTTCTTTCGCGGCGGCGCAATTTTGCTTGTTCCTTCTTATACGTTTTTTCGTCGTCAATGATTTTTTTTGCGATATCTATGCTGTCTTTTGCCACCTGTAAAGAATTTTTATCCGAAACTTTCAACATAATCGGCGCAGTTTTTACCTTTACTTTGTTGCCTGCGACATACCTTTTAAAATTATCGTTAGTCATCAGATATTCACAGACAACGACATCGCGTTTTATCAGAACTCGCACCAAACGACCACTACCGTACTTATATTCTTCGTATCGGTCGTTTTTAATTTGTCTGCTACCTGCGATCGCTACGGCATACGCGACGATTTCGTCGTAAAATACTTTTTGTTCTTCCGATAATCTCGAATATTTTTCTCCGAGAGTTTCGACATGCGGTTTTATAAAAACGGGCGGTTGTTCGTCCGTGCCGACTTCGGTTGCGGCTGCTTCTGCAAAAATTTCCGCTTCAGTAAAAACTCCTCGAGATTCTTCGGCTTGCGCCTGCACTTGCATCACCGCAAAACGTAAATCGATTTCTTTTTTTAATTTTTTATCAATAAGCGGATACGCTATGCTAACAACAACGACGAGCAGAATGCACAACCACCCTGCGGGCGAATTCATAAAGATGACAAAACTGCCGATATACGGTACTTTCTTCCCCGTATAAATACCTCTCATTTGAGAATATAACACGGGAAACTTATCCGAATATCTGTTCGCGTCGCCCCTTAAAAGGAATTGCCGTTCCGAATGTTTTTCGTCCGGTTCTTTAATATCGACAATACGATGGACGACCATTTGACCATCCACTTCGTATACTACGATATCGTAAAGTTTAAGTTCGCTCTCTTTCGGTAACGGAGAAACCCTGATAAGATCAAACATCTGAATCTGATCGTTCAGGTCGTTCTCGACAAGATACTTGTTAAACTCGTCTTTTTTAGACATAGATGGGCTTTTTACTACTTTGATCACGTTCCTTTCGACGGGCTTTTTTTCATTGATTTTCACGTCCAGCGAAAAGAAAAACACGGTTATCGCAACGACTAACAACGTAATGGATATAATTTTTTCAAGCGCACGGAAAACAGCGGTTTTTTTTCTTTTTTCCGCTGTTTTTTTGATCTCGCCATCGGCAAGACCGCCTCTTATGAGTTTTATATTCATCCTCACCATGCATGTTATCAACGTGGCAAAAAACGCAGTTAATGCCACGAATACAACCAAGCACAAGACGAAAATATAGTTATCATATCCCGTCATTAAGATTCTCCGTTATTGCGCTTTTGTTCCCCTCTTATTTGTTCTCGCTTACAGTAATGGTAATCTTCGCATTTTCGGGTTCGGAATTAGTGAACCATGCTTCAAACGCATTGTAGTCCGACAAAGTCGGCAAAGAAATTTCGCTAACGGCAAGATACCGACCGAGATCTACCGTGTATTCAAACGCTCCGGTTGCATTATTTTTTTGGCCTTTACCGAGAGTAATGCCCGTGCCGTAATCCGTTGTCGTTATGAAAACATTGTAATCAATGCCGTTCTGTCTATATGTATTGTTAGCGAAAGCTATTTCCAGTTTCAGATCAACGCCTTCATCGGCGACCGATGCGTCCACTCCTTTTGCGGGAGTAAATGTTATTTTTACACTGCCTTGAGTCTTAAGTCCGGTTTTGAGAGTTTTGGTTGTGTCATCGATTTTAAGCTGAAACGTTTCGACGTCGATTGTAATTGTGCCCTTTGCTATTGTGGTGTCAGTACCCGCAATGGTTTTGGTAAGCGTTGCGCTTGTGGGATCAACGTCGTTTCGCGCATAATCGAAGGTTGCGTAAACGCCGCCGACGGTAAGCACAAGTGCCATAATGATTATTAGTCCGAATTTCTTCATTTTTTTAATTCTCCTTAAAATTAAATTTTTTATACAATTGTAAGTTTGGTAAAAACCGTTAGTATAATATATTTTACCCCCCCCGAGTCAAGAGACTTAGTCCCACTTTTCCTAATTTTTCATCCTTGACGAAAAAAATGAGAACTCCCACATGTTTAATGGTGTTCGTGTTGTTCTCAAATAAAAAAAGACCGAACGTTTTAACGCCCGATCCGTTTATTCGATTGACCTCGCGAATATTTACTATGCGCAACTACATAAGATTTTTTAACTTGTTTATGTCAAGAATTTTTATTCTCCCTCTGCCGTATTCTATAAGTCCGTCTTTGGCGAATTGTCTTATCGTTCTGCCTGCGACTTCTCTTACAGAACTGGTCATTTTTGCGATTTCCTCCTGCGTTATGTTAAACTCGGTTTCTCCCGTGTAAATATGTCTTTCTACCAAAAATGCGGCAACTCTTCTGTCGTATCTCGTAAAAAGCAAGTCGTACATGGTCAACATACACGAGGAAAATCTGTCCGTAAGCCCTTCTAAAATGTTACATTTCACGGCAAGATTTTCCGTCATTATTTCTTTTATCGTACACGACTCGATAATCAACAAACGACTATCGTTTTCCACAACAAATTTCACGTCGAAAGTGACGTATTCCAACACACAGGCGGCAGAAAGTAATGCCATGTCTCCTTTATATAACTTAAACAATGTTACTTCTCTAAAATTTTCATCGTCCATTATCGCGCGTATTTCGCCTTCGAGTATCAGAAACGGTCCGACACAAGGATTTAAAAATCCGGATATTATATCTCCCTTTCCGTATTCTTTGATTTTCGAGCGATTGAAAACTTCTTTCCTTTGTTCGTCGGTAAGCAGTTCGTAAAAGGGGATCTGTTTTACTGCATACGATTTATCCATAGTTTTGGTCTCCTTTTTAATTTTTATTTTGAGAACCGCAGATTCTCGACCGCCTTACGATATTCGTAATCGCTTTGAGAAGAGTGCAATGATTTAATGTTTTTTATATAAAAAGCGCAAGGGGAACTAAGACCATTTCGATTGCGCTTCAAGAAACATATCATCACTGGCGGATACTTACGTTTAATGGTTTGTTAATTATTCACTAATAAAGTAAAAGGTCGCCACTCACGATAGCATTTTGATGATTATTTTACTATAAAAATCTCTTTTTGTCAAATCGCGACTCCTTTCGACTTACTGTTTTAATTATAAACTATGAGAAATAAATTTTGAAACAATTTCAAAATTTGCGCTACCGCGCTACATAAAGTTTTAACTTTACGCTTCCTGTTTGTAAAAACATCAGTTTTGCTTGTGTGTAAGCACCCAGACAAAACTTTCGGTATTATAATTTTTCTCACCGCAAATAAAAATCACCATCCGAAGCGGCATAAAAAAAAGAGAAGATTTATCCTTGTTCTCTCCTATGGCTCTTATGTAAAGCGTTAGGAATTTCTTTATCGGAATTTTTTTCTGAAAGTTACAGTTTAGAAGATGAGTTGATATTGGAAGTCAAATCTCTTTCGCCTCCTAACAAAGCGGCTTTAATGGAATTATTAAGCAATAAAAAATAGCGTTCTTTATGCTAAATATCGTTTACTGAATATAAAAATATGAAACAAAAAACCGACCGTGAAAACCATCTTTCACGGTCGGTTTTAGTTTATAATTTTATAAATTAAATTTCGGCAATAACAAAGCCTTGTTTGAGTAAAGTAATTTTTCCGTCAGTTTTTGCGTTTACTTTCATTTTAACGGTGCCTGTTTTGTTATCTAAAACGTAAACGTTGTTTGTGGGATTTATGGCGACCAAAACTTTTTTACCGTTTTTCTCTCTTGTATAAACAAGCGGATACGCTGTATTTAGCATTTCTATCTTTGCGTCAAAGTCAAAGCAATCGTTGTTTTTCTTTAACGCGACAAGATTTTTAACGGTATTTAACAGCGAGTTTTCATTTTCAGCCTGACTTTCTACGCTGGCGCTTGCTTTTTTATTTACGGGCAAATACAGTCTTCCGTCTTTTTCCGAAAAGCCCCTGTTTTTGCCGTTCGTCCATTGCATAGGCGTTCTGGCGCCCGTTCTTATATAGCCGCCGTCTTTATTGACTTT
Organism: Bacillota bacterium; assembly: GCA_023403375.1. GTDB lineage: Bacteria > Bacillota > Clostridia > Christensenellales > Borkfalkiaceae > UBA1259. Next base: position 15,267 of record JAEYEN010000027.1, read on the forward strand.
GTAATTGTGTTCCATACCTATTTCGTCGCCATAATAAATCATCGGCAGATTTTTATAAGTCAGCAAAAAGGCAAAAATACACTTCATTAAGTCGTCGCTTTTCTTTGTCGCAATACGGACGATATCGTGATAGCCGGACGGAACGCAATAATATTTTTCCTTTTCCAACTGTTCGCCGACAGAAAGAGAATAGTTTATAAATTCATCTATACTGCCCATCCCGTCGGCAGAGAAATAACTGTGTCCGCATTCAAACGCGGGCAATATATTGCTTCCCTTTTCGCCCCTGAACAAGCCGTTATATCCGACCGAACAATGCGAAACGTAATCTATGTCAAAGCCGCAATACGTAGAGTCCGACGGGTTGCCCCATTCCGACATAAAAATAACGTCGGGATTTTTCTTTTTTGCATTACCGATAAAGTAACCCCAAAGCCATTTATACGCTTCTCTGTCGTATTTGCCTTTTATCAAACTGTTCGCCAAATCAACCCTGAACCCGTCCACACCTTTATCAAGCCAGAAGTAGATTATTGACAAAAGTTCTTCCCTTAACGGTTTTAAACTCTCGTCCTTATAGTCCACTTTCCATTCGTCAGAATCCCAGATATTATCGTTATTCCTATTTTCTAAATTAAAGCCGTAATTTAACGCAGGTTGAAAGGAATAGTAATTGACCATATAATTACCGTCCCTTTTTGCCAAACCCTTTATGGTATTTTCGCCGCCGATAAAAACGCTGTTAGTCCAGACGTAATAATCGGAATACTTATTTTTCTTCGCCTTTTTAGATTGAATAAACCATTTATGCTTGTCCGAAGTATGCCCTATGACAAGGTCTATCAAAATCTTTATACCCAACCTATGCGCCTTTTCTGTCAAACGGCTGAAATCTTCAAAATCACCGAATTTTTTATCGATTTCTCTATAATCCACAACGTCGTATCCGCCGTCTAAAAATGCACTTTTGAATATGGGGTTAAGCCAGATTATATCTGCTCCTAACTCTTTAACGTAATCTAACTTTTCGGTAATTCCCCTTAAATCGCCCACGCCGTCGCCGTCAGAGTCGTAAAAACTTGTCGGATAAATTTCATATATAACGCTCTTATTTAAATCCATAATTTTCACCTTTTTTGTTAAGAAAATTATAACTTAATATTTATATTATGTAAATAGAAAAATGAAAAATATTTATTATTTTTAGGTTGCAAAATTACGTCAAAAAACATTTTTACATTTGCCTTTTAAAAAAATAACTGCCGTTAAAAAAACTTAAATTTAAATAATAAGTATAATAAAAAAGCCAACCTTAATGGTTGGCTTTATTTGGCAGGGGTAGATGGATTCGCTTCTCTCGAGCCTCCCGATAAACTGTCCACAGGACAGTTTAGTCCTACGGACAAATTGCCTTTGGCAATTTTCTCCTAATTCGAATCCATTATTTTTATGTAAAAAAGCCAACCTTAATGGTTGGCTTTATTTGGCAGGGGTAGATGGATTCGAACCACCGAAGTGACGGAGTCAGAGTCCGTTGCCTTACCGCTTGGCGATACCCCTATTTGTTTTAGCCTAAATATTGTATCAAATAAAAAACAATTTTACAACTGTTTTACTTAATTTTTTATTTTTTTTTGATACTTTTTTATTATTTAGTGCCAAAACCTTTTATTACCGGCGTTCTGTTTTGCCGCCGCGTTTTTACAGGGCGATACCGCAACCGAATATGCTGCTGAAAATCAGAAACATAAGCGGAATGGTCGCCACGCTCATTATAGAAGACAACAAAACCGCCGAACTCGCCGTATATTGCTCGCCCCCGTCATACTGTTCCGAAAAAAGCAACGTTTGCGTCGCAGTAGGCATACAGAATTCAAAAAAAAGCGCGTATTTTATAACTTCTTCCACACCGAGAAGCGTGCAGAACAAAAAAGTTATCGCAGGCATAACTATTAGTTTGAACGCCATCGAAATATAAGAGTGTTTGCACAAAAACACGTCTTTAACGTGCATTTGCGAAAGTCTGTACCCGAGAATAATCATTGAAAGCGGCGTAACCAAGTCCGAAAGATAGTTGAAACTTAAATAAATTTTCTGGAATAATTCTCTGACAAAAGTTCCTTCGTTGCCTATCAGGTTTATCGGCTTTTTCAATATTAAAAATAACGGAAGCGAAATAATCAGCGCGATAAACGGCGGGTTAAGTATCGCCTTTTTTAGGCTTATGTACTTTTTGTCGCGCGTTATCATAAAAATACCTACCGTCCAACTGAAAAAGTTAAAGACGGCGACCACGACCGCGCCGTACATAATCGCTTCGGCAGAACCGTTTGAAAACAGCATTTGCAAGAACGGAAGCCCCATAAAGCCGCAGTTCCCGAACATACTTGCAAAAGACACCACTCTGTATTTTTTGTCGTTTGCGGCTTTTCTGTAAAAAATACCGAACAGTATTATAATCATTATAACGTGTACCGCGGCGGCAAGTCCCGCAACGATACCGAGATTTTTCACAACGTCCGCACTGTATTCTGTCTTTTGAAAACTCATAAAACTAAGCAGCGGCTGACCTGCAAACAAAAGCACTGTCGTCAGAACCTTGGCGGCGTTTTCGGGCAGCATTTTAGTTTTGCCGAGAATAAACCCGGGGACTGCAAGAAGCACCAGACAAAACACTGATAGCAAAACGGTCGTAACACCCATATTAACGCTCCCTTAAAAGTTTTTCGTAGGTATCTTTATCTTCTATTAAAGAAAATTTTCCGTCAAACAACAACTGCGATAGCGAATTGTTGTCTTTAACGTCGTTGTTTATTATTATTCCGCCCGTAATAGGCTGGTCGGGGTCGTGAAAATCCGTCCCCGAAATCTTTATGAGATGATTTTCTTCGCAAAATTTATCCGCCAACGCATTATAGTTCTGATGATTTATATGTCCGTTAAACGCTTCCGCCCCGTGGATAAACCGTGGGTCGCCGACGTTTACGCCTATTCTGAACGGGTGCGTCTGATACATAAACACGCCGTTTTTGTCGCAAAGTCTGAACATCTCTTCCTGCGTATAGAAAAACAGCGGTTTGTTATCGTATAAAAACCTTTCGTCAAACCCGTAAATCATATACTCGAAATACTCCGTTATTTTAG
>JAEYEN010000079.1 GCA_023403375.1 Bacillota bacterium
GCCTGACGCCATACGGTTTCAGACTGGGGTTCTACGCCGCCTTTCGCGCAGAAAGTTGCGACCGCGCCGTCTAATACGCGGAGCGACCTTTCTACTTCTACGGTAAAGTCAACGTGTCCGGGGGTATCGATTATGTTGATACGGTGATTTTTCCAGTAACAAGTGGTTGCCGCACTGGTAATGGTTATACCTCTTTCCTGCTCTTGAACCATCCAGTCCATCGTGGCTTCGCCTTCATGAACTTCGCCGAGTTTGTGAGTTTTGCCCGTGTAGAACAAAATTCTCTCGGTGGTGGTGGTTTTACCTGCGTCGATGTGCGCCATAATGCCTATGTTTCTGGTTTTGCTTAAATCAAATTCATTTGGCATAATTTATCTCCCGAATTAAAATCTGTAATGTGCGAACGCCTTGTTTGCTTCCGCCATTCTGTGAGTGTCTTCTTTCTTCTTAACTGCGTTGCCCGCGTTGTTGAACGCTTCAACGAGTTCTGCGGAAAGGCGAGTGCTCATATCTCTTTCGCTTCTCTTTCTCGCAGCCGCAACAAGCCAACGAATAGCCAGTGTCTGTCTTCTTTCCGCTCTGATTTCGATAGGTACCTGATAGTTGGCGCCGCCTACTCTCCTTGCTTTGACTTCTACCATAGGCATGATGTTGCCAAGTGCCTGATTAAACATTTCCATAGGTTCCTGTCCGACTTTTTCGCTTGCGGTTTTGAACGCGTCGTAAACGATTCCCTGAGCGATACCTTTTTTACCGTCGAGCATAACTTGATTTATAAGTTTTGCAACGACCTTATCGCCGTAAACGGGGTCGGGAAGAACGTCTCTTTTTGCAATATTGCCTCTTCTCGGCATAATATAAATCCTCCTTTAAGATTTTTGCGCTTTTCTTGAAGCGCGGTTTTAAGGGAAACCCCTTGGTTTAGCTATCACTTGCCCTTTCGGGTAGCGAACCTTCTGCCAAACGACATACTGCCCTACCAATCGGGTTGTTTTCCGAATATTTCCGATTTACAGTAGGTGTGATTTGTAATAAGTAACTTTATTCTTTCTTAAACTTTTTCTTAAAATTTTCCCGATTTTTTAACTTTTAATCTTTCTCTTTTGTCTTTCGCCGCGGTTTTCCCACATTTTCGCGATTTGTTTGCGACTTTATTTACTTTATCTTTACGATTTTTACCGCTAACTTTTATCTCCTATGATTTTATCCGATGATTTTAATCGTCGGAATATATATCGCGAGAAGATATTAAGTATATCGTATTAAATCGTTCAGATTTGTAACGCCGTCCGATAAGATTTTTATCTATATCTTTGAAACTTAATCGCTGGAACTTAATCGTTTATTATCTCCGAGAACTATATCGCTTAAATTCGCCGATATTCGTTTTTCAGAGATTTATACGGGGAGTTTTGCCGCCCGACTTACGATTTTGTCGTCATCGTTAATAAAGCGAAACGCGAAATCGAAAATTAAAAAACGAAATCAGGAGTTTTTATCAGGTTAAGAATTATAAACTGAACTTATTTAGGTCTCTTTGCGCCGTATCTCGACCTTGCTTGTTTACGTTTAGCAACGCCGGCGGTATCGAGCGCGCCGCGGATGATATGATATCTTACACCAGGCAAGTCTTTAACCCTGCCGCCACGGATAAGGACGGAACTGTGTTCCTGTAAATTGTGTCCTTCGCCGGGGATGTAAACGATACCTTCCATCTTGTTAGTCAGTCTTACTCTGGCGATTTTACGAAGTGCCGAGTTAGGCTTTTTAGGGGTAGTAGTGGTAACCGAAAGGCAAACGCCGCGTTTTTGCGGACATTCATCCAAAATAGGCGATTTTGACTTGTAGGTTATTTTCTTTCTGCCCTGTCTGATTAACTGTTGAATTGTAGGCATAGCACACCTCCTTTAATTTATCGAAAATATTTTAGGAAAACGGACTTCGGAACTTCCGTTAACATAAAAAACAGTGTATTTCGTCGGGCTTTTTATCGCCCGACGAATATATATTTTACCATTTTTCGTATATTTAGTCAAACAAAATATAGCGAATTTAAGTTTTTAAAACGTCCTTTCGAGAGCGATTACAGTTCTTCTTCGGAAGACACTTTGGTAACCGTCTGCGGGGTTATGTTTTTGTAATATTTGATACCTGTACCCGCGGGGATAAGTTTACCGATTATGACGTTTTCTTTAAGACCGAGAAGCGGGTCTACCTTATTCTTGATAGCGGCTTCGGTAAGCACTCTCGCCGTTTCCTGGAAGGACGCAGCGGATAAGAAACTTTCTTTTGCGAGCGCGGCTTTGGTAATACCCAAAAGTATTCTCTTGCCGACAGGCGGTCTTAAACCGTTGTTAAGCGCATTCATCGTTTCTTCTTCGAATCTGTAAAGGTCGAGTTTTTCGCCGGGGAGAATTTCGGTCTCTCCTGGGTTTTCTACCTGAACTTTCTTCATCATCTGACGAACGATTATTTCAACGTGTTTATCGTTGATGTCAACGCCTTGCGAGCGGTAAACGCTCTGTATTTCTCTTAAAATATAGTCCTGAACGCCTTTGATACCTTTCGTCTTTAAGATATCCTGCGGATAAACCGCGCCGTTGGTTAAAACGGTACCGGGTTCCACTCTCTCTCCGTCTTTGACGATTACGCCCGTTCCGAAAGGAATGGTGTAGTCTTTAACGTCGCCTTCGTCGGGTTTAACAAGAACGTGAATGATCTTGTCTTTTTCCTGAATTTCGGCAACGCCCGAAACGTCGCAGACTATTGCAGCGTGTTTGGGTTTTCTCGCTTCAAAAAGTTCTTCTACTCTGGGAAGACCTTGCGTTATGTCGCCCGTACTCGCTATACCGCCGGTATGGAAGGTTCTCATGGTAAGTTGCGTACCGGGTTCGCCGATGGACTGTGCGGCGATGATACCTACCGCTTCGCCTATCTGAACGGGGAGGTTGTTACTCATGTTCTTTCCGTAACATTTAGCGCAAACGCCAGTTTTGGACTTACAGGTGAATACCGACCTGATTTCGACTTCTTCTATGCCCGCTTTAACGATTTCGTCAGCCATATCTTCGGAAATCATTTCGTTGGCTTTAACCATAACTTCGCCCGTCTGGGGGTTGATTACGTCGTGAATGACGAATCTGCCCGCGATACGGTCGCGGAGATTTTCGATTATCTCGCCGCGGCTGCCCTTGATAGCGGATACTTTAATACCCTTGGGCGCTTCGCCGAGTTCTGCGAAACAGTCGTCTTCTTTAACGATAACTTCCTGCGATACGTCGACAAGACGTCTGGTAAGATAACCGGAGTCCGCCGTTTTAAGCGCGGTATCCGCAAGACCTTTACGTCCGCCGTGCGAAGAGATGAAGTATTCCAGAACGGAAAGTCCTTCACGGAAGCAAGACTTAACGGGGATTTCAATCGTTTTACCGTTCGGGTCCGTCATCAAGCCACGCATACCGGCAAGTTGCTTAATCTGGTCGATAGAACCACGCGCGCCGGAGTTTGCCATCATAAGGATGGGGTTGAATTCGTCAAGCGTTTCTTTAAGTTTATCGGTAACGTCGTCCGTTGCCTTTTTCCAGATAGAAACGACTTTCTTATATCTTTCATCGTCGGTTATAAAGCCTTTCTTATAAAGGTTTTCGACTTTAAGGACGTGTCCTTCCGCTTCTTTTAAGATAGCGGGTTTGTCTTTGGGCATGTGCATATCGAAAACGCTGGTAGTTATCGCGCTGATAGTGGAATATTTAAAGCCTAACGCTTTGATTTTATCCAGCACGTCCGCCGCGCAACTTGCGCCGTGGCGTTTGAAGCACGCGCCGACAATCTTCTGCAAGTCTTTCTTGCCGACGAGTTTGTCTATTTCGTACTTTAAGTAGTCTTCTTTTTCTTTTCTTTCGGTAAAACCTAAATCCTGCGGAATCGCTTCGTTAAATATTATTTTGCCGACCGAAGTGCGAACTCTGCCGCAAATGGTTTCGCCTTCTACTTTAACGCTTCTTCTGACGATGATTTCATCTTGAAGTCCGATTTTACCCGTCTGATAAGCCATAACCGCTTCTTCGGGCGAAGAGTAGGAAACGCTGTATTCGGGAACGCCGTAAAGGACGCCGTTTTCGTCTTTCCTGCCCTTTTCGTTATATTTCATTCCGATATGTTTCTTTATGAGCGTTAAGTAATAAGAACCCATAACCATATCCTGAGTAGGACTCATAACGGGCTTGCCGTCGGAAAGTTTTAATATATTGTTAGACGCAAGCATTAAAAATCTTGCTTCCGCCTGCGCTTCTATGGAAAGCGGAACGTGAACTGCCATCTGGTCGCCGTCGAAGTCCGCGTTGAACGCGCCGCATACCAGCGGGTGAAGTTTAATCGCTCGGCCTTCTATAAGCACGGGCTCGAACGCCTGAATAGATAATCTGTGAAGCGTCGGCGCACGGTTGAGCAGAACGGGGTGGTCTTTAATAACGTCTTCAAGAACGTCCCACACCACGGTTTTCGCACGTTCTACCGTACGTTTAGCGTTTTTAATGTTGTGGCAGATATTGTTTTCAACCAGTTTTTTCATAACGAACGGTTTGAACAATTCTATTGCCATTTCTTTGGGCAGACCGCACTGATAAAGTTTAAGTTCGGGTCCGACGACTATAACCGAACGACCGGAATAGTCTACACGTTTTCCGAGAAGGTTCTGACGGAATCTGCCTTGCTTACCGCGGAGCATACCGGAGAGCGATTTAAGTTCTCTGTTACCTGCGCCGCTTATTGCTTTGCCGCGTCTGCCGTTGTCGATAAGCGCGTCTACCGCTTCCTGCAACATTCTCTTTTCGTTTCTTATGATGATTTCGGGCGCGCCGAGTTCCATAAGTTTTTTAAGACGGTTGTTTCTGTTGATAACACGTCTGTATAAGTCGTTCAGGTCGGAAGTGGCGAATCTGCCGCCGTCCAACTGCACCATCGGGCGGAGTTCGGGCGGGATTACGGGCAGAACGTCCAAAATCATCCATTCGGGGCGGTTTCCGCTCTTTCTGAACGCTTCGATTATCTCTATACGTTTAACCGCGCGGATTCTTCTTTGTCCCGAAGTGTTTTCGGAAATGATTTTTTTGGTTTCTTCGCTTTCTTTGTCAAGGTCTATCGCCATTAAAAGTTCTTTTATGGCTTCCGCGCCCATACCGGTCTTGAAGGAACCGATACCGTATTGCGCTTCGTATTCCTGTTTTTCCCTGTCGTTGATAACCTGTTTGTATTCGAGCGGAGTGTTACCGGGGTCGAGCACTATATGACTTGCGAAATAAAGCACTTGTTCCAACGCTTTGGGACTCATATCGAGCATTAAGCCGATACGGGAAGGAACGCCTTTGAAATACCAGATGTGCGAAACGGGAGCGGCGAGTTCGATATGCCCCATTCTGTCCCTACGAACTTTGGAACGGGTAACTTCAACGCCGCATTTGTCGCATATAACGCCTTTATAGCGGATACGTTTATATTTTCCGCAGTGGCATTCCCAGTCTTTGGTCGGTCCGAAAATTCTTTCGCAGAAAAGACCGCCCATTTCGGGTTTTTGCGTTCTGTAATTTATGGTTTCGGGCTTTGTAACTTCGCCGTAAGACCATTCTCTTATTTTTTCGGGAGATGCAACTCCTATCTGAATTGAATCGAAATTGTTAAGTTCAAACATTATTTATACCTCCCTTATTTGTTGTCGTCGTCAAAATCGTCGTCGAACAGGTCGCCGTCGGGAACGGTGGTGTCTATTTCGTCGTCTTCGTCGTCGAACAAATCTTTGGAATTAAACTCAAACTCGTCGATATTAGCGTTTTCGGTGTCTTCGAACAACGTTTCTTTAACTTCGTCTTTGTCTTCGTCTATATTGATTTCGTCAAAGCGTTCTTTTTCTCTCGTCTGCGGAACGTCGTCGTAATCGCTTTCGATAAGGTCTTTAATAGCAAACTCTTCGTTGTTCTCGGTAAGTACTTTCATATCGAGAGCGAGAGATTGCAATTCTTTAAGCAATACCTTAAACGCTTCGGGGATACCGGGTTCGCTGATGTTGGTGCCTTTAACGATAGATTCGTAAGTTTTGACACGTCCCACAACGTCGTCCGACTTAACGGTAAGAATTTCTTGAAGAATGTGCGCCGCGCCGTATGCTTCAAGAGCCCAGATTTCCATTTCGCCGAAACGCTGTCCGCCGAACTGCGCTTTACCGCCCAAAGGCTGCTGCGTAACAAGGCTGTACGGACCGGTTGAACGCGCGTGAATCTTATCGTCAACCAAGTGTATAAGTTTTATCATATACATCTGACCGACCGTAACTCTGTTTTCAAACGGTTCGCCCGTTCTTCCGTCGTATAACTGAATTTTGCCGTCGACTTCTCCGTCGGGGTTTAATATATTGTTTTCTTTGAATAACTCTTTAATGTCGCTTTCCGTCGCGCCGTCGAATACGGGGGTTGCGATTTTCCAGCCGAGTTGTTTGCAGACGTGACCCAAGTGCACTTCCAGAACCTGCCCGATATTCATACGGGAAGGAACGCCCAACGGATTAAGCACTATTTGAAGGGGCGTGCCGTCCGCCATAAAGGGCATATCCGATTCGGGAAGAATTCTCGAAATAACGCCTTTGTTACCGTGGCGTCCCGCCATCTTGTCGCCGATAGAGATTTTTCTCTTCTGCGCAATGTACACTCTTACGAGTTTGTTGACGCCGGGTGCAAGTTCGTCTTTATTCGCTCTCGTGAATATCTTAACGTCTACAACGATACCGCCTTCGCCGTGCGGAACTTTAAGGGAAGTATCTCTGACTTCTCTCGCCTTTTCGCCGAATATCGCGCGGAGCAATCTTTCTTCGGGCGTGAGTTCGGTTTCGCCCTTAGGCGTAACTTTACCTACCAGAATGTCGCCGCTGTTTACTTCTGCGCCTATTCTTACGATACCGTCTTCGTCCAAATCTTTAAGCGCGTCGTCGCCGACGTTAGGAATATCTCTGGTGATTTCTTCTTCGCCGAGACGGGTATCTCTCGCTTCTATTTCGTGTTCTTCTATATGGATAGTGGTGAACACGTCTTCTCTTACGAGTTTTTCGGAAAGCAGAATCGCGTCTTCGTAGTTATAACCTTCCCAACTCATGAACCCGACGAGAATGTTTCTGCCGAGCGCAAGTTCGCCGTTTTTGGTGGAAGGACCGTCCGCAATGGTCTGTCCTTTTTCTACCCTTTCGCCTTTATCGACGATAGGACGCTGGTTAAGACAGGTGCCTTGGTTGCTTCTTTCAAACTTTTTAAGTCTGTATTCTATATCTTCGCCGTTGTCCGACGTGATAACTATTTTGTCGCTTGCAACGCTCTTTACCGTGCCCGCTTCTTTTGCGTTAATCATAACGCCGGAGTCGTATGCGATACGTCTTTCGATACCCGTCGCGACGATTGCGTTTTCGGGTTGAAGCAGCGGAACTGCCTGACGTTGCATGTTAGAGCCCATAAGCGCACGGTTGGTATCGTCGTTTTCCAGGAACGGAATAAGCGCGGTCGCTACCGAGATAAGTTGTTTCGGAGAAACGTCCATATAGTCCATTTTCTCTTTGACGTCTTCGGTTATGTCCTCTCTGTGTCTGCAAGAAACACGGTCGTTTTTGAAATATTTATTGTCAATCAACGGTTCGTTAGCCTGCGCAACAATGTAGTTGTCTTCTTCGTCCGCGGTAAGGTAATCTACGTGTTCGGTAACGATAGTCGTAATCGTTCCGTCGGAATTCATCGTATGTTCGACCTTTCTGTAAGGCGATTCGATAAATCCGAATTCGTTTACTTTCGCATAAGAAGCGAGCGACGAGATAAGACCGATGTTCTGACCTTCGGGGGTTTCTATCGGGCACATTCTGCCGTAATGCGAGTGGTGAACGTCACGAACTTCAAAGGTCGCTCTGTCGCGGTTAAGACCGCCGGGGCCTAACGCGGAGAGTTTTCTCTTATGCGTTAATTCCGCTATCGGGTTGGTCTGGTCCATAAACTGAGAAAGTTGCGAAGAACCGAAGAACTCTTTAATAGCAGAACTTACGGGGCGAACGTTGATTAAACCCTGCGGAGTAACTTCCTTGGGGTCCTGCGTGCCCATTCTTTCTTTGATAACTCTTTCAAGTCTTGTGATACCTATACGGAACTGGTTCTGCAACAATTCGCCGACCGAACGCACACGTCTGTTGCCCAGATGGTCGATATTGTCTACGTGGTTGATACCGTAATTCAAGTCTAAGTTTACGGAAACCGCGGCGATAATATCGTCTACCGTTATGTGTTTATGATTTAATTTGTCAAGCAACGGACGAAGTGCTTTTTTGTCTTCGAACGAAAGCGGAGCGGAAACGCCCGCTTCTAAAACAGCGTAGTACTTAACGCAGGCTTCAACGAATTTTAATCTTATTTCTTTCGCCTTTTCTTCGTACTTTTTATCTTCGTTCTTTTCGTCGGTTGCAATCGCGCCGGATTTGTCTTCGAGATAGAAAAGTTGATTGATTCTGTCTTTAAGAATTTCCGCCGTTTCTTCAACGCCCTTTTCTTTTGCGGTGTCGTTCACTTCTTTGGAGAATTTAAGGGTGGGATAATAAACGTATTTCAGAAGTCCGAAATATTCGGGGTCCGCGCCGACGCATTCCTTAAAGTCTACGACGTTGTTTGCAATCATCTTGTGCTTTTCGCCGTTAACGTCCGCATAGAATACGTTGATGCCCGCATTCTGAATTTTTTTTGCGGTAACGCTATCGATGACCTGACCTTTTGTCGCAAGCACTTCGCCGTCTTCGGAAATAACGTCTTCAAAGGAAACAAGTCCTCTGATACGTTCGCCGAGGCGCAGAGTTTTATTGAATTTATATCTTCCTACTCTCGCCAAATCATAACGGCGGGGGTCGAAGAATATATTGTGTAAATGTTGTTTAACCGCTTCGTCGGTAGGAATTTCGCCGGGACGCAGACGACGGTAAAGTTCTACCAAGCCGTCTTTTTCGGATTTAGCGGTATCTTTTTCGGCGGTAAGCGCAATCATATTGTCGCCGTCGAAAAGCGCGTTAATCTGTTCGTCGGTGCCAAAGCCCAAAGCCCTTAACAGCACGGTTGCGGTAAGTTTTCTGGTTCTGTCGACGTGTACCCATAAAAGACCCTGCGAATCCTGTTCGAATTCCAGCCACGCCCCGCGGGAAGGAATAACGGTGGTATCGAAAATCTTTTTGCCGGACTTGTCCATTTCGCCGCCGTTGTAAACGCCGGGGGAACGAACGAGTTGGGAAACGACAACCCTTTCCGCGCCGTTGATAATAAAGGAGCCGTTATCGGTCATAAGGGGCAAATCGCCCATAAAAACTTCACTGTCGGTAACTTCGCCTACAACTTTGTTTACGAGTCTGACTTTTACGCGGAGCGGAAGCGCAAATGTTGCGTCCCTGTCCCTGCACTCTTTTTCATCGTATTTGGGCTTGCCGTCAAGGCTGTGGTCCAAAAAGTAAAGTTCAAAGTGGTCTGAATAATCGGTTATAGGCGAAAAATCTTCGAACACCTCGCTGATGCCTTCTCTTACAAACGCGTCGTAAGAGTCCTTCTGAATTTTGACAAGATATGGAAGTTCAATCGCTTCTTTGATTTTGCTGAACGTCTTTCTTTTAATCTTGCCGCACTCGATTTCGGGTAAATTACGTGACATCAAAAACACACTCCTTAAAAAATTTTAATTTTGTTTACGAACGCTCCTTTACAAACCGCAAAATGTGGTGTATAATCGTTTCGTCGGAAAAACTGTGATTTTATGACGGATTTATTATCGATTTACGGGTTTTACAGTCCGTTGCCGTATACCCTTTTTTCTTAAAAAAGGCGGCAAAATTCGATACTAACCTATCATAATACATTTTATTATCTTACCGTTATAAATCAAGATTGTCAAGCAAATTGGTAATATTTTTAAATTTTTCTCTTAATTTGGCAAAAAAGGCTTTTTTAAGGCAGGAAACGATATGAGAATAGATAAATTTTTAAAAGTTTCGCGTATTTTGAAAAGAAGAACGCTTGCGGCGCAGGCGGCGGACGGCGGAAGAGTCAAAGTCAACGGAAAAACGGTCAAACCGTCTTACAACGTTAAAATAGGCGACGTGGTGGAACTCGGTTTCAACGCAGGCATTTTCAAGTTTAAAATAAACAATATAAAAGAAACCGTAAGAAAAGAAGAAGCCGAAAGTTTATACGAGGTTATTATCGATGAACAATAAACGCGATTATAATATGGCGGAACGCGATAAAACTTTCCGTTCGGAAAATAAACGCGAGGAAAATTTCTCGGTCGGCGAAAAACGGGATAAAATTTTTCTCGGCGATAAAAACGTCGATCATTGCGCCGAAGAAAGAAAAACGGATAAAGTTTCTCTGATACTCACCTGCGCGGGCAAAGGCGAACGCGCGGGTTTCGGCAAGAACAAACTTCTGGTAGACGTAAACGGAACAACCGTTATCGCCCGTACCCTGTCCGTTTTCGTAAAAAGCGGACTTATAGACGAATACGTCGTAACCGCTTCCGAACAAGATTTAGACTCGATTAAAAAAATCGTGGGCGAAGAAGTAACGGTGGTGCTCGGCGGAAGAACCAGAACGGAATCCATTAAAAACGCGCTTCCAAAAATAAGCGGAAACGTCGTGATAATCCATGACGGGGCGCGCCCGTTTGTAACAAGACGGGTTATTAAAGATTGTATAGAAAGCGCAAAAGCGTACGGAAGCGGCGTTGCGGCGATAAAATCCAAAAACACCGTCGCAAAATCGGCGGAAGAAAACAGAGTTATAACCGAATACGTCGGTAAAGACGACGTGTATATCATACAGACTCCGCAGGCGTTCAGGTCGGAAGAAATCAAAAAAGCCTACGCGCTTGCAGACGGCAAAACTTTTAACGACGACGGCGAGGTTTATTCACGCTATATCTCCCCTGCTCGTTTAACAGACGGCGACGAGAAAAACGTCAAACTCACCTATCCCGAAGACTTTGAATTGCTTAAAAGCGCAGACTTTTTAAGAGCGGGCACGGGGTTCGATTGCCACAGGCTTGTAGAAAACCGCAAATTGATTTTAGGCGGAATTACCGTTCCGCACGATAAAGGACTTTTAGGACATTCCGACGCGGACGTTTTAACGCACGCTATTATGGACGCCGCCCTTTCCGCCGCGGGATTGAGAGATATAGGCTTTTATTTCCCCGATACCGACGACGCTTTTAAGGGCGCGGACAGTATATTGCTTCTTAAACGCGTTATAGAACTTATCGCGGAGAAAGGATATAAAATAAATAACGTCAGCGCGACGATTATGGCGCAAAAACCCAAACTTTTGAAATTCATTCCGCAAATCACAAAAAACCTTGCCGAAACGTTAAACGTATCCGAAAGCGCGGTCGGTATAGCCGCCACAACGCTTGAAGGATTAGGGTTTATCGGAAGAGAAGAAGGAATATGCGTAAACGCAGTAGTTACGCTCAAAGGTAAATTATGAGCGATAAGAAACCCCCAACCGATAATAAGATAAAGAATAAAGTAATAATTTTCGGTTGCGGCGAAAAATTTGTTTATTACAGATATATGTTCGGCAAAATTCCAAACGACGGGGATACGATTTACGAATATGCCTGCAATAACCTTGCCGAATTTTTAAGCAAGCATAAATTCTCACGTTTTTTACACCGAATAAATTTTTCCGAACGGCTTAAAAAGATTATCCCCTACCGCTTAAAAGCGCGCTGGGTAAAAAAGGAATTCAGAACAAAAATAGGCAAAAACGAAAGCGCGCTGTTTTTTGTGTTACAAAACAATCCGAGAGCAAGAGATAAAGAGTTTCTTCGCGCGCTTAAATATTGTTACAAAAATTCCAAAACGGTTTTTTATATAACTAATCTTATAGAAACTCACCCCGAAGACATAGAGTATCTTAAAAACATTTACGACGAAGTGGCTTCTTTTTCCGAAAACGACGCCGCTGAATACAATTTTATTTACCGACCTTTCTGTTTCCCACACCCCACGGCAAAAATCATAAACGATAACCACGCCCACGGCGAGTATGTCCCCGATGAGCGCACTACTAACGAATACGTACGCAATAAATGCGCTCTCGGTGAGCACACCTTAGGCGAACTCGCCGAAAACCCCGCTATTTCGCTTGCGAAAGATAGCGGCAAAGAAAAATCTTTCGGCGACGTGTTCTTTTGCGGACAGAATAAAAATCGGGCGGAACTGATTTTGAGCATTGCAAAAAACTGTAACGAACGCGGCTTAAAAGCAGACTTTTTTATAATAGACGAAAAGGCAGACATTATTAACGCGCGAATAAAAAAAGAAAACATAAGCGGCGTAACTTGCGTTAACCATTTAATTCATTACGACGAAGTTTATAAACATATGCTCGCCGCAGATTGTTTTTTAGAATTGGTACCATTCGGAATAAAAGGCGCGTCTACCCTTCGGTTTATAGAAGCCGTTGCGCTGGGTAAAAAACTTTTGACAAATAATCATAAAGCGGTAGACAGTCCGCTCTATTCGCCCACGCAAACGCAAGTGTTTGAGAATGCGGAAAACGTCGATTATACATGGCTTAAAATCCAAAAGGGAGAAAAAGAAAAATTTTGCAACCCCGATTGCGTTTCACCCGAAAGATTTTTTGCCGAACTCCGCGCCGCAGTTTTTAAATAACCTATGATTTATATCCAACTCTATTTATAAACAACTAATAATTCTCGAATAATCTATTTTTTCGGAACAAGTTTCCATATGATTGCACTTTCAAGTAAACCACAATTTAATACCCCGTGTTTAATACCCGTGTTGTCAGACGAACCGAAAATAAGATAAACAACAAAGTAATAAAACCAAAAAAAGAATATTAACAGTAAAAAAATCTTTTGCCGAATAAAAAGCAAAAGATTTTTATTTTTACTAAAAGGTTTAAATAAATTACGGATAGCGGCTACACTTTTATTTTCATTCCGTCGTAACACACTGTAAACCCGTCTTTTTTTGCAATTTCAACCTGTTTGTCGTATTCGGGGTTAAGCGTTACGGCAATATGCGTAAGATAAATTTTCGTATCGCCACCGATTATGCCAAACGTTTTATAAGACTTTGTTAAAAGGCGTATCATAGGCAAAGAGTTGTGTTCCGCAACTCTGTAATCGCCGATAACGTCGCCCACGGTTGCGTCTATTATTAGTGCGGAAAGATTTTTATTTTTTAAGTAATAATAGGTGTCGTAAAGTATCCAGGCGCCGTCCGTCGCGTAAAACACGCTTTTTCCCTCTTCTTCTATCAGATAATGAAAGGGGTGCGCCGTGTGATTAGCGTTAAGCGGAGTAAACTTTACCCCAAGAACGGTAAAACTTTCTCCCACGGCTAACGGTCTTTTTATAACGCCTTTTACGTTTTCAAAACTTGCCGCTTTATTGTAATATACTTCTACGTTGCCCGCGTCGCTTACTATATTTTTAAGCGTTTCCATATCGAAATGGTCGCTGTGGAAGTGCGTTAAAACAATCGCTTTAATCTTTTTAACGTCCGCGCCCATTGCCATTATGCTTTTATAAACGTGCGGGCCGCAATCAACCAGAATGCTGCCGTTTATCAGTATTGCGCTGCTTCTTCTAACGCTTTTATCGGTTAAACCGAAGCATACGTCTTTACTTAGCGCAGGGTTAAAGTCCGCCGCGCCCGTTCCCAAAAACAAAATATCCATTTTATCCCCTATATTCTGAAAATATCTTTATTCCGAAAGCATCGTGGTTTTCCGTTGTTTATAAAACTATATAATTTATAAAACCATAAATCCGTATAATATGCGGTTCCGAATAATCAACAATTCCGAAAACTCTGTAACCGTATAGTTTACGCACGACGGAACTTAAACCGATAAAACTCTCTTAAAAGCCAAAAGCCACTTATAATCAAGTGGCTTTAATGTCTTAATTTTTAATTTAGATTAGTTTTTCTTTTCCTTAGCGGCGGTGTCTACAACCTGAACGCCGTTATAATAACCGCATTTGGGGCAAACCCTGTGAGCGGCTTTTAATTCGTGGCATTGAGGACATTCCGCGAGATTAGGAGCAGAAAGTTTAGAGTTGTTGGAGAATCTGGTGTTAGTTCTCATTTTAGACGTTTTACTTTTCTGAACAGCCATTTTATTTTACCTTCCTTATTTTTCGCATTTGCATTCGCCGTCGTTAAGGTTTACGCCGCATCCTGCGCAAATACCCTTACAGTCTTCTTTGCATAAAAAACTGACGGGAACGGTCATTAATATTTTATCGTCCACCATTTTGGAAAGATTTACCGTGTCGTTTACGACTTTGTAACTATCGGGGTCGGTTTCGTCGACTTCTTCTTTAAGTTCTGCGGTGAACGTTCTTTCGGTTTCCGCAAGACATCTGGTACATTCGCCTTTAAGAGTAAACTTTATCTCCGCGTCTATAAACGCGCTGTGTCTACCCGTCAGGTATACCTTTCCGTTCACGTAAATCGGCGGAACAATTTCCGTATCGGGCAGTCCTACTTCTTTATATTCGGGCAAATACTCGAACGAAAAATCCTTTTCCGTTTTACCTTCTCTGCTTATTTTTCTGAAATCGATAATCATAATCTTTCAAAAATGCTTAACAAGTATATACTATTTATTTTTACTTGTCAACTTATTTTTTTGCTTTCTGAACGCTTTTTACGGTTTATACGCCGAAAAATCGCTTTTTATATCTCTTTACTTATCTCTTTTTATAACTCTTTTATAAAGCGAGCGCTTTTGTTTCTCTCGCGATAGAGAGTTCTTCGTTAGTGGGAAGAACTATAATCTTAACCTTGCTGTCTTCCGTATTCAGGAAAGCGGTGCCGTTAGCGTAAGCATAGTTCTTTTCGTTATCGAACGAAGCGCCGCAGAATTCCATATTTTCCATAACGAGTTTTCTGACCAACGGAGAATGTTCGCCTATTCCGCCCGTAAACACTATTGCGTCCACGCCGCCCAAAGCCGCGATATAACTTCCGACGTATTTTTTAACTCTGTACGCAACCATTTCAATCGCAAGTTTCGCCCTTTCGTCGCCCTTTGACGCCGCGTCGGTCAAATCTCTCATATCGCTGCTCTTGCCGCTGATTCCCAGCATACCGCATTTTTTGTTGAGATAGTTAACCACTTCTTCGGGTTTCAAGCCTACCTTCACTCTCAGATAGTCAACCGCCGCGGGGTCTATATCGCCCGAACGGGTACCCATAACAAGCCCTTCCAACGGCGTAAAGCCCATAGACGTATCTATACATTTTCCGTCTTTAACGGCGGAAATGGAAGAGCCGTTGCCAAGGTGGCATACGATGATTTTGGAATTTTCTTTATTTAAAAGTTTTATCGTTTCTTCGCTTACGAATTTATGAGAAGTGCCGTGGAATCCGTATTTTCTTATTTTATACTGTTCGTACACTTCGTAAGGGATACCGTACATATACGCCTTTGCCGGCATTGTGGAATGGAAAGTGGTGTCGAAAACGGCAACCATAGGAACGCCTTTCATAACTTCTCTGCAACTCTTTATGCAAGCGATGTTGCCGGGCATGTGAAGGGGGCCTAATTCCGCGTTCTTTTCGCAGATTTTTATAACTTCGTCCGTAATGACAACCGACTGTTTGAAATCTTCGCCCGAATGAAGCACTCTGTGCCCTACCGCGCCTATCTCGTCCATAGATTTAAGCGCGCCTTTTTCGGGGTCCAGCATTGCTTTGAGTACAAGTTCCATCGCTTCTTTATGGGTGGGCATGTCCTGTTTTATAAGGGTTTCTCTTCCGTCGAAAGTTTTTTGCGTAAGTTGACTTCCGCTGAACGTTATTCTTTCGCAAATACCTTTAAGAACAACGCTTTCGTCCGCCATATCGATAAGTTGATATTTAAGAGAAGAACTGCCTGCGTTTATAACTAAAATTTTCATAGATTAACGTTTTCCTTACTTTACTTGTTTTTATTTTCTGAATTTGATTTTATCTGCGCCGTTTTTGTTTTTAATCGTGTCGTCTTTGTTTTTAATTACGCCGTTTTTAATTTCAATTGCGCCGATATTTTAATAAAACCATTATTTTTCGTCTGATTATTTTGCTTGAAGCGCGGTGATAGCGATAACCGCCACAACGTCGTCTGCCGAGCAGCCGCGCGACAAATCGTTGATGGGTTTTGCAAAGCCCTGACAAATAGGACCGAGCGCCATAAATCCGCCGAAACGCTGAGCGATTTTATATCCGATGTTACCAGCGTTGATGTTGGGGAAAACAAATACGTTCGCTTTGCCCGCAACCGAAGAGTCGGGCGCTTTAATCGCCGCAACCGAGGGGGCTACCGCAGCGTCAAACTGGAATTCGCCGTCTAATTTAAGGTCGGGACGAGCGGCTTTCGCAATGGCGGTCGCTTCCTGCATTTTGGGAACGGACTTAAAGAACTTATCGTCGTTGCCGGAACCTTTCGTGGAGAAAGAAAGCATAGCGATTCTCGGTTCTATCCCCGCAATGTTTTTAGCCGATTCCGCAGTGGAGATGGCGATGTCCGCTATCTGTTTCGCGTCGGGTTCTATATTGATAGCGCAATCCGCGAAAACCGCAACGCCGTCGGGTGCGTATTTGCAACCGCCGTCGGGCGCAATCATAATAAAGCAAGAAGAAACCGTGTCTATTCCGGGCGCGGTTTTTATTACTTGAAGTCCCGGTCTTAAAGTGTTGGCGGTAGAATGACAAGCGCCGGAAACGAGTCCGTCCACGTCGCCCGCTTTAAGCATTAAAGCGCCGTACATGGTGTAATCTTTAAGAATAGCCGCTTTTGCCGCCGCAACGTCGGGATATTCGGGAAGGTTGGTTTTTCTGTTAATCTTACCTTCTCTCGCCTTATACAAAATTTCCGCATACTTGTCGGTATTTTCGTCGGTAACGGGGTTTACGATTTTAACTCCGCAAAGATTTACGTCCGCATTGTCCTTTTTGATTTTATCGGGGTCGCCGAGCAAAACGACGTTTGCAAGTTTATCGTTTGCGGCTTCTCCCGCGGCTTTAACCACACGCGCGTCTTCACCTTCGGGAAGAACGATGGTTTTGTTAAGTTTTTTCGCTTCTTCTTTAATTTGCTCCAAAAGTCCTGCCATAAAATTCCGCTCCTTTCAATTATTTTAAAATGTTTGAAAAAAAATAAATTTTGGTGTAAAATATATTTAAACAACTTACTTATTTATTTTACAACATTTAACGTAAAAAGTAAATTGTTAATTAAAAGTTTTAGGGTTTTTTATGAAAATTTACGCAACCGTTGCAGAATACAACCCCTTACATCTCGGGCACTTAAAGCATATCGAATATATGAAAAACGTTTTGCACGCCGATAAAATTATCGTTTTAATGAGCGGTAACTTTACGCAGCGCGGCGAACCTGCCGTTCTTAACAAATACAAACGCGCAAAACAGGCGGTAATCGCCGGCGCGGATTTGGTTATAGAACTCCCCACCGTGTTCGCCACCGCGAATGCCGAAACCTTTGCCAGCGGCGCGATAAACGTTTTATACGGTTTAGGCGTGGCGGACGGGTTGTGTTTCGGCGTGGAAAGCGGCGAAAAACAGGACTATATCTCGCTTGCATACGCTATGAACAACGAAAGCAAAGAGTTCAAAAAGGCGCTTAAAGAACGGCTTAATCTTGGCGAAGGGTTTGCCAAAGCGCGGTTTGAAGCGGTTAAAAGTCTTGGCGGCGAATACGACGAGAGCCTTATTTCTTCCCCCAACAACATTCTGGGATTAGAATATACCAAAGCGCTTCTTAAAAAAGACACGCTAATAGATATTTTCCCTATGAAAAGAGAGGGCGACCATAACGACGTAACCCTTAAAAGGGGCGTAACCAGCGCAACGAGCATACGGAACGTTATAAAAACCGCACGGCTTAAAAAACTTAAAAAGTGCTTGCCGTCTTACGTCTATCAGGACCTTACGCCCTATCCGTTTGCGTTCGACAAGATGATTATGACAAAACTTATAACGGAGCCGACGGAGAATATCAAGGAAATCTCCGATTGCACCGAAGGGCTTGAAAATCGCATAAAAGCGCTTTCCAAAGACAACCGCACCGTAGACCAACTCGTGGCCCGCGCTTCCACTAAACGATACACCGCCGCAAGAATCAGGCGAATACTCGTTTCCAATCTTTTGGGAATAACGGACGATTTGGTAAAAGATTGCCTTAACAGTAATTTATATGCGAAAGTGCTTGCCGTTTCCAAAGACGATAAAGACCTGATTGCCGAAATATCCAAAAAAGGCACCATTCTGCTTATCACGAGAAAAAGCGACGCGGACGCGCTTAAAAAAACCGCCGCCGCTTGTTTTGAAAAGGACGTTTTGGCAAACGAACTTTATAACCTTGCCGCAGACGAAAAAGAAAACGAATATCTGATGCTTAAAGTATAGCAACGAATTTTTTGCGCTCAGAGCGTAGCGTTATATAGAAAAACAGAGCCGCAAGGCACAAATCCTGCGGCGCACAACAAAGATTTAAGCGTGCGACAGTTTTTTGCACATAACAAAACTCCCCGTTTCTTTCGGAACGGGGAGTTTTTTACGTTTTATAATTACGTTATGATAATGCGGTTTATCGGCAGGTTATTAAACGTTACCCTGCGCTTTCATCGCTTCCGCAACTTTTATAAAGCCGGCGATGTTCGCGCCTGCCATATAGTTGCCGGGCATACCGTATTTTTTAGCGTTTTCGTCGCACGCTTTGAATATGCTTATCATAATGTTATGAAGTTTTTCGTCAACTTCTTCAAACGACCAGGAAAGTCTTATAGAGTTCTGGCTCATTTCCAAGCCGCTGGTAGCAACGCCGCCTGCGTTTGCCGCTTTTGCGGGTCCGTAAAGAATACCGTTTGCAAGATAGGTGTCGATTGCTTCGGGAGTAGACGGCATGTTCGCGCCTTCGGAAACAACTTTACAACCGTTCTTAACCAAAATCTTAGCGGATTCTCCGTCGATTTCGTTCTGGGTAGCGCAAGGAAGCGCGATGTCGCAGGGAATAGTCCAAATTCCTTTGCAACCTTCGTGATATTCCGCGTCTTTTCTGACTGCGACGTATTCTTTAATTCTGCCGCGTCTTACTTCTTTAATATCTTTAACAAGGTCAAGGTCTATGCCGTTTTTGTCGTAAATATAGCCGTTGCTGTCCGACATAGCGACGACTTTCGCGCCGTATTCGGTCGCTTTCTGACAAGCGTAGATAGCAACGTTGCCCGAACCGGAAACAAGAACGGTTTTGCCTTCGAAAGAAGTGCCGTTCGCTTTAAGCATTTCGTTGGTGAAGTAGCAAAGACCAAAGCCCGTCGCTTCCGTTCTCGCAAGACTTCCGCCGTAAGGAATTCCTTTACCGGTCAGAACGCCGACCCATTCGTTTCTGATTCTCTTATACTGACCGAACATAAAACCTATTTCTCTTCCGCCGGTACCGATATCGCCTGCGGGTACGTCGCAATCGGCGCCGATATATTTGCAAAGTTCGGTCATGAAGCTCTGGCAGAATCTCATAATTTCAGCGTCGGACTTGCCTTTGGGGTCAAAGTCGGAGCCGCCTTTCGCACCGCCCATAGGCAGTGTGGTAAGGCTGTTTTTGAATACCTGTTCAAAGCCAAGGAATTTGATGATTCCGAGATTTACGGACGGGTGAAGTCTGATACCTCCCTTATAAGGTCCGATAGCAGAGTTGAACTGTACGCGGTAACCACGGTTAACCTGTACTTTGCCGTTGTCGTCTACCCACGGAACTCTGAACATAATCTGTCTTTCGGGTTCGACGATTCTTTCCAGAACGCCTGCTTCCACAAGGTCGGGGCGCTGTTCGATAACGGGTTCTAACGTAGAGAATACTTCCGTAACCGCCTGAATGAATTCGGGTTCGTTAGGATTTCTCTTTTTGGTTCTTTCCAAAAGGTCTAAAAGATACACGTTCTTTATAGCCATAAAAATTTTTCCTCCATTGTTTTTAACAATTTTTACGTAAAAAGTATAACACAATTATTTAAAATGAGTATAAAAATTTTAAAATTTTTTGCACCTATTTTATATAAATTTTTTATAAAAACTATTATTTCTCGTTATAAAACCCTTTTTTATCCCTTCCGCAGGCTGAAAACCCTTCTCTTTTAAGGTAACGCCGCCCCGTTTTACAGAAAGTCCCGCCTTTCGCTTTTATCCTATACTTGCTTTGTTATAAGAGCAAAAACGTCTTCCGATGAGATAATCGGCATAACGAGTTCAGAGATTAAAACGCGTTTTTTGTAACTAAAAGCACCTTTGCAGGTCCACTAAAACGGCAAAAAGCAATATCAGCACAAAGCCCGTCGTATGGATAACCGCTTCTACCTTTCTGTTCACGGGTTTTTTGAATATCCACTCAATCAGGCAAAAAATCACTCTCGCCCCGTCGAGCGCAGGCACGGGCAACAGATTGAACACCGCAAGGTTAACGCCTATAAACCCCGCAATGTTTAACAGGTATCTCAATCCGCCCGTTTTTATGGCGTTTGCCGTAACGCCTATCGTTGTTATCGTTCCGCCCACCGAACCTATACCCAGCCGTCCGGTTAATAGTTGACCGATAACGGTAAATACCGTTCCGGCAAGTTTAAACGAATATTCGAAACTCTTTCCTATCGTCTGAAAAAACCCGAACCTAACGCTTGTTGCATACAGTCCGCCTTCCGTTATGTTGTTGTTTTCGTCGAGCGAATAAGCAAAGCCTAAAACGTCGTAAAGCGTTTTCATATCTTCTATGTTTTTAAAGTCCGCATTTTCGCGCATGGCGATTAAAACTTTAACGTCCTCGCCCTTCCGCCTTACCGTAAACTCCACTAATTCGCCTTTTCCCTTGCCGTTAAGCGCATTATAAAGGTCGGTCGTGATGTAAATATTTTTACCGTTCGCTTTGAGTAAAACGTCCTTGCTTTGTAATAAATTTTCCTGCGAATACTCGGTAGTCGGCACAAGGTCCACCGCTATAAGGGCGGTCTGCCCGTAAATTCCGAACATGGTTATGATTAAAACAACCGCTAAAACGTAGTTCATAAACGCGCCAGAGATAAGAACGATTATTCTCTGCCACGGCGGTTTGGAATTAAACGAGTCGGGCGCGGCGGCTTCTTCGTCTTCTCCTTTAAAAGAGCAAAATCCGCCGAGCGGTAACGCTCTGACGGAAAAATATTCGCCGCTTTTGGTTTTCTTTCTGTAAATTTTGGGGCCGAACCCTATTGCGAATTCTTCTATACCGAACCCGAAAATTTTCCCTGCGAAAAAATGCCCTGCTTCGTGCACGGTTATCATTAAAAGCAATACTAAAACGGCAACGATAACGTAACCGATATATCCTGCTATTTCCGCAAAGGACGCTAAATATAAACTCCCCATCTATTCTCCGAACAAATTTTTAACGTAGTTACCGCCGAACGCGTTTGCGCTCTCGTAATCCTCGTATGTTAAACGGCTTTTGTTACCGCCGAACGCGTTTAACGCGCCGTCTAAACTTTTGTAAATATCCGTATATCCTATTTTGCCTTCTAAAAACAACTTAACCGCGCCGTCGTTCGCGCCGTTTATGACCGCAGGATAAAGTCCGCCCGTTCTCCCCGCTTCCGTTACAAGTTTAAGACAGGGAAACCTGTCGTAATCGGGTGCGGAAAAAGTCAGATTTTTAATACTCTTAAAATCCACGGCAGGAACGTCTACCGTCAGCCGTTCGGGATAAGAAAGCGCCAGACTTATAGGTATCTCCATCGACGGATAACTCATCTCCGCGATAATCGCGCCGTCAAGATACTCTACCATAGAGTGTATGACGCTTTCCTTATGAATTATTACTTCTATATCGTCGAAAGAAGCGTTATACAGGTGGTGCGCTTCAATCACTTCAAACCCCTTGTTGACAAGCGTTGCGCAGTCTACCGTTATTTTGGCGCCCATATTCCAGTTAGGGTGGCGCAGCGCGTCTTTAACGGTGGCGGTTTTTAATTTTTCTTTATCGTAATCTCTGAACGCCCCGCCCGAACAGGTAAGAATTATTTTTTTGAACGGTCTGTGAAAATCAAACCCCAAAGACTGCCAAATCGCCGAATGTTCGCTGTCTATGGGCAAAATTTTAACCCCTTTTTCCTTTGCCGCCGCCATAACCAAATCGCCGCCGACGACAAGGCTCTCCTTGTTCGCCAAAGCAACGTCTTTGCCCTTTTTTATCGCGTCTAAAACGGCTATTATCCCCTTAAAACCCACCAGCGCGACGACGACGACGTCCGCTTCTTCGATAATGGCGTTTGTAAACGCGTTTTCGCCCGTAAACACTTCCGCACCGCGCCATTTAGCGCGGTTTTCCGCAAATTCTTCGCTCGCTTTTACACACGATTTATCTTTGCAAAGATTATTCTCACAAAAATTATCTTTAATAAAATTATCCCTGCCGCAACTATCTTTACGGAAATCGGCGGCGCAAAAAGCGTCTTTACAAAAAGCGTCGTTACAAAATGCGTCGTTACAAAAATTATCGTCCGCCGAACAAACTACAAGCGGAGATAATGCTTTTGCCTGTTCTCTTAACAGTGCGCTGTTAAATCCGCCCGCAAGCGAAACTATCTTAAATTTTTCGGGATGACGGTTTACTACCGATATTACTTGTCTGCCGATAGAACCCGTGCTGCCTATCAAAGCGATTTTTTTCATAAAATTTTTTGCTTTATTTTTGCGTTATTTTTTTGTTTTTGCTTTATTGAAAATACTAAATTTATTTATGCTTATTGACTTTTTTAAAGTTATCAACTTTATTTAGACTTGTTGACTTTATTAGGACTATTAACTTTATTCAGAAATATTGACTTTAATAAAAATTTTTACCTTATTAAAATTATTTAAACCCAAGGATTATTTAAGGCTTATACCAAGGCAAAGGTTATAAACACCGCAACGGAAGCAAGGCTTATGCCGTCTATTCTGTCCATAATTCCGCCGTGCCCGGGCATAATTTTGCCCATATCCTTTATCCCCGCTTTCCGCTTGATATAACTTTCCAGAAGGTCGCCCGCCTGCGTGAGAATCGCCGCCGCAAACCCCACTATTATAAATAACAAAAGCGGAGAGAAAAAGTTTATTTCCGTCGCTTTTCCGTAGAATACGTAAAACACGATAATACCGCCGACAATGCCGCCGATAATACCGCCGATACCGCCTGCAATGGTTTTATTAGGACTTAAAACGGGGCACATTTTCTTTGCTTTGCCCTTTCTTATTTTGCTGTACGTCATTCCTACCAGATATGCCACAGTATCCGTAAGACAGGACACGACGAATATAGTCAAAAGCGCCAGAAAGCCTTTGGGTGCGGCAAGGTCGTTTGCCGCCGCCATACAAAACACTAAAACCGACGGATACAAAACGGGAAAAATCGAAGTAACAGCATATGTCAAGTCCGATTTTTTATTAAACAAAGCAATGGTTTTACCGTGCGGAACGCCTTCCTTTGCCGCGTTTTCATCGGTGTTTTCGGAAAAAACTTCGTCCGTCTTTTCACGTTTTGAAAAGCAGACCAAAAGCGCGTTTATACACAAAAAGAGCAAGCAATAAATAAGCGCAACCGGATAGCCTTTCACCCCTTCTACAAAATAATCGAAAACGCAGTAAAGCGGAATAACGGTTATGCCGTAAAACGCCTGAACGTAAAAACTGCCTTTTGCGGAAAAAGGTTTAACCGCCCTTGCCACTTCAAAGGTTGCCGCGGCGCACAAAAACGCCGTAAGGAACTGAAATATTCTGTAATCTACGTACTCTCTCAACAAAAAGAATGATATTATCACGGCGCAAAAGCACGCGCCCGTTATAGTTCTTTTTAGCATATTTTCTCCTTTGAACCTATCTTTTGAGCCTTTCCTTTGAACATTTCATTTGAACGTCTCGTCAACGCCCATATAAATCCATCTTGCCTGCCGAAACAATTTAGTCCGTTCGGATTTATTTTATAATCTTTAAGTTAACGACGGGAAGTAAATAACGACGGTGCAGTAAGTCTGATTTTAGCAATATAGACTTCCGCTTTAAGGCTTTTAGTTCTGTTCGTCTAATTTTCCGAACCGCCTTTTTCTTAAAGAAAAGTTTTCTATCGCTTTGTCGAATTCTTTTTCGTCGAAATCGGGCCACAAAACGTCTGTAAAATATAGTTCGGAATAAGCGCCCTGATAGAGCATAAAGTTGGAAAGTCTGAACTCTCCGCCCGTTCTTATAATAAGGTCGGGCTCGCCGAACGGCGCAGAATAAAGGTTTTCGGAAATGCCGTCCACCGTAACTTCTTTGTTCTCCGCGATAAGTTTGTTTACCGCATAAACAATCTCCTGCCTGCCGCCGTAGTTTATTGCAAGGTTAAGCACGTGCTCGGTATTTTTCTTGCTTTGCTCCACGTCTTTATTTATAATTTCCCTGAGTTCGGGCGTTAAAGCGGAAAGGTCGCCCATAACGGTAAGGCGCACGTTGTTTTTTAAAATCTTACGCAAAAATTTTGTGAAATAGATTTTTAACAGGCGCATAAGTTCGTCCACTTCTTCCTGCGGGCGCGCCCAGTTTTCACAAGAAAAGGCGTAAAGCGACAATGTCTTTACGCCGTTCGCGAACGCGTACGAAACGATTCTATCCACGTTGTCGGAGCCTTTCTTATGCCCGTAACTGCGTTTTTTCCCGCGGAGTTTTGCCCATCTTCCGTTGCCGTCCATTATAATTCCGATATGGCTCGGAATTTTTATTTTAATATTATCCATTATACGGACATTATATCCTTTTCTTTTTCTGCGCAAAGTTTGTCGGTCTTTTCAATGGCTTCCGCAATAACTTTGTCTATCTCCTTTTCGCAGACGGCGTGCTCGTCTTCGGAAAGTTCTTTGTTGTTTTTCATCTTTTTAAGAGCGTCCATAGAATCGCGCCTTACGTTTCTGATAGCGACTTTGGCGTCTTCTGACATCTTTTTAATCTGTTTGACAAGTTCTTTTCTTCTTTCTTCCGTAAGCACGGGGAAAACAAGTCTTATAACCTTGCCGTCGTTTACGGGGTTTATCCCTAAATTCTCGGCAATAAGTTGTTTTTCTATAACTTTAAGCATAGAAGCGTCCCACGGGGCGATGACTAAACATCTGCCTTCCGAAACGGATATGTTACCCACCTGATTTATGGGCGAAGGCGTGCCGTAATAGTCTACAAGCACCTTGTCTAAAATGTGCGGATTGGCTCTGCCTGCCCTTATGGTAATATACTCGCCGTTCAGAACGGATACGGTTTTATCCGTTTTTTCCATAGTTTCCATCATTATCTCTTCGTATTTTTCGTTTTCTATCGCCATTTGCGTTCTCCTTGCAGCTTTTTATTTTTATAAACCCGATAAATTTACTCGTTTTAATTTCTCTCAATTTATCGCTTGTCTTTATCTTGTCTTTATATTCTTTATCGATTACTTAATTAGCGTTCCGATATTGTCGCCCGTTACCGCTCTTACAAGCGCGTTTTCTTCAAACAGTCCGAATGCCAGAACGGGAATTTCGTTTTCCATACAGATAGTTATCGCGGTGGTGTCCATTGCTTTAAGACCTTTTGCGATGTAGTCTTTATAACTTATTTCTTTAAGTTTTTTAGCGTCCTTGTTTATCTTGGGGTCAGAATCGTAAATACCGTCTACGTTCTTTGCCAGAAGCAAAACGTCCGCGCCTATTTCCGCCGCGCGCAGAGCCGCCGCCGTATCGGTGGTAAAATAGGGGTTGCCCGTTCCGCAGGCAAAAATCACTACTCTGCCTTTATTAAGATGCGACATAGCCTTTCTTAAAATATAAGGTTCCGCAACTCTCGTTATAGTAAGCGCGGTCTGAACTCTTGTCGGAACGCCCTTTCTTTCAAGCGTATCCTGTATTGCCAAAGCGTTTATAACGGTGGCAAGCATGCCCATGTGGTCTGCGGCAGACCTGTCCATTTCAACGCCCTGTCTTCCGCGCCAGAAGTTTCCGCCCCCGACGATTATTCCCACTTCTACGCCAAGGTTTTTAACGGCGATAATCTGGTCCACTACTTCGGACAGAATTTTTTCGTCTATACCGTTACCCTTTTCGCCTGCAAGCGCTTCGCCCGATAACTTTATTATAACTCTTTTATAAATAGCCTTTGCCATAAATATCTCCTATTCTTATAGCCTTTATATTATACCTTAAATATTTTACTACATTTTAAGGTATTTGTCCATAGCAAATCCATAGCAAAACCCAAACAGCGGCGAATTTTTTTTAATATCGGCTTTATAACTCGATAATATGCTTATAATATTTGTAAAACTCACTAAAACCTCAAATTGAATATTCGCTCTGAATATATAAAAACGCAAATTAAAATCACGCTTAAAATCTCATAATAAGGTATCCGAATAAAATTCCAGAATAAAATATCAAAATAAAATATCAGAATATAATATTAAAAAAACATCGAAATAAAATATCGGAATATAATATTGAATATATTACCAAAATAAAATACCAGAAACGTAAAAAAGAACAAGCGTGCGCTTGTTCTTTTTTTTATCTCGTGTGTTTTATAAAAAGCGGACAAAAATTATTTTTTCATCTGCGCTTCTACTTCCGCGGCAAAGTCGTTGCTTCTCTTTTCCAAGCCTTCGCCCATTTCAAAACGGGTAAATCTCTTTACGGAGAAGTTTTTGCCGTACTTGTCGGAATAACTCTTAACAAGTTTTTCTATGGTCATAGAGGGGTCTTTTACGTAAACCTGATTTAACAGACAGAATTCGTCGTAATATTTCTTAACTCTGCCTTCAACCATTCTGTCTACGATTGCTGCGGGTTTGCCTTCGTTTAACGCCTGAACTCTTAAAATTTCTTTTTCGTGTTCTAAGATTTCTGCGGGAACTTCCGCCGCGTTAAGATAAAGAGGTTTGCAAGCGGCGATTTGAAGAGCAACTTCGTGCGCGAGTTCTTTCGCAACGTCGCAGGTGCAACCTTCGAGTTCTACTAAAACGCCTACTTTTCCGCCCATATGGATATAACTTGCAACAATGCCGTTCTCAGCGGTGTATTTTGCAAAACGTCTGATAGAAATCTTTTCGCCTATCCTTGCGGTAGCGGCGATAGTTTCTTCTTTTTTGTCTTCGATAAGTTCTTCGTTGGATTTAACGTCGTTTTTGAGCACGTAGTCCGCAACGTCGTTAACAAACGCAACGTACTGGTCGCCCTTTGCAACGAAGTCGGTTTCGCAGTTAACTTCAACCAAAACGCCTACGTTACCTTCTATTTTAGCGGCAACAATACCTTCTGCGGCGATTCTGGAAGCCTTTTTAGCAGCGGTCGCAATGCCTTTTTCTCTCAAAAAGTCTACTGCTTTCGCCATATCTCCCTGGGTTTCGGTAAGCGCTTTTTTGCAGTCCGCTATGCCTGCGCCCGTTTTTTTACGGAGTTCCATTACGTCTTGACTTGTAAACATATTCTTTGCTCCTTAAAAATTATTCAGCGTCTTTAACGGTTTCTTCCGCTTCGTCTTTAACTTCTGCGTCGCCGTTTTCGCTTTCAACCTGTTCGCCCTGATTTGCTTCGATAACCGCGTCTGCAATGACGGAAGCGATAAGTTTTACCGCGCGGATAGCGTCGTCGTTACCGGGGATAACGTGGTCGATAAGGTCGGGGTCGCAGTTGGTGTCGGTTATAGCGACAATCGGAATATGAAGTTTTCTCGCTTCCATAACCGCGATGTCTTCCTGTTCGGGGTCAACGATAAACATAACTCCGGGAAGGCTTCTCATTTCTTTGATGCCGCCGAGATTGAGTTCGAGTTTATCTCTTTCCGCTTTCAGAACCGCAACTTCCTTTTTGGGAAGAAGGTCGAATTCGCCCATTTTTTCCATATTGTTGAGTTTGTTTAATCTTTCAACTCTGGAACGAATGGTTTTGAAGTTAGTAAGCGTGCCGCCTAACCAACGGCTGTTGATGTAGTACTGACCGCATCTTTCCGCTTCTTCTTTGATAGCGTCCTGCGCCTGTTTTTTGGTGCCGACGAAGAGTATGCTCTTTCCTTGTTTTACCTGGTCTACAACGAACGGATAAACGTCGTTTTCGATAAGGTCTACGGTCTGCTCTAAGTTAATGATGTGAATGCCGTTTCTTTCGCCGTAGATGTACTTTTTCATTTTGGGGTTCCAGCGTCTGGTCTGGTGCCCGAAGTGCACTCCCGTTTCAAGGAGTTGTTTCATTGTGATAACTGCCATAAAAAAATTCCTCCGTTTTCCCTCCCCGCGTTTTGTTTTTTAAAGGCAACATTCCCGATTGAAAAATTTTCGGAAACACGAACGCCTTCCCGCGCGAGTGTGAATTTTTAACTTGATTATTTTAGCATAACCGCACTATAAACGCAAACGTTTTACGGCGCTTTTTGCGTTTTTACCGCTTTTTTATGCGATTTTTATATATTTCGGAAATATTTTATCGACTTGCCGCCAAAGGCTGTTTGTAAAAACCGAATTTTTCGGTTAAACGGCGTTAAGTCCTTCTTCCGCTTCTTTATAGTTTAAGTCGTTCAACTCTTTAAGTTTATAGAACGCGCCTTTTGCAGCCATAAGTTCTTCGTAACTTCCCACTTCCACCGCTTCGCCGTTTTCCATAACGACTATTCTGTCCGCGTCGCGGATAGTGGAAAGTCTGTGCGCCACTATAAACGTGGTTCGCCCTTTGATCAGCCCCGAAATGGCTTTCTGCACGTGGTACTCGGAAACGTTATCCAAAGCGGAAGTCGCTTCGTCTAGAATGAGAATTTTAGGATTGCGGATGAGTGCGCGCGCTATCGTTATGCGCTGTTTTTGTCCGCCGGAAAGCCTGCCGCCGTGCTCGCCGATAAAGGTGTCTATTCCGTCGGGAAGTTCGTTTATCACTTCTTCGAGATTAGCCTTTTTGACCGCGTTCATAAGTTCTTCTTCGGTATAGCCGTCAAGCCCGTAAGTTATGTTCTCCCTTACCGTTCCCGCAAACAAAATACTGTTTTGCGGAACGACGGAAATAAAATGTCTGTAAGAATCCAGATTTATGTCCGCCATCGAGTTTCCGTCTATGTAAACCGCGCCTTTAACGGGCAACAAAAAGCCTATTATCATATTCATAAGCGTGGTTTTTCCCGAACCCGAAGAGCCGACAACCGCTATGCACTCTCCCTTTTTCACGTCCAGCGAAAAGTCTTTTATCGTATAGTCGTCGGTTTTGGGATAGCCGTAGTAAACGTGGTCGAATTTGACTTCTCCGCAAAGTTCGGTTATCACCTTGCCTTTGTCCGAAATCTCCATATCGCCCGCCCGCATAAGTTCCGAAACGGAACAAAGCGACTCTTTGCCGTTCACAACGTTAGGCATTATGTTTATTATGTTAAGAACGTTGGAATTGATTGCGCCGAAAAGCGACTGATACAACACCACGTCGCCGACGGTTATACTGCCCGTAAACGCCATATAGGCGCAAAAGGCAAGGCACACGCCGTTCAGAATATTGGCAAGCACCCAGGACGTGGAACCGAAATACGCGTTCACCGTGTCAAGGTCGTGTCCGCGCTTTTTCATAGACTCTATCTCTTTGTGAAAATCGTCGTATTCTTTTTCTTCTAACCCGTGCGCTTTGGTAACCACAAGCATTTCTAAAATGTTAGAGAGCCTTTTGCTCACCGCTTCGTTGCTCTGTCTGAAATTTTTGCTGTTCTTCGTCATTTTCTTTCTGAACAACATAGCAAGAATAACGTTAAGCGGAATTATCGCGAGGAAGAAAAGCGACACCGTGCCGCTTTTTACGACGGAAATCGCCACCGATACGATAACGCTGATAATTGCGGGGATAAGTCCGTTTGTCAGAACGGTAAACAACGCGGTAATATTATCCACGTCGTGCAGGAATTTGGATTCTATTCTGCCCGTTTCCATCTCTTTATGATAGGTTATGGAAAGTTTTTGCAGTTTTCTGACGACGGCGCTTCTGATATTAGCGTCTATATTTCGGTTCAGTTTGGAAACGAGTTTCGCCCAGATTTCGTGCGTGGGAATATTCTGTATAAGACACCCGACGAAAACGGCGCCGTTTATTATGCAAAGCCTTATGACTTCTTCATACGCCATCGTTCCGCCAAGGTAATCGGTTATAATGTTTATAATATTAGAACTGATTATGGGGATAATCCAGATGGGCGAGTTTTTGATTATAAAAACAATCGTGCTCCAAAAAATCAGCCGGAAATTCTTTTTTACAATGGTTAAAAAAAGCCTGTTTTTTTCTTTCCCGCCTTTTTCGGACAAAGAAAAAAGCGACTCGAATTCCGCAACTTCGTCGCGTTTTTCGTGTGTCCGCTTACAATCTTCCGCCGCCTTTCCGACTTTTACGGCGCGCTCTTTTTTCATAAAAATACCCTCTTAAAAAATAAAAGTGTTTTGATTGTGAAAGTATTTTAACATAATCGTTTATATAGTCAATAGTTTTACAAAAAAATTTTTTAATTTTTTTATGTTTTTAAAATCCTCCGTTTGTTTTTCTTCATCTTACAACGCCCGTTCAACCCGCTTCCTTTTCTTCTCGTTACAGCGCCCGTATCCCCATTTTCTTTCCTTACCCTTACGTCGCCCCGTGCCGCCCTGTCTTTCTTTCTGTCGTGGCGCCCGTGCCGTCCGTACCGACTGTTTTTTTCAACCGCGTTAAAAGCAGCGTTCCCCCGCCGCCTTTTCTAAAAAAATAAACGGACAAACCTTTCGATTGTCCGTTTATCATTTTTTTAAAATATATGCCCGATTTATATGATTTCGGGTATTAAACCGAATTGCCGCATAAAAAACGTCGGTTTAATTTTTCACCTGACTTATAATTCAACTTCTTTCCGTTCTTGTTTGCGGAATTAAAGTTTTACTCTTCTTCGTCTAAAACCTTGCAGAACTCTTCAAATACTTCGTCAAGCAATTTTTCGTCTTCTATCGGGAGAAGGTCTGCCGTTTCTTCGTCGTCTCCCGCGAGTTCAAAGATAATAAGGTCGTCTTCCGAAATACCGTCTATCTCTTCTGCCGGTTCGAATGCAGAATAGTTTTTGCCCTTATATTCGATAGTGCCTACAAAATAAAATTTGAGTTTTTTTCCGTCGTCTGTGGTAAGTTCTACAATATCGTCTTCACATCCGCAGTCGCAGCCGTCCGCACATTCTTCGCAGTCGCACTCTTCGTCGTGGATATGTTCTTCATGGCAGCCGCAATCGCAGTCGTCGTGATGTAATTTCTTTTCTTTATCGCTCATAGTTATCTCCTTTAACAATTGTGTTTTTTTATTTTTGTTATATTCCGAAAGAAATCCTTCTAAAATAGAGCAAGCCGCAAGACTGTCCACGTATTTTTTTCGTTCTTCTCTCCTGAACCCTTGTTCTATAAGGTTCTCTTCCGCTTCTACGGTGGTGCATCTTTCGTCCACCGAATAGATTTCAATATCCGTCGCTTCTTTTATCTTGTCGATAAAAAACTGCGCCTTTTTAGTCTGAACGGAAGGCGTTCCGTCAAACATAACGGGAAGACCGCAAACAAGCGCGGTCGCGCATTTTTGTTTTATATAAAAAAGAATTTTCTCCACGTCCGCTTTCAGGTTTTTGCGAACGTAAGTTTCAACCGGCAGCGCATACTCGCAAAAAGGGTCCGTAACGGCAACGCCTATTCTTTTATCGCCTATATCAAGGCACAAAAATCTTTCCACCTTTTTATTTTAACATACTTTAAAATTTTAAGCAACTTATTTTAACAAGAACGAGCGCACCTTATCGGCGCGCCCGCTTTCCTATTGGTTTAAGCATTATTTATCGGCGGTTTTCTTTTTGCCGAGTTCGTTTACCTTTTTGGTAACCTGTTCCTGCCCGCTTTTAACCATTTGCCTTGCTTTTTGCGAATTGGCTGTAATAAGCGCGCCGCCCAGCATACCGAGTATAACGCCGATTAAAAATTTTTCTTCCATACTTTCCCCCTTCAAAGAAAGTATGCGCCGAATCGGATAAAAATATGCGCTAGATGTAAGCCCCGCAAATCTTAAACGTATTCTATTGTGCCGTCTTCTTTTTCGACTTTGGTTTTGCCCGCTTTTTTAGCCTGATAATCTTCTATCGCTTTTTTAATCGCTTCTTCCGCCAGCACCGAACAGTGTAATTTCTGTGCGGGAAGTCCGCCCAAAGTTTCCACCACTTTTTTGTTGGTTACTTTAAGCGCTTCTTCGACGGTCATACCCTTAACCATTTCGGTTGCGGTAGAACTTGTCGCGATAGCGGCGGCGCAGCCGAACGTTTTGAATTTGGCGTCTACGATAACGTCGTTTTCTATTTTAAGAGTTATCTGCATAATATCGCCGCAGGTAGCGTTACCGACGGTGCCGATACCGTCGGGGTTTTCGATTTCGCCGACGTTTTTGGGGTTTTTGAAAACTTCTATTACCTTGTCGTTATACATTTTTTATCTCTCCTTCTATTTTGAATAACGGCGACATTTTTCTGAGTCTTAAAACCGCCGCTTTAAGACAGTCCACCGCATAATCTATTTCTTCTATCGTGTTGTGCTTACCGAACGAAAATCTGATAGAACCGTGCGCAAGTTCTTCGGGAAGCCCTATCGCAAGCAAAACGTGCGACGGCTCTAACGACCCCGAAGAGCAGGCGGAACCCGAAGATACGGCGATTCCCGCAAGGTCTAAACTGAACAATATGGATTCGCCTTCTATATATTCGAACGAAAAATCTGCGTTCGCGGGCAATCTGTGTTCTTTCTTCGGTCCGTTAAGTTTTACGTACGGCACTTCTTTAAGCACTTTATCTATAAATCTGTCCCTTAAAGAAGAAACGTATTCAAAGTTTTTGTCAAGTTCTTCGTTCGCTATTCTGAACGCTTCCGCAAAACCCACCACCGCAGGTACGTTGGTTGTGCCGCCGCGCTTCATTCTCTCCTGATGACCGCCCGTAATTATGCTTGTAAGTTTAACGCCGTTACGGATATAGAGCGCGCCCATTCCTTTGGGTCCGTAAATTTTGTGCGAACTCATACTCATAAGGTCCACGCCGAGTTCTTTAACGTCGAGTTTCAGTACCCCCGCCGCCTGAACTGCGTCCGCAAACATAAACGCGCCTTTTTCGTGTGCGATTTCGGCTATTTCTTTTATAGGTTCTATCGTGCCTATTTCATTGTTCGCAACCATACAACCGACAAAAATCGTATCGTCCGTGATTATACTTCTGAGGTGATTCAAATCGACAAAGCCCTCGCTATCGACCTTCATAAAGTCAACCTTAAACCCTTCTTTTTCAAGCGCTTTGGCGGTGGTAATCATCGCCGCGTGCTCTATGGGGCTTATTATAATATGCTTGCCTTTATCGCCGTAAGCGTGCGCTATGCCGCGTATCGCCCAGTTATCGGATTCCGTTCCGCCCGAAGTAAAATATACTTCGTGCGATCTTGCGTTGATTAAAGAAGCAATGGTATCTCTCGCTTCGTCAACCGCTTTTACCGCTTCTCTTCCGAAAACGTGCTGACTGTTGGGATTGCCGAATACGTCCGAAAAATAAGGAAGCATTTTCTCTAAAACTCTCTTGTCCACAGGCGTTGTCGCCGCGTGGTCGAAATAAATAGGTGTTTTTACCATAACTTTTCTCCGATGATATGTATATCGTTTATGTCTTTTTCGGTTTTATAATTTATTTTCAAAACTTTATTTAAGTTTGCCGTCCGCCAAATCTTTAAGCGTCATTCCGTCTAAAAGATTGTTTATCCCGTCGTATAGTTTTTTCCACACTCCGCTCGACGGGCAGCACTTACAACTTCCGTCCGATTTTACGCACTCTATAATAACCATATCGTCTTCAAGCGCGCGCACAATCTCGCCTATCGTAATCTCTTCCGGCGGTCTTGCCAGAAAATATCCGCCGCTTGCGCCCCTTGTCGCCGCCACGATGTTCCTGCCGGCAAGCGTACGCATTATTCTTTCAAGATATTTTCCCGATACGGATATATAACTTTCCAGCGCACTTGCGGAAACCGTTTTGTCGGGATAATTTCTCGCTAATATATGACACGCCATAAGCCCGTAATGGGTTTTAGAAGATAACTTCATCGTTCACCTTTTAATTGCTACCTTTTTGGTTGCAATTGTATTATAATATCATTATTTGCATAAGTCAACAAAAATAAACGCCCGAAAAAAATTTTTTCGGGCATATTTACGAGTGAATTTTCGGAAGAGTTTACGTGCGGATTTACAGGCGAACTTTCCGACTGATTTTTATATTGATTTTTATACCGAACGCTTTTTATGCGTCAGACGAATTTCACGGCGGCGCACAAACCTGCCGTACGGTTTTTATTAGTTTTTACAGTTTTTAAGCGGCAATAAAACGCTTAAAAAATCAGTTTTCTATATCTTTAACTTCGTCTAAAACCTGTTTGATTTTTTCGGCTGCAATATCCATTTGTTCAAAGGTGTGGGTTGCCATATAACTTGTTCTTATAAGGCTTTTACCCACGGGGACTGCGGGCGAAACGGTGGGGTTTACGTAAACGCCCCTGTCAAACAGTTTGTGGCAGGCGGTAAACGTTCTCACGTTGCCGTAAGTGTAAATGGGGATAATGGGCGTGCCTTCTTCGGAGTCGATGATGTCTATATCTTTACTTTTAAGCGCCTTTCTCATATAGTTGCTTATATCCCTTAATTTTGCCACTCTTTCGGGTTCTCTTTTTAATATTTCCAAAGACTTTCTGGCGCACGCAACGGA
This sequence comes from Bacillota bacterium, assembly GCA_023403375.1. GTDB lineage: Bacteria > Bacillota > Clostridia > Christensenellales > Borkfalkiaceae > UBA1259. Next base: position 34,880 of record JAEYEN010000079.1, read on the forward strand.
CGCGGGCGTTATGCTCGCGCTGAAAATAAAGGGTCTGGAACAATGGCGCACGTACTCGCATACGTCGTGTTTTGCCGCCATATATCCGCCAAGGCTTGCAAGCGATTTTGAAAAGGTACCCATATAAATATCGACTTCGTTTTCCAACCCGAAGTGTTCCGCCGTGCCTCTTCCGTGGGCGCCAAGAACGCCAAGACCATGCGCGTCGTCCACCATAACTCTCGCGCCGTATTTTTTGGCGAGCGTTACTATCTCGGGGAGTTTACAAATGTCGCCGCCCATACTGAACACGCCGTCCGTTACGATTAAAATACCTGCCGTTTCGGGAACGGTTTTAAGTTGGGCTTCCAAATCCTGCATATCGGAATGGTTGTATCTTAACATTTTTGCGAACGATAATCTGCAACCGTCGTAAATGCTGGCGTGGTTTTCTTTATCGCAGATAATATAATCGTTTCTGCCTGCTATGGCGGAGATTATTCCGAGATTAGACTGAAAACCGGTAGAAAAAGTAACGACGTCTTCTTTTTGTAAAAATTCCGCAAGTTCTTTTTCCAATAAAACGTGGGTATCGAGCGTGCCGTTCAAGAACCTGCTGCCCGAACAACCCGAACCGTATTTTTCTATCGCCTTAACGCCCGCTTCTATAACTTCGGGATGAGAAGTAAGCCCCAGATAGTTGTTGGAGCCTATCATTATTATCTCTTTGCCTTCCATTTTTACAACGGGTGCCTGACGAGTTTCAAGTTTGTGAAAATAGGGATAAATTCCCGCGCTTTTCGCCGCTTTTACCTGTTCGAGATTTTCGCACTTTTTAAATAAATCCATAAACCCTTTCCTTTAATTTTTATAGATTTATTATACTATATTTGCGGCTTTTATACAACCGCCTGACCATTGCAATCTCTCTACTTTAAGATTATTAAGGTAACTATCTTGCGACTTTCCCCCATTTTGGTAGATAAATTTTCTACCGACGGTTTTTTTTGCAGTCTTTCTGCGCGACTATAAGCGCGGCGTTAAAAGTTTTCGTTAGCCTTTTGCGGCGCGTTTCCGAAGGTCGTTTTAATAGTTTTCGGATAATCCCGCTTGTTACATCACCGCGTTTTTATCTTTGTTCCTGAAAAAACGCGTGGCGATGGACGGCGTTTCCTGCCCCTTTAATTTAAGGTTCTCTTTTTCGAGAATTCTTAACTTTTCTTTAAGCATAGCGTTTTCCTTTTTTGTTTCGGAAGAGATTTTTTCTACAAGTCCGTTTACCGCCGATTGTAATTTTTTCATCATCTGGTCGGGCACCACGTTTTTAACCATTTTGGTATAGGAAAATTCAAGCAGTTTGCCGCCGCGTTCCTTTTCTATCTCTTTAAGCAACCTGTCGATAAGACGGGGTTCGGTTTTAACCACGTTGCGGAATTTATTCTGATACCTTAACGACAGTTTTTCGTCGCCGCCGGACAGAACGGAAATCGCCGCGCGCACGGACTTGCCGCTTGCTTTCATTTCCAGTATTTTCTTTATTAAACTTAATTTTTCCTGTTCGCCGAATTTCTCGGGCTTGTTTACCTTAAAAGTTTCGCCGTGTAAAAATTCTTCGTTAAAATCTTTGTCCGTCCTGCTTTTTTTGGCAATGGCATAATACATATTCCTTATCGTGCCGTCTGCTTTTCCGCTTAAAAGCGCATATTCTTTAAAACAGCGTGTAAGCGGGCGCGGTTTATCTTTTAAATACTCCGTAAAATTTTTTAAATCTTCGTCTTTGTAACCGTAAATTTTTTGCATAAAACTGCTCCTTTATTATTCGATAAACAAAATATTGACATAATAAAGGTAAAATATACATACTTTTTTAATATATGTATTATTATTTCCACAGCGACGCGAACTGCGCCGTAAAACTTAACGGAATATATTACGGGATAATAGGTAAAACCATAAAAGGCGTGCGCGTGGACGGGGATTTCTGCCCTTTTGTGGAAATTATCCCCGCAAGCGGAAAAAAAGGCGGGTATTCTTTTCTTCTCGGTAAAGAAGTTTTAACCGCGCCCTTTTCGGGGCTTACCGTAACCGACCTTAAAGGCGGCTATCTCCTTAATTTTACGGACGTGGAAACGGACGACGAATTCTATTCCGTAAAAGAAGAAAAAATTTACGATACCGACGTTAAAATTTTTAACGACAAAGGCATTATAATAGCGGTAACAAACCGCTTCGGAAAAATAAAAGAACGCGTTTGTTTTTACGACAAACAAGTTACCGTAACTCCCTTTTCTTTCTGCGGCAGTCCCGTTATAGCCGTATTTTTTGAAAACGCAGAACGGTTGTATCTTTTTGACGTGGCTTCCGTTCCGCGGAAAATTTTTGAAAACAAAGTTTCCGCATTCTCCGTCAAAGGGGATTTCGCCACAAAATACGTTCTTCCCGATATGGCAAAACACACCGTTATAGTTTATTATAATTACGACGGCAAAAATATATCGGAAAAAAACAGGACGGTTTCGGCGCAAAAGGATTTTTCCATTATATCTCTGCCGCAAAATCTTGTTCCCTACGCAATGATGGAAGCAATTCTGGCAGGCGACGATTTAGC